>CBHWEO010000046.1:0-26560 GCA_966112955.1 uncultured Duganella sp. | reverse complement strand
AGCTTGCGCCACTACCCCCTCAAGATAGCGTGTCTACCAATTTCACCACGTCGGCAATAGGCCGCTATTCTACACTGTGATCAATGCTTTGTTAATGCACATTGCGCATAATCAAGAAGAAAAGCGGAAAAAAGTTCAAACTTGCCAGTTTTACTTCGCTGGCGAGGCGGCAGGGGCCGCAGCCGCCGGCGCGGATGCCGCTGGCGCGCTGGCTGCCGGAGCGGCTGGCGCTTCGGCCGGGGCGGCAGCTGCCGGGGCAGCCGGGGCAGGCGCCGGAGCCGCCGACGGGATCGCGGCAGCGCCTTCCACCGGAGCCGGCGCGGCGGCCGGGGCCTTGACGTTTTCCATCACGCCCGCACCCACCGAGACATTGCCCTTGTTGGCCAGCACCGACAGGCCCAGGGTGGCGGCGAAGAAGATCGCGGCCGCCAGGGCGGTCGACTTGGACAGGAAGTTCGAGGAGCCGGAGGCGCCAAACAGGCTGCCGGAGGCGCCGGAACCGAAGGCCGCGCCCATGTCGGCGCCCTTGCCATGCTGCAGCAGGACCAGGCCGATGATCGCCACGGCGGAGATGACCTGCACTACGATAACCAGATTGAACAAAGTGTTCATGCTATTCCTTAAATAATAAAATTCCCGCGCTTCATGCGGACTGGATGATGGCGAGGAAATCCGCCGCCTTCAGTGCCGCACCGCCAATCAGGCCGCCGTCGATATCCGGCTGGGCCAGCAATTCCCTGGCGTTATCCGGCTTCATGCTGCCACCGTACAGGATCTGCACGGTGGCGGCTGCCGCCGCATTCTTCTTCGCCACCTTGGCGCGCAGCAGCGCATGCACTTGCTGCGCCATGGCCGGAGTGGCGGTCTTGCCGGTGCCGATGGCCCAGACGGGCTCGTACGCCAGCACAATCTTTTCCAGCTGTTCGGCGCTCAGTGTTTCCAGCACCGCATCCAGCTGTGCGCCGACCACCTCGGCGGTGCTGCCGGCTTCACGCTGCTCCAGCGTTTCGCCCACGCACACCACCGGCACCAGGCCGGCCGTCACGGCGGCCAGCGCCTTTTGCGCGACCAGGGCATTGTTTTCCTGGTGGTAGGCGCGGCGCTCGGAATGGCCGACGATGGCGTATTTGCTGCCGAAGTCCAGCAGCATGGCCGCCGAAACTTCCCCCGTGTAAGCACCCGATGCATGGGCTGACACATCTTGCGAACCCCAGGCAATCGCGCTGCCCGTGAGTTCAGCCTCACATTGTGCCAGATACGGGGCCGGGACGCAGACCGCGGTATCGGCCTTTGCGTCACCCAGGCCAGCCTTGATGCCTGCCAACAGGGTAGTGTTGGCGGCACGGCTGCCGTTCATTTTCCAGTTACCGATGACCAGTTTGCGTCGCATAGTGGCTTATTTTCTAATAACCCGTAATTGTAGCTTGCTGCACGCAAAACCTGCAAACCGGAAACCTGGAAACCACAAAAAACCGAAAAAACCGGACAACCGGGGTACGACCCGAGGGTCGGACCCCGGTTGTCCGGTTTCCCTGGTTTTCCCGGTTTTGCAGCTTACAAAACCTGCAACACAATCTTGCCAATATGATTGCTGCTTTCCATCAGCGCATGCGCCTTGGCGGCCTGCTCCAGCGGGAAGCTCTCATAGATCACCGGCTTGATATCCCCCGCCTCGATCAGCGGCCACACCTTGTCGCGCAACTGCCGCGCAATGGCTCCCTTGAAGGCCACCGAACGCGGCCGCAGCGTGGAACCAGTGATGGTCAAACGCCGCTTCAATACCTGCCCCATGTCCAGCGTCCCCTTGGCGCCACCCAGCAGCGCAATGATGACGATTCGGCCATCGTCGGCCAGGCAGCTGATCTCGCGCGGCAGGTAGTCGCCGCCCACCATGTCCAGGATCACGTCCACCCCGGTGTCGCCGGTCAGCTCGCGCACTACGGCCGCAAAGTCCTCGCTGCGGTAATTGATGCCGCGCGCCGCGCCCAAGGCTTCGCAGGCCCGCGCCTTCTCGTCGCTGCCGGCCGTGGCGAACACGCGGTGGCCTAGCGCGCGCGCCAGCTGGATCGCCGTCACGCCGATGCCCGAGGTGCCGCCCTGCACCAGCAGGGTTTCGCCCTTGCCCAGCCCGGCGCGGTCGAACACATTGCTCCAGACGGTGAAGAAGGTCTCCGGCAATGCAGCCGCTTCCAGCGGCGACAGGCCACGCGGCACCGGCAGGCATTGCTCGACTGGCGCCGTCACGTATTCCGCGTAGCCGCCGCCCTGCACCAGGGCGCACACCATGTCGCCGACCTTGAACCCGCTGGCGGCCAGGTCGCCATCGACGATCTCGCCCGCCACTTCCAGGCCGGGAATGTCGGTGGTGCCGGGCGGCGGCGCGTAGCTGCCCATGCGCTGGAATACGTCCGGGCGGTTGACGCCGGCCGCGTGCACACGGATGCGCAGCTCGCCCTGCCCTGCCACCGGCAACGGCCGTTCGCACAGGCGCAGCACGTCGGCCGCGCCGGGTTTCTCGATTTCGATCGCTCGCATCATGCTGTCACCTCTTGGGGAAAGAGGCGATTGTAGCGCTTACACGCCGAAGCGCGCGCCCAGGCCCAGCAGGGTGGCCACGCCCAGCGCGGCGAACATGGCGGCGGCAATGCCGTGCACCAGCTTGAGCGGAATTTTCGCCGCCAGCTTGTCGCCGGCAAAGACGGCCGGCACGTCGGCCAACAGCATGCCGAGCGTGGTGCCGGCCACCACCAGCAGCGGGTCGGGATAGTGGGCCGCCATGGCCACGGTGGCGACCTGGGTCTTGTCGCCCATCTCGGCCAGGAAGAAGGTCACCAGGGTGGCGCCGAACACGCCGAACCTGCCTGCGATGGCTGCTTCGTCGTCCTCGATTTCGTCCGGCACCAGGGTCCAGGCGGCCATGCCGAGGAAGGACAGGCCCAGCACCCAGCGCAGCACGTCGGGCGTGAGCAGTGAGGTGATCCAGGCGCCCAGCGCGCCGGCCAGACCGTGATTGAAGATGGTGGCGACCAGGATGCCGGCGATGATCGGCAAGGGCTTCTTGAAGCGGGCCGCCAGCAGGAAGGCCAGCAATTGGGTCTTGTCGCCGATTTCGGCCAGGGCGACGACGCCGGTGGAGATGAGGAGCGATTCCATGTGGGACGGCATATGCGAAGGGCGGGATTATAACCTGTAAAACCTGAAAACCGGGGTACGGCCCGAAGGGCCGGACCCCGGTTTTCAGGTTTCCAAGGTTTTCAGCCGCCCCCCGTGCGCGACGAACGAGGAAGCGGCGTCCCCCGCTTCCACGCAGCCGACAGCGCCTGCCCTTCCTCGATCTGCTCCTGGCTCATATTGCGTGCCACGGCCGCGCGCTGTTCCGCCGCATTGGCCGAGCCGCCGGCTGCCGCCAGGTTCCACAGCATGTAGGCGATCACATTATCCTGCGGCATGCCGCCGATGTGATACCGGTACATCAGCCCCAGCACCTGCTGCGCCTCCGCATGGCCCTGTTCCGCCGCCTTGCGGAACCAGGTCACCGCCTCCTTATGGTCCTGGATCACCGCATTGCCGGTGTAATACATGGCACCGACCACATACTGCGCATCCGCCTTGCCCTTGATGGCCGCCTTGCGGTGCCAGGCCAGCGCCTGCTTGTAGTCCTGCGGCACGCCGCGGCCCATGTAATACATCAGGCCGAGCAGGTGCTCGGCATCGGTATTGCCCGCCTTGGCCAGCGGCAGGATCTCTTTGTAGGCCAGCGCATAGTTCTTGTTGTTATACGCCGTGGCCCCTTCCGCGAACCCGGCATGGGCACTGGCCTGCAGCCCTAGTGCGATGCCGAGCGCGAATAACACGCCTCGTAGTTTTTTCATGGTGCTGTTGATTTATCTGTCTTATGCACTACTCAGGAATTACATCCCGCACATTACTTCCAGCTCACCTTGCCCAGCCCGTCCACACTGACGTTGCGGTTGGCCGGCTTGCCGTACACGGTGACGGAGCCCAGTCCGCTCAAACTCAGGTTCGCGTTATTGATGGCGTTGACGGTCGCGTTGCCCAGGCCGCTCAGTTCCAGGTTCACGTCGTCCACCTTGAACTGCTGCGCATTCAGGCCGCCCAGACCGCCCAGCGTCGCCTTCAGGTTCTTGCTGCGGCCGCCGATCGTGATGTAGCCGGCGCCCTGCAGGTCGAGGTCGACGTTCTCGTTCTCCGTCACCCACACATGCATGCTGCCGACGCCGCCCAGGTTGGCCTTCAGCTTCTTGTAATCGCAGACCACCTTCATGCTGCCTGCCCCATCCAGGGTCAGGTCGATGTTTTCGCCGCTGAAGCCGCTGACCTCGGAGCTGCCCACGCCTTCCGACACCAGCTCGCGCAGTTGCGGCAGCACCAATTCCACCTTGACTGCCGAGCGGTTCAGCTTGATGCCGCGGCTTTCCGTATCGAGGTAGAGTGTGTCGCCAGTCTGCACCGCCGTCACCTTGTTCACATAGCGCTTGTCGGTGGTGATCACCAGCGCCGGCGTATCGCCGCGGCGCAGCTTGAGGTCGATCACGCCATCGAGTTTGACGCGCACCACGCGGGCATCGATGGCCCGGTTTTCGGTGGTGGTATCGTCGGCGCGGGCCAGGCCCAGGAACAGGCAGAGCGCGGTGAACAATAAGCCGATCTGGAATGGTTTCTTCATCATGGTTCCTTGGTAAGTCATCGGCGCATTATCACAGGTTGGCCGCCATGAGGACAAAAGGCAGCTCGGGGATCGCACTCTCGGCCTCGGCGGCAGCATCGGCCGGCGACAGGGGACCTGCCGGGCGGACGGCTTTTGCAGTTGCCATATTAATACCACCCAGGACCAACAGCGTGGCGAGGAAGATGGCTTCCATGTGTTTGGCGATGTTCATTGTGCGGCTCCCCGAATGACTGGTTTTTCGATGGTTTCATCATATCGGCGGCCCCCGCCACCGTCCTGCCCTATGCGACGAAATGCAAAAAACAGGGAACAGGCGGATAATTCGCCTGCCTTTACGTCATTCCAGAAGGAAAAATCAATGTATAAGAAGACTTCGACGCTGGTTTCGGCGGCCCTGGCCGCCCTGCTCTCCCTGCCGGCCCTGGCAAGCACCCCTGCCGGCATGGCCGCCGCCCATAAGCTTTACCTGGCCAACTGCGCCCAGTGCCATGGCAAGGACCTGGAAGGCGCCGCCGGCCCCAACCTGGCCGATGCCACATGGCTGCATGGGCAGCCGACCAAGGCCAACCTGGTGCGGCTGATCAGCAAGGGCGTCCCCGACAAGGGCATGCCGGCCTGGGGCCAGCAACTGGGCGCCGCCCAGGTCAGCCAGCTGGCCGACTACCTGATGCCGGCCAACGCCGCCGCCCGCAAAGCCGCCGCGACCGGTACGAATGCCGCCGCCGTCCCAACCGCCGCTGCCGCCGCCCCGGCCGCCGCAGCGGCATCGCCTGCCAAGGGCCTGTCCGCGCTGAAGCTGCCGAAAGGCTTCCAGATTGCGGTGTATGCCGACAAAGTCGAGAGCGCGCGCGAGCTGGCCGTGACCGCCAGCGGCCTGGTCTTTGTCGGTTCGCGCAAGGCCGGCAAGGTCTACGCCCTGGTCGATGCCGACAAGGATGGCGTGGCCGAGAAAGTGGTCACCGTGGCCGAAGGCCTCAACAAGCCGAATGGCGTGGCCCTGCTGAACGGCGCGCTGTACGTGGGCGAGATCTCGCGCATCATCCGCTTCGACGACATCGAGAAAACCTACGCCAGCAAGCCGGCCTACAAGGTCGTCAAGGACGACCTGCCGGCCGACACCTGGCATGGCGAGAAGTACATCAAGGCCGGCCCGGACGGCAAGCTGTACATCCCGATCGGCGCCCCCTGCAACGTCTGCGACAAGGAAGAGGAGGCCTATTCCAAGATCTGGCGCATGAACCCGGACGGCAGCAACTGGGAACTGTTCGCGCGCGGCGTGCGCAACACCGTTGGCTTCACCTGGCATCCGGTGACCAAGGAGCTGTGGTTTACCGATAACGGCCGCGACGAACTGGGCGACAACATGCCATCGTGTGAGCTGAATGTGGCGCCCAAGCCCGGCATGCACTTCGGCTTCCCCTACTGCCATGGCGGCGTGCTGCCCGACCCGCAGTTCGGCAAAGGCAAGAGCTGCGACAGCTACGTGCCGCCTGTAGCGGCGCTGGGCCCGCATGTCGCGCCGCTCGGTCTGGCCTTCTACACCGGCACCCAGTTCCCCGAGCAGTACCGCAACCAGCTGCTGATCGCGGAACACGGGTCCTGGAACCGCAGCAGCAAGATCGGCTACCAGGTGCGCCTGGTCACCTTGTACGGCAACAAGATGGTCAGCGACACCGCCTTCATCGACGGCTTCCTGCAGAACGAAGAAGTCAGCGGCCGGCCCGTCGATATCGCCGTGATGCCCGATGGTTCGATACTGGTTTCCGACGACCACGCACACAAGGTGTATCGCGTGACGTACCGGCCCTGAAGGGACATATGCGTAAGGTATCGCCTTTGAAAGTTTCATCAAAAGATTGAACCACCGCCTCCGTGCCAGCGGGCTATAGTGAATTGTGTCGGATAAGAATTGAGAGCCGGCGCCCTTTGGTCCACGAACGGAGGCAGTCATGAAGCGTTACGTCGCTGCCGCCGGGTTGTGCGTGCTTGCTGCCGGCGCAGCGGCACAACACAGCACCGGCGCTGACCAATCGGTGGTTGTGCCCGCGCAGAAGCAGGCCCAGTTGGAGCGCAAGCTCATCTCACCGCAAGAGTTCTACCAATACCAGGGCGCCTACGCCCTGTCCAACGGCCAAACCCTCACCCTGTCGCGCGGCGCCGTCCGGCTCTATGCACAGGTTGGCCAGCAACCCCGCCAGGAAATCGCATGGCACGGCGACGGCAGGTTCAGCGCCGCCGACGGCAGCATCGCCATGAAGATCGTCTGGCTGGATGACGATACCGCGACCGGGGAACTGAATTTCGCGCCGCGTATGGCTGGTGCCCCGCCAGTCCATGCCACCCTCTCCTTTGCCGCGCGCTGAGCGCGGGGAAGCTCCGCCTGCCCTTCGGGGCAACGCCGGGGTAGCAGCCCGGTCACCTGGGCACTATATTGAAAGAGCCAGGCAATTCCAGAGACCTGGCCACACCTGAAATGGAGGCAATCATGAAGCGGTTAGTGGCTGCCGGCAGCCTGTTCGCGCTCGCCCTTACGGCGTTCGCACAGAGCACCGGCGAACAGCAAGTGCTGATCCCCGCCTCGAAAGAGGCACAACGGTTGTATATGCCCGCATCAGATTTCGAGCAGTACCGGGGCGCATACGATCTCTCCAACGGCAAGACCCTCTACCTGGTGCGCAAGGCCGCACGCATGTACGCCAGCGTGGACGAACAGGCTCCACACGAAATCAAATACACTGGACATGGCGGTTTCGAGGCGCTCGACGGCAAAATGTCGATGAACCTCGTCGTTGCATCCGATGATAAGGTAAGTGGCCATTTGAGCTACGTAGACGAATCGCCCGCGGTTGCAGGATTGGCGCCAAGACTAATCTCGATCCAGGTTGCATCCAGATGACGCGCTAGCCGCGGGCACGTCCGGGCCGCCAGCGCCGTGTAAGCTGGCGGTCTCTTTTTCCCGCCTTAATTGACGATGCGTTCAGCGCTTTCGTCGCCGGACGTGCCATGCAGCGTGAAGCCGGTCACCGCACCGTCCGGGCCGCGCGTGAAGTCGAGCGTGATGAGCGAGCCGTCCAGGAAGAATTTGTTCGCCGCGTAGGGCCGCATTCCCATTGCGGGGCGGCCCTTGCGCTCGAAGCGCAGTCCCCAGCCGTCAAACACGATGTTGCGCATGCCGCCATCCGCCATGCGATAGGTGCCGGCGAAAGCCGACATGGCGAGCTTCGTCATCGGGATGGCCCGTAGCTGCGGGAAGGGATCGCCAATCGCGATGGCCGCAGCGGTGAAGGCGGCGCGGTCGGTGTTCAGCATATTGCGGTTGCTGTTTCCCAGCACCGCCACAAACACCTTGTCGTCCGGCAGGCGCACCGCTTCGCTGTTGAAGCCCGCGATGTCGCCGCCGTGCGCCGCCATGCGGTGGCCGCGCAGCGTGCCCAGGCGCCAGCCGTAGCCGTAGGCGCACTTCGCACCGTTCGGCAACGCGCAAGGCGTGAACGCCTGCTTCCAGCTTTCCGCCTTGAGCAGGCTGCCGGAGGAGATGGCCGCATCCCAGCGCGCCAGGTCATCCACGGTGGAGACCAGCGCACCAGCCGCAAAAGGCTGGGTCATGCTGACCGCCTCGGCGGGCCGGTAGCCGCTCAGGAAGCCTTCGCGGTAGCCGGTGATGCGGCGCTGGGCGCTGCGCTCGTGCCCTTCGTACGCCGTATCCTCCATGCCGAGCGGCTCGAAGATATGCTTGGCCAGGAAGTCCGCGTACGTCGTGCCCGCCACCTTTTCAATGATTGCCCCCAGCAGGAAGTATCCCGAATTGCTGTAGGACCAGCGCGCTCCCGGTTCGAAGTCCAGCGACTGGTCCTTGAACGAATCGATCATCTGCTGCACGGTCTTGTCGCGGTCCGCGGACATGCCAAGCATCACCATGCCGGTGTAGTTGGGGATGCCGGAGGTGTGCTGCAGCAGCTGTTCGATGGTGATGCGCTTCTCTTTCACCGGGTAGTCGGGCACGAAGCGCGTGATGTCGTCCTGCAGCGAGAGCTTGCCCTGCTCCGCCAGCATCAGGATCGCCACCGCGGTGAATTGCTTGGTGATCGAGCCGATGCGCAGTTGCATGTCCGGCTGCATCGGCGTCTTGCTGTCGACGTCGGCCAGGCCATACGCCTTGCGGAAGACTGGCATGCCGTCCTTGGTGACGATCACCGTGGCGCCGGGCGCATCGGGCTTGAACAGGGGCTTCAGCGCCGCATCCAGGCGTTCGGCCAGCGGCGCCTCCACTTCCCCACCCGCCCACGCCGCGGAGCTGGCGACGAGCATCACCGCAACACACAGCGCCCGCACCTTACGCTCCCTTCCGTTTTGGCGCCTTGTGCGCCCAAGCTTCCCTGACCAACTGCTTGACGACCGCCGTGTCGGCGGCAGCCAGCTGCACGCGCACACCGACTACTTTGCCGCCCCACAGCAGTTTTTCGGCGAAGGCGGAATGCAGCGCCAGCACTTCTTCGCGCCGCTCCTCCGGGATGAAGACGTGGATGAACTCCTCTCCCGGCGGGACAGTGACGAAAATCTTGCCCTTCACGCGGAACGAGCCGTAGTTGTGGTGCGGCTCTTCGCTGACGTCCGGCAGCGACATGGCAAAGGTGCGGACCGTCGAGAATTTCACTTTGCCGCTGGCTTCATGATCTTGTTGTGGACCTGGTTCACCATCATCAAGCCCGCGGAGCCGAAGTGCGTGTGGTACTCGGCCACCATTTCGCCCTTGATGATGACGGGATCGGTGGCAACCAAGGCCTTGGCCTCGTCAATGCTGTCGACCGCGAAGATGAAGATGCCGCGCGCACCATCGACGCCGTCAAGCGGCCCGGCATAGGCCAGCTTGCGCTCATTCGCCAGGCGCTGGATATTGGCCATGTGGCCGGCGAACATTTCGGTCCGCTCCTGCCCCGCCGGCACCTTGTTCGGGCCGGTGCGCAGCACCACGAACACATAGCGGCGCATGCCGTTCTCGTTGCCGCCGAGGGACTTGGCCAGTTCGGCGTCGTACGCTACGGGGCCCGCCGCCGGCTCCGGCGTTGCCGCCTGCACCGACATTGCCAGTGCCGCCAGTGCGATGGCGCTACTTATCTTCTTCATTGTTCATCTCCGGTGTGTCCTTGCACAGCGCACAGTGCTGTCCTTTGCCGGCTTGCCTGTACCTCGCCGCCGTGAATATCGCCGCGCTGATCAAGCCCCAGATGGCGCCCTGGGTTGCTGCATACCCGACATCATGTCCCTTCGCCCACTGCGCCACCCCAATGATCGCAAAAGCCCATACCAGCACGACCAGGAAACGCCTGATCCAGAATGCAGTCCCCACGCGATGCCCTTTCCTGATCACTTATTGTCGCAGAATTTCACTCCTCGATCGCTTCGATGCCCTTGCGCTTGAGTTCCTCCAGGTGGTCGAGCATCTCCTTGAGCCGCTCGGGCGGATGCCCCACCCAGTCCTGCACTTCACCGGTGATGCGCAGCGGTTCGCGCGTGCGGTACGACTTGGTCGGATTGCCAGGGAAGCGTTTGTTGGTCAGGTTGGGATCGTCCTCAATCGGCCCGGTCGGCTCCACGATGTAAATCCTGCCCCGGCCTTCACCGACAGCCAGTTCGGCACCCCATGTCGCCGCCTCCAGCGTCGCGGTCAGGTAGACAAAGTTGGCCGTCCTCCTGCTGCCATAGTTCGATGCAAAGCCCGGGCCGATCAGGTCGCCCACCTTCAAGTCTGCCTTGGTGCCGTGGTAGAAAGGTCCTTCCGTCATAGTGTCACCTTCAGTTTGCGGCCGCCGGAGATCGCGAAGCCTTCGCGTTCGTAAAATGCCAGCGTTTTGTCGAATTGCGGCAAGGGCGGCGTCGTCACTTCAAGACGCGTCCAGCCGCGTGCGCGCCCGAACTCCCTGGCGCAAGCCACCAGTGCCCGCCCCACTTGCGCCGAGCGGTACGCCGGACGGACGTAGAGTTCGGGAATCGTGCCGAACGCCCCCTCGGCGTACAGCGCATAGCTTTCGTATAGCGCGATGAACCCGACCGGCGCATCGCCGTCCCACGCGGCAAAGACGAAATACTTCTCCTGGGCGATGAATTCCGTCAGGCGCCGCACTGTTGCGGGCAGGTCGAAATTGAAGGCCCGTTCACCGATCGCGTCCATGATCTCGGCCAGCAACGCGCCGACCATGTCGGCGACCTGCGGCGCATCCTCGACGGTCGCGGGGCGGATGATCATGCGCGCTCCACGGCTGCCTTGACGTCGGCCAGGTCCTGCAGGATGGCCTTCCTGATGACGCCCTTGAAGAACAAGCCCATCGGGATCGCCTGCAGTTTCGCGGCAAGCGTCTGCGGCTGCGAATCGTGTGAGCTGGTCACCACGATCCCACCGCCGCCTTCGGCCAACCGGACAGTGGTGATGAAGACGAAGCCCTTGTCCTCCGCCCTGGTCCGATAGAACTCATTCTCGACCACTTCCGTGATCCACTTCTCCACCGTCGCCTCCTCGCCGAACAGGATGCGGGTTTCACGCCAGCGCAAGCCGACCAGCCCACTCGCCGGCTTGTCGACAATCTCGATCTTCTTGATACCGCTGATGATTGCCGGCGAATGCTCGATATCGGCAAGCGCGGCCCACACTGCCGGCCTGGAAGCCTTGATCGCAAGCTGCGCTTCCACCAGCATCAGGAAACCACCTGATCAGTGATGCGGACGTGGGCGTCGGTGACGTGCACGCCGTACGTATCCAGGTCCGCCAGGCATTCGTCAACAACCACGCCGGGCATCGGTTCGCCCTTGGTCATTTCGACAGACTTGAAATGCGCCCACGGCGCAAATTGGGATGGAAGGTTGGCGCCCAAAGGATCGCCGGTAAAGCCGAACACGCGGCCAGGGCCGCGAAACAAATGTACCTGCATGTGATACCTCGTGGCTTGGAAGAGGCTGAAAATAATATCACGAGGTTAGAAGCCGACTCCCCAGCGTTGAACCCGGACGCGCTCTACCTTTTCATCCTTGGAGACATCGACGATAACGGCGACGTCATACTCGGTGATCAGTGCTCGGCCCACATTGCGCTCTGCAGCATAGTGTGCATCGCGCATGTTCTCCCCACTGACGCAGCATTTCAGTTCAAGTCCGTGCTCGGCAAATAACGCCTTGGCCTCAACAAGCGGTGTCCCCACCGGCAGGCGGGCAGCTGTGGTGGCCCGCCAGAATTGTTCGCGTTCGGATACGCGCTCCATTGAGCAGGCGGACAGTAGTAGCGCTACCAGGATGGTTGTCCAGATTTTCATGCATTGTCCTTAAGTATGTAGTTACCGCTTTTCAAAAACAGCCGGAGTACTCAGCTTGTGGGACTGCAGCGAGCCCGCAAGGTCCATCCGGTCGATGTCGTCGCTGGACATGATGGGAGCATACATCAGGTCGGACGGATCGCTGCTGCGTTTCCAGCCAAGGCGCATTTCGCCGACGATGCGTATCAGCATCTTGCCTATCCGCGTGCCTACCAGATCGGGTGGCGCCACCGTGCCTTCCGTGGTGTAGAGCAGGCGCGCGACCGACAGCACGGACGTGTTGGTCATCGGGCTGTGCATCGAATACTGAAAGCGGAAATTGCGTGTCGATGAATTGATATCGCGGTTGGTCAGCACGATGAAATACGTGCGCGGCGAGACATCCTTCAGCATCCGCCCCACCCTGGCGCCGATCAGCAGGTAATCCTCTCCCGCGAACTGGTTGGTGCCTGCGAGCGGTTCCAGCTTGCCGGGAGGCGCCCACAAGGTCGACTTGATCCACAGGCCCGTGTCCCTGGTGAGCATGCGGGCAATCTGGCCTGCAGACTGCTCCGAAATATCGTCGGTGGGAATGATGTACAAGTTGACCGCGTCAACCGGACTGGCGATCGGAAGATCCTGGTTCTGCGCATGGGCTGTCAGCCACAATGGAAGCAGAAGCGGCAACAGGAGCAGATGGCGGCGCTTCATGCGGGCGACACCGAATAGGCCATGTACTGCACCGAAAACGGGAGATGCGGGAAGCGTTTGACCTCACCGCTCGCGAAGCCGAACTTTTCGTACCAGCGCTTCAGCTCATCATGTTCGCCGATCACGCCGATACTGATTGTCTCTACGGACTCCTCGGCTGCGAGTTGCGTGATGTAGTGAACCAGCCGCGCCCCTGCCCCGCGTTTCCGGTGCCCAGGAAGGACGGACAGGCGATTCAAGTAGGCGCGTCCTGGCCCCGGCCGCTCGTAAGCCACGCAGCCGGCAGGCTTGCCTGCCTCCTCGAGAATGAAGTATCGCTCGCCGCGAGCAAAATCCGCTTCGATCCACGCCTCCGTACAGAACGAAGGATGCTTCGGACAATTCTCTGCATTGAGACCGAATCGGTGCGCCACATCCTTGTTCGCCTCACTCACCAGTGCGGCGAGGGTCGACATATCGTGTTCGTTTGCTTGCCTGATCTGCATAGTGGTGATCCCTGTTCGGAGCCAGCATCATAACTTGCGTCCCGCAGCAGAAGACTCACCAAAACTCACAGGCTGAGCGCAAGGAACTTCGTGCCCGGCACTGGGTTATAGCTGACAGCCGGGCCGGGAACGAACCCCAATGTGCGATAGAGCTGTTGGGCGGCCTCGAACTCGGGCAGTACGTCCAGGCACATCGTCGAATAACCCTGGCGCCGCGCTTCATCGATCATCCGTTCAACCATGGCGCGGCCAACGTTACGCCCCCGAGCTGCCGGCCGAACATAGACCCGCTTCAACTCACAGGTGCGCGCGTCGACCGGGCGCAATGCGGCACAGCCGACAACGGCGCCGTGCAGCCACGCGAGCAGGATCCGGCCGGCCGGCTCGGCGTATTTGCCGGGGAGCGCCGCAAACTCGCTTTCGTAGTCCTGGAAGCCCAGGTCGACCGTCGGGCTGGCAACGTATTCGCGGAATATGGAGACAACCTCGCCGAGGTCCCCGGGAAACCGCGCAAGGCGCAAATCGACCGGATCCATGTCACAAGGCCCGGGAAGATGCCAGCATCCGGATCCCGGCATAGCCGAAGACTGCGGCCAGCATGCCGTCAACCCAGCGCCGCATGCGGAAGTACAGGGTGCGCGCGGACCGGGTTGAAAACACGATGGCATATCCGCCGAAGACGCCCAGGCCGATCAGCGCGCAACCGGCCACGATCAGCAATGCATCGACACGCTGCACGTCGGCCGGCAGGGCCAGCGTGACGATCGACAGCCAGGTGAAGATGGCCTTGGGGTTGGTCAGGTGCATGGCTGCCCCGCGCAGGTACAGGGTGAGGTTCGTGCCGTGGCCGGCGGCGGCATCGACTTGCGCCGGCGGGCGGACCGCCAGCGCGGAGCGCAGCGATTTGAAGGAGAGCCAGAGCAGATAGAGCCCGCCCAGCACTTTCATGGCGATGAGCGCCTTCGAGTACTGCGCCATCACGGCGGCCAGGCCGAACGCAGCGAGCATGCCCCACACGGTCGATCCGCTGACAACGCCAAGCGCGAATACCAGCGCGTGGCGCCTTCCGGAATTCATGGCGGTCGCCATCACCGCCAGGTTGCTCGGGCCGGGGCTCGCGGCGCCAAGCGCATACGCTGAGTAGGCCAACACCAGGTTGGCGCTCAAAAACGACGCTGAACTCAAGACATCCTCCCTTGGGCGATCCATCGATCCGGATATCTTAGCGTGATCCGCGCTTTGGCGCTTGGCGGCGGCTCAGTCGCGCTGGTACAGGGCTTCGATGGTGCTGGAGCCCAGCGAGTTGGCCTTCACCATATAGCCGGTCAGCGCGCCCGATGCATTTTCGGGGAGCTCCAGCTTCCTGGACAGCGCGTACACGGTGAACTGGTAACGGTGTACCCCATGCTTCGGTGGAGGACATGCGCCGCCGAAGCCCTTGGCGCCGTAATCGTTGTTCATCGCCTGGCTGCCTGCCGGCGGCAGTGCACCCGCCGCGAGGGAGGTCACGTCTTTCGGGATGTTCACGAGCTGCCAGTGCCACCACCCGCTGCCGGTCGGCGCATCGGGATCGTGCACCAGGATGGCGAATGCCGCCGTGCCTGCCGGTGCGCCGGACCAGGACAGCTGCGGGGACTGGTTGCCGCCGCTGCAGCCGAAGCCCTGGAACTCCTGGGCTTTGGACATGAACTTGCCGTTGGCGATGTCGGTACTGGTGAGGGTCAGCGCGCCGGCCGCCAATGCCTGGCTGGACGCAAGTGCCGCTGCAAGAATGAGGTAACGCATAAGTGCTCCTTTGTTGATCTGGAGCGCTTATGGTATGCAGCGCAGGCGAAATGGTTTAGGCCATTTCCAGCCAAGTTTTCGCCTTAATCGCGCATTCGCGTCCTGCGCAGCTCGGTAGGCGTCAGGCCGAAGTGCTGCTTGAACTTGTCGGTGAAGCGCGATTGCGATTGGTAGCCGCAGCGCTCAGCCACGCGGCCGATCGGGTCGAAGGTCGTCTGCACCAGGTGCAGGCCGAAGCCGAGCCGCGCCCGGTCCTTGATGGCCTGCAGGCTGGTACCTTCCGCGGCCAGCTTGCGGCGCAGCGTCGACTCGCTCAGCGCCAGCTTGGCCGCCAGCACGTCCGCATGCAGCTCCGTGGCGGGATCGGCGCTGATGATGCCGTGCACCTTGTGGCTAAGGCTGGGCGGCTCCACGACGGCACTCACCTGCTGGTAGCCGAGGTGATAGAGCAGCTGCAGGATCTCGCGTCGGCGCGCGGCCCACATGGCGGGCGGCGCGAAGGCCGACCACTCGACGAACTGCAGCAAGGTCTTTTCGAAAACGGGATCCATCGCCCCCTGGACGAACGGCTGCGTCTTGCCGGCCTTCGGCGGCAGGCAGCCAAAGTCGTCGTAATCGAATTCGACGATCAGGGCCAGGTATTCCGCATCGCTGGGGATATTGCGCATATTGATGCCGGCGTGGTTCGACAGCATGACGAAGCTGCCGCTGGGGCAATCGACTTCGCCCTGGCTGCCCAGCTTCTTGCTGCCATCGAGCACGCAGATCAACAGCGGCTTGACGATCGGGACGTTGACGATCCGCTGCTCCTTGATCGACGAGTAGACAAAGAACGGCAGCGCCGCCCCGGTCTCCTGCAACGCCCTTGCCGCCTGGATCAGTTGCTGCATGCCTGGGCAGCGGGCACTTTCCCGCGAAGTTCCTCCGCCGCCGACGCAACGGCGGGCAGCGAGTCTTTCAACAAGTCGTATTTCGTCTCGACACCTTCGGTGGCGCCGTGCAGCCACCTGATCACCGATACCGTCGGTCCCCTGCCATCGCTGGCGCACATGGCTGCACCAGTTCGGGAAACGCCCAGCACAGCCGGCAGGCCCGGCCTATCGTGGACGATCCGCACTTCATCGGCGCCGGCGAATTCGCGCTTGATCAGCCGCACGATACGGCGGGCGCGGATGCTGGTCATCGCCTTGGCGTAATCGGCGGCCAGCAATGAGAGTTCTTGAGGGTCGATTGGCATGGTGCATATTGTACCCAGTGCGGGCCCTGGCACTCAGTCCGCGATGCGCTCCGCCACCTGGTCGCCAATGGTCTGCTGCATCAACAGGCTGGTCACTTTACCCCCAGCGTCGCGCCGGAACTCAACGCTGTTCATCGTTCCCTCCATGAAGAAACTGGTCGGCGCATACGGCTTCAGGTTCGCCGCCGGACGGCCTTCCCGCTGCCAGGTCAGGATTGCCCCTTTGCGGCGAATCGTACGTGTGCTGTTATCGGCCAGCTTATAAGTGCCGACGAATGCATCCAGCGCCTCTGGCGCCAGGGCGATTACTTTCCGCTCGGGGAATGGATCGCCAATGGCGATGGCTGCGGCATGCTGCGCCACTACTTCCGAATTGAGCAAAGCACGATCGCCATTGCTTAAGACAGCAACAAAGACCTTATCGTCCGGCAGGCGGATGACGTGGCCATTGAAGCCCGGAATGTCGCCGCCGTGCGCTATTTCCTTATGCCCGCGCAGCTTGCCGATGGTCCAGCCGAAGCCATAATTGCATGCGGCCGCGCCAGGCAGTGTGCATGGGGTGAAAGCCTGCTTCCAGCTTTCCGCCGTCAGCAGTTTGCCGGCGCTGATGGCGGCATCCCAGCGCGCCAGGTCATCAACGGTGGAAACCAGCGCCCCTGCCGCGTAGGGCAATGACATGCTGATTTGATCGGCTTGGCTATAGCCCGAGAAAAAGCCATCGCGATAGCCGGGAATGCGGCGCTTGGCGCTGCGCTCCACGCCTTCGTAGGCCGTATCCGCCATACCTAGCGGCTCGAAGATGTTCCGGGCAATAAAATCGGCATAGCGCATGCCGGAGACTTTCTCGACCACCGCACCAAGCAGGAAGTAGCCGGAGTTGCTGTAGGCCCAGCGCTCACCCGGCGTGAAGTCCAGCGGTTCATCCTTGAAGAAGTCGATCATCTGCGCGACGCTCATGTCCTTCCGCGCCGCCAGCCAGAACGAACGCATTTCCGTGTAATTGTGGATGCCGGACTTGTGCTGCAGCAGTTGCTGTATGGTGATGGACTTGCCTTTGGTCGGATAATCCGGCAAGAACCGGGTGATGTCGTCCTGCAGCGAAAGCTTGCCCTGCTCCGCCAGCATCAGGATCGCTACGGCGGTGAACTGCTTGGTGATCGAACCCAGTCGCAACTGCATATCCGCCTGCAGCGGGACCTTCTTGTCGACGTCCGCCAGGCCATACGCCTTGCGGAAGACCGTCTCGCCATCCCGCATCACGATGACGGCGGCGCCGGGGGCGCCGGACTTGAACATGGGAGCCAACCTGGCGTCCAGCTGCCCTTCCAGCGAAGTGCTGTCAGCATGTGCAAAGCAGGCCTGCAGCAACAGCGCCGCGGCAACGATCGTGCGTAGGGACATCAGTGGGCTCCGAAAAAAAAGTCGGCATATCATAACTGACCAAAGGCCAGTCAAAGCTCACCAATCTCCACCGCGATCCCTGCTTATTGGCCGCTTGCCGACGGGCTTTTTGTGTTGATTTTGTCGACATCCAGCCTGTGCTCGGCATCCAGAACCCAGGCGTCCTCATAGTCGATCTCAAAAAGGTGTCCGTCCGGATCCTTGAAGTACGCCGCCACTCCCCAGTCAGTCTTGGTGACGGGTTTCACGACAGTGCCCCCGGCCTTGACTGCCCGCTCCAGTATCAATGGGACTTCATCCGCAGTCCTCGCCAGATACGCGAGGCCAATACCGGAAAAGCCCGTCCCTTTGGAGGTCGGCGACAAGGCGTCTTTGGCGAACGCTTCGCGCGAGAGCAGGCATAGTGCATAGCCGCCCAGGTCGAACTTCACAAAGCCTTCGTTACCAGACGGGGATCTCTTCCAACCCAGCGATTCGTAGAACCTGGCGGATCGGGCGACGTCGTCGACACCCAGCAAAATCAGGTGCAGTCTTTGGCTCGGTGCGACAGGAACCGCTTTTTCGGAAGCGGGAGCGTTCGCTGCAAGCAGGCACGATACGAGGGTGGAGGCGGCAATCGCAGATTTATTCATTCGAAGAAGTCCCGGCAGAAAGACTCCCGCATCATACCCTCTTCGACACCTGCCAAAAGAAAAAAGCCGCCAGGGCTTGCGCGCTGGCGGCTTTCTGGAGTGCTGCGGATTACTGTGCGGCGGCAGCAGCTGCTTCTTCAGCGGCGGCTTTCATCGACAGCTTCAGGCGGCCGCGCTCGTCGGTCTCGAGGACCTTCACGCGTACTTGCTGGCCTTCCTTCAGGTAGTCGGCAACGGCGTTCACACGCTCGTTGGCGATCTGCGAGATGTGCAGCAGGCCGTCCTTGCCAGGCATCACCTGGACGATGGCGCCGAAGTCCAGCAGCTTCAGGACGGTACCGTCGTAGGTCTTGCCCACTTCCACGGAAGCGGTCAGTTCTTCGATACGGCGCTTGGCTTCCTGGCCGGCAGCGGCGTCGACGGAAGCGATGGTGACGATGCCGTCGTCGCTGATGTCGATCTGGGTGCCGGTTTCTTCGGTCAGCGCGCGGATCACGGCGCCGCCCTTGCCGATCACGTCACGGATCTTCTCAGGGTTGATCTTGATGGTGATCAGGCGTGGCGCGAAGTCGGACAGCTCGGTCTTCACAGTCGGCATGGCCTTCTGCATTTCGCCCAGGATGTGCTGGCGGCCTTCCTTGGCCTGTGCCAGTGCCACCTGCATGATTTCCTTGGTGATGCCCTGGATCTTGATGTCCATCTGCAGCGCGGTAATGCCGTTGGCGGTACCGGCTACCTTGAAGTCCATGTCGCCCAGGTGGTCTTCATCGCCCAGGATGTCGGACAGCACGGCGAAGCGGCCGCCTTCCTTGATCAGGCCCATGGCGATACCGGCCACGTGCGCCTTCATCGGCACGCCGGCGTCCATCAGTGCCAGGCAGCCGCCGCAGACGGAAGCCATGGACGAGGAGCCATTGGATTCGGTGATTTCCGACACCAGGCGCACGGAGTAGGAGAACTCTTCCTGCGACGGCAGCGCGGCAACCAGTGCACGCTTGGCCAGGCGGCCGTGGCCGATTTCGCGGCGCTTAGGCGTGCCAACACGGCCGGTTTCGCCGGTGGCGAACGGAGGCATGTTGTAGTGCAGCATGAAGTCGTCGGTGTACTCGCCCATCAGCGCATCGATCTTCTGCGAATCGCGGGCGGTGCCCAGGGTCGCTACGACCAGTGCCTGGGTTTCGCCGCGGGTGAACAGGGCGGAACCGTGGGTGCGTGGCAGCACGGAGGTGCGGATCGAGATCGGGCGCACAGTCTTGGTGTCGCGGCCGTCGATACGTGGCTCGCCTTGCAGGATCTGGGAGCGCACAACCTTGGCTTCCATTTCGAACAGGATGTTGCCGACTTCGACCGAGTCAGGAGCGTCCACGCCGTTGGCGGCTGCGTCGGCAGCCAGGTCGGCGATCACTTCAGCGGACATGGCGCGCAGCTTTTCGGTACGTGCCTGCTTGTCCTTGGTCTGGTAAGCGGCGTTGATCTTGGCTTCGGCGAACTGGGCCACTTTAGCGATCAGGGCTTCATTCTTGGCCGGTGGGGTCCACTCGTGCTCTGGCTTGCCGCCGTCGCGCACCAGTTCGTGGATCGCATCGATCACGACCTTCATTTGCTCGTGGCCATAAACCACGGCGCCCAGCATCACTTCTTCCGACAGTTGCTGCGCTTCGGATTCCACCATCAGCACGGCCGATTCGGTACCGGCAACCACCAGGTCCATCTGCGAATCTTTCAGCTGGGTGGCGGTCGGGTTCAGGATGTACTGGCCATTCTTGTAGCCAACGCGGGCGGCGCCGATCGGGCCGTTGAATGGTACGCCGGCCACGCACAGGGCGGCGGAAGCGCCGATCATGGACGCGATGTCCGGATCGATCTCAGGGTTCACGGACAGCACGTGTACGATCACCTGCACTTCGTTCATGTAACCCTCTGGGAACAGAGGGCGGATCGGACGGTCGATCAGGCGGGAAGTCAGGGTTTCCTTCTCGGAAGGACGGCCTTCGCGCTTGAAGAAGCCGCCTGGGATCTTACCGGCAGCGTAAGTCTTCTCGATGTAATCGACGGTCAGTGGGAAGAAGTCCTGGCCTGGTTTTGCGTCCTTACGCGCCACCACGGTTGCCAGTACGACGGTGTCGTCCATCGATACCATTACCGCGCCGGATGCCTGGCGAGCGATTTCGCCGGTTTCCAGCGTCACGGTGTGTTGGCCGTACTGGAAGGTCTTCGTTACTTTGTTAAACATGGGTTTATCCCTCTTTCTCTTTAGCCGACAGATTTTCAGGAGCTGTCGTAGCACCTCACCACGGACGGCTTGTGGCCGCCTTACTGCAAAAAAATTAACAGTTCATAAAGTCAAAATGCCTGCGGCAGCGAACTGGCGCAGGCATTTCTCGTTTAAACCTGGTCTCGCAAGAATTACTTACGCAGGCCGAGTTTAGCGATCAGGTCGCGGTAACGGTTTGCGTCTTTGTTCTTCAGGTAGGACAGCAGGGACTTACGACGGTTAACCATCTTGATCAGGCCACGACGGGAGTGGTGATCCTTGGTGTGCTCTTTGAAGTGGGTGTTCAGTTCGTTGATGCGTGCGGTCAGCAGGGCAACTTGCACTTCTGGGGAGCCGGTGTCGTTTTGGCCACGAGCGTTGTCGGCGATGATGGCCGACTTGTTGATGTTTTCAACGGTCATTTTCTTACCTTTCACATGCGATGAACTGAGTCTTGCAACCCTGGACATCGTGAGATACGTTAATCAAAAATCCGGCCGAAAAGCCAGACACGGGAGTATAACCGGAATGAAGGGCGAAAGCTACCGTCACACGTGAAAAGCCATGAAATCCCACCTGATTGTTGTAATTTTTTCATTACTGCTGGGCGCCTGCGCGGCCGCCCCGCCCTCCTGGCAACGGGGCAACGATAGCTTCAAGCCGATCCAGCTGGGTGTGACCACGCAGGCCGACCTGTTGCGCCTCTACGGCCCGCCGGACGATTCCACCTACCTGCACCTGCGCGACCTGCAGGTCTGGAGCTACCGCTACAAGGAGTCCGGCGTGTGGGATTCGATGATGCACGTCATGATGGACCGCCAGGGCGTGGCCCGGGAAATGATGAGCGGCCCGGATCGCGAGAAGGAAGAACGGCGCCGTGTTTAGCCCAAAACTGCGCCGCGAGGCGAGGTATCAAGCGGCTACCGGGCCTGCCTCACCTTGGTCGTACCAGATACCGTACCTGTCGCCCATCCACATGACCAGATGGAACAGATAAGCGTTGGCCAGCATGATCAGGCCGCCGGCCAGCCCGGCTGGGCTGTACAGGCCGGCCAAGCAGGCCAGGTAGCCGCTGATGTGGCTGGCGACCAGGACGCGCTTCGCGGTCCGCCGCGCCGGTTGTTCCAGCATCAGGTTAAACCAGAAGAACCCCTTCAAATGCAAAGGCAATTTCCGCCACTGTTCAGAACTCTTGTCGATCATAAATTTCTCCTGTTTCAAGGTGGATATCTCAACTTCGAGCACGGCGGCGAGGCATTTCAATGATTCGAGGCTGGCGTTCTGCCCGCTCTCGATCCGCTGGATCGTTCGCACATTCAGCCCGGACATCTGGGCCAGTTGTTCTTGCGACATGTTTCGGCTGATTCGGATTTGCTTCAGGATCATTGGTGCACCTCGTTGCTCGTGAGCCTTGAATATGGCGAAACCCGGCCGCTGGCGGTTACGGCAGCGGCCCGGCATTTACCCGACAGCTCAGGATTTCGGGCAAAATTTATGGCAAAATTGCAACTTTCCAGCATTATGGCAGTGCCGATGACCTTCAACCAGGCAGTTCGTGAATTTTTCTGTGGCACCGTGCACGGCGGACAGCCGTCCGTGACGCTAGCCAAGGTCGAGGTACCCCGGCCGGAAGGTTTGCGGCATTACCTGAAAGCGGCGCCGGCGCGGCAGGCGGCCGGGGCCAGGCGGCCGCTGGTGATTGTCCTGCATGGCAGCGGTGCTTCGGCGGCCCAGGTGCTGGGACAAGCATTCCCGCCCTCCCCGCTTTCGGTCTGGCTCGAGATCGCGCTGCGGGAGGGGCTTGTGGTCGTGGCGCCCGAAGGCACCCGGAGCAGGGGCAAGCGCGCGTGGAACGACGGGTTCGCCGGTATCGCCAGCAATCCAGGCGTCGATGACGTGGGGTTCATTGCCGCCATCATCGACCGGGCCATTGCGGAAGACGATGTAGACCCGCAGCGGGTCTACGTGACCGGCGTCTCCAAGGGCGGCATGATGGCGTATCGCCTGGCTGTCGAACTGGCGCCGCGGCTTGCCGCGTTCTGCGCGGTGCTGGCCAGCATGCCGGTCGAGCGCGGCTATCCCGCGCCTGTCCTGCCGGTTTCCGCCATGATTGCCGCCGGCACAGCCGATCCCTTCATGCCTTACGGTGGCGGCAAGAGCTGGCTCACGTTCCATTTCATGGCGCCCATCCTGGGCATGGAAGCCACGGCGGCCACTTGGCGCAATCTGGCCGGGCTGCCGGAGCGGCCGGCGGCGGTGCGCCAGTTCCCGCAAAGGGATGGCGGCGCGACGCGTGCCACTTGCACCGTGTGGGGCGACGATCCGGCCGGCTTGCAGGTGGCGTTGCTGGAGATTGAAGGCGGCGGCCACGCCGAGCCGAGCGGCAGGCGCCGCTATCCCGGCCTGTTCAGCCGCTTCCCCGGCCGCCAGAACGGCGACCTGGAAATCGCCGAAGAGGCGTGGACCTTCTTCAAGGACAAGCGATCCACGCCAGCGGGCGGCGCGGCCGTCGAGGTTAATCCTTGATTTCGAGGGCGCGGTTCAGGCTGAGCGCGGCAAGCGACCCGGCGGCGCCGGACAGCAGGTACAGGCTGACGTAAGCCAGGCCAAACTGGGCCGACAGACCGAGCGCCACCAGCGGTGCGAACGCGGCGCCCACCAGCCACGCGAGGTCCGAGGTCAGGGCCGCGCCGCTGTAGCGGAAGCGCGACTCGAAGTTGGCGGTCACGGCGCCGGCAGCCTGGCCGTACGACAGGCCGAGCAGCGCGAAGCCAAGCAGGATGAAGATGGTCTGCCCCAGGTCGCCGCCCTGCATCAGCAGCGGCACGAAACCGCTGAACACGCCGATCAGCACGGCCAGCGAGCCCAGCGTGCGGCGGCGGCCGATCCGGTCGGCGATCCAGCCGGAAGCGACGATGCAGCCGGCCGCCAGGAAAGCGCCGGCGATCTGGATCACCAGGAATTCACTGACCGAACGCTCCGAGTAGAGCGTGATCCACGACAGCGGGAACACGGTCACCAGGTGGAACAGCGCATAGCTGGCCAGCGCGGCCAGCGCACCGATCAGCACATTGCGGCCCTGCGACTTGACCAGCTCGCCCACATCGGTCGGCTGCAGTTCGCGTTCCTCCAGCAAGCGCGCATATTCGTTGGTGGACACCAGCCGCAGGCGCGCAAACAGGGCCACGACATTGATCGCGAACGCGACGTAGAAGGGATAACGCCAACCCCAGTCCAGGAAGTCCGCCGAGGACAGGTTCGCCAGCAGGAAGGAGAACAGGCCCGCCGCCACGATGAAGCCGGTCGGCGCCCCCAATTGGCCCAGCATGGCGTACCAGCCGCGCTTATGCTGCGGCGCATTCAGCGCCAGCAGCGACGGCAAACCGTCCCACGAGCCGCCCAGTGCGATGCCCTGGCCGAAGCGCAGCATGGCCAGCAGGGCCAGCGCACCCAGCCCGCCCTGCGCGTAGGTCGGCAGGAAGGCGATGCCTGCCGTCGACGCCCCCAGCAGGAGCAGCGCCGCAGTCAGCTTGGTTTCACGCCCGAAGTGCGACTGGATCGTCATGAAGGTCACGGTACCCAGCGGCCTTGCCAGGAAAGCAAAAGAAAAGATCACGAAGGAATGCAGCATCCCATCGAGCCGCGGTTCGAACGGGAAGAACACCGCCGGGAACACCAGCACCGAGGCGATGGCATACACAAAAAAGTCGAAGTACTCGGAAGCCCTGCCAATCACCACGCCGACCGCGATTTCACCGGGCGCAATGCGCTGGTGGCTGGCGTCGGATGGGATGCCGTGGGCGGGAACGGTCATGCTTTGCATAGTTCTGTCTCCTGTCTCGCCGGTGCCGAGTTATCACCGGCGTTTATCACTGTTATCTAGCCTACTGGTAGGACAATATGTCCAATCGCGCACCCTGTCCAGTTTCTTCAAAATAGAAGAATTCTTGATCCAGGACATTGTTTTCTGCGCATGCCTATCATACTGCTCATCCTCGCAGCCGTCTGCCTTACTGGCTGCAATACCATCGTCATGAACCCGGCGGGCGATGTCGCCTCGCAACAGGCGCACCTCGTGACCGTCTCCACCCTGCTGATGCTGTTGATTATCGTACCGGTGATCGCGCTGACCGTGCTGTTCGCCTGGCGTTACCGAAAAGGCAACACCAAGGCCACCTATGCACCGGACTGGGACCATTCGACCCAGCTGGAACTGGTGATCTGGGGCGCCCCGCTGATGATCATCATCGTGCTCGGCCTGCTGACCTGGATCAGCACCCACCTGCTCGACCCGTACCGCCCACTCAGCCGCATCGACGAGAACCGCCCGCTGGCCGCCAACCACAAGCCGCTGGTGGTGCAGGTCGTGGCGCTGGACTGGAAATGGCTTTTCATCTATCCGGAACAGGGCATCGCCACCGTGAACGAGCTGGTGACCCCGGTCGATACGCCGATCCGCTTCAAGATCACCGCGTCGTCGGTCATGAACTCGTTCTACATCCCGGCGCTGGCCGGCCAGATCTACGCCATGCCGGGCATGGACACCACCCTCAACGCGGTGCTGAACAAGCCGGGCACGTATGAAGGCTTCTCCGCCAATTACAGCGGCGCGGGCTTCTCGCACATGCGCTTCAAGTACCACGGCATGTCCGCCACCGACTTCGACGCCTGGGTCGCGAAGACCAAGGCCGGCGGCGGCAACCTGACCCGCGGCGATTACCTGGCCCTCGAAAAACCGAGCGAGCGCGAACCGGTGCGCCGCTATGGCGCCGTGGCGCCCGAGCTGTACACCGCGATCATCAACCGCTGCGTCGAAGAAGGCGCGACCTGCGCCAGCCAGACCATGGCCGCCGACGCCGCCCGCGTGCGCAACGCCGTCGTCCAGAAGGAAATGGCGGCGCGCATCTGCACGCCCGGCGACGCCTACGCGACGCAGCAAGTCGCCGCCGCCCTCGAATCCACTCCCCGCAAGAACTGATTATGGAAAACCAAACCAACCTGCACCCGCTGCTGGGCCGGCTGAGCTGGGAAGCGATCCCCTACCATGAGCCGATCCTGGTCGCCACCTTCGCCATGGTGGCCTTCGGTGGCCTCGCCGTCATGGGCGCCATGACCAAATACCGCCTGTGGGGCCCGCTGTGGCGCGACTGGATCACCAGCATCGACCACAAGAAGATCGGCATCATGTACATGGTGCTGGGCCTGGTGATGCTGCTGCGCGGCTTCGCCGATGCGCTGATGATGCGCCTGCAGCAGGCCATCGCCTTCGGCGACAACATGGGCTACCTGCCGCCGCACCACTACGACCAGATCTTTACCGCGCACGGCGTGATCATGATCTTCTTCGTGGCGATGCCTTTCGTGACGGGCCTGATGAACTACGTGGTGCCGCTGCAAATCGGCGCGCGCGACGTGGCCTTCCCTTTCCTGAATAACTTCAGCTTCTGGATGACGGCATTCGGCGGCGGCCTGACCATGGTGTCGCTCTTCGTCGGCGAGTATGCGCGCACCGGCTGGCTGGCCTATCCGCCGCTGTCGGGCATCCTGGCCAGCCCGGACGTCGGGGTGGACTACTACATATGGTCGCTGCAGGTGGCCGGGGTCGGGACATTGCTATCAGGGGTCAACCTGATCGCGACCATCGTCAAGATGCGCGCGCCCGGCATGAAGCTGATGAAGATGCCCGTCTTCACCTGGACTTCGCTGTGCACCAACGTGCTGATCGTGGTCACCTTCCCTGTGCTGACCGCCGTACTGGGCATGCTGTCGCTGGACCGCACCTTCGGCACCCACTTCTTCACCAATGAACTCGGCGGCAATTCCATGCTGTACGTGAACCTGATCTGGATCTGGGGCCACCCCGAGGTCTACATCCTGGTGCTGCCGATCTTCGGCGTGTTCTCGGAAGTCGTGTCGACCTTCTCCGGCAAGCGCCTGTTCGGCTACTCGTCGATGGTGTACGCCACCGTGGTGATCACCGTGCTGTCCTACCTGGTGTGGCTGCACCACTTCTTCACCATGGGTTCGGGTGCCAGCGTGAACTCCTTCTTCGGCATCACGACGATGATCATTTCGATCCCGACCG
>CBHWEO010000045.1:0-26584 GCA_966112955.1 uncultured Duganella sp. | reverse complement strand
CCACCCCCCCCCCCTGACCCCAAGGGTGACACGGGCTGGGCTGTGGGGTGGGCGGCGAGTTCGGGTTCGGGGACCAGGCGCTGGGGCGAGGTCAGGAGCAGGAAGTGGCGGCCCGTGCAGCGGGCCAGCAGGGTCATGCCGAGGCGGGTGGCGACGCTGTGCCCCATCTGCGTGGTGCCGGATCGCGACAGCAGGAAGGGGATCGCCATCTGCGCGCCTTTGATCACCATTTCCGACGTCAGCCGCCCCGTCGTGTAAAACACCTTGTCGCTGCCCTGCACGCCATCCAGCCACATCTTGCCGGCAATGGCGTCCACCGCATTGTGGCGGCCCACGTCTTCCACGAAGTACAGCAGTTCGCCGGCCTGCGTGAACAGGGCGCAGCCATGCACCGAGCCCGCCTGTTTGTAAATCGATTGCTGGGTGCGGATGGTGTCGACAATCCGGTACACGGCCGATTGCTTCAGCCGCGCGTCGGGCGGCAGCACGATGTCGTCCACCTCTTCCATCAGGCTGCCGAACACGGAGCCTTGCCCGCAGCCCGTGGTCACCACCTTGCGGGCCGTGCGTTCTTCGATATCGGCCACGCCGCCGTGCGTCTTCACCGCCGCCGCGCCCACCGACCAGTCGACGTGGATCGACGCCACGTCTTCCACCGAACGCACCAGGCGCTGGTTGCGCAGGTAGCCCAGCACCAGCGCTTCCGGTGCGCCGCCCAGCGTCATCAGGGTCACCAGCTCGCGCTTGTCCACGTACACCGTCAGCGGCCGTTCGGCGGGAATGTGGATCAGCGAGCGGCGTCCCTTTTCGTCGATTGCCTCCACTTCCTGCGTCAACGGGACGCTGGCCTGCGTCATCTCCGGTAGTCTCATGCGCCTGCTGCCTCCATTGCCTTGCCGCCGCCAAAACTGGTCTGGGCCTCGATTTTGCCGCCCAGCGTGACCTTGATGGCACAGTACTTGAATTCGGGGATCTTGCCAAACGGGTCAAGCGCCGGGTTGGTCAGCTTGTTGATAGCGGCTTCGTAATAGCAGAACGGGACGAACACGGCGCCGCGCGGCGAGCTGTCGTCGGCGCGGGCATACAGCGCTACCTGTCCGCGCCGCGAGGCGATCGTCACCACGTCGCCCGGCCGGCCGCCCAGTGCCGCCAGGTCGAGCGGATGCACCAGCGCCACCGGGTCGGGTTCGAGCGCATCCAGCACGGCGGTGCGGCGCGTCATGCTGCCCGTGTGCCAGTGCTCGAGCTGGCGGCCGGTGATCAGCACCATCGGGTATGCGCTGTCCGGCCGCTCATTGGCTGGAATGATATCGGCCGGCACGAAGCGCGCGCGGCCCGACTCGCGCGGGAAATTCTCGGTAAACACGACCGGCGTGCCGGGATCGCCTTCTTCATGGCAGGGATAGGTCACTGCATGCTCGCGCTCCAGCCGCTCCCACGTGATGCCGGCGATGCTGGGCATCACGTGCCGCATTTCGGCGAAGACGTCGGCCGCGCTGCCGTAATGCCAGTCCAGCCCCATGCGCTGTGCGACCTGCTGGATGATCCACAAATCCTGCCGCGCCTCGCCAGGCGGTTCGAGCGCCTGGCGGCCGATCTGCACCAGCCGGTCGGTGTTGGTGAAGCTGCCCGTCTTCTCGGGGAAGGCGCTGGCGGGCAGGATGACGTCGGCCAGACAGGCGGTTTCGGTCAGGAAGATATCCTGCACCACCAGATGCTCCAGCGTGGCCAAGGCGGCCCGTGCATGGTTGGCGTCGGGGTCGGACATGGCCGGATTTTCACCCATGATGTACATGCCCTTCACGCGGCCCGCAGCGGCGGCGTCCATCACTTCCACCACCGTCAGGCCCGGCTTGCTGTCCAGCGTACCGGGCGCCAGGCCCCAAGCCTGTTCGAAGCGGGCCCGGGCGGCCGGTTCGGTGACGCGCTGGTAATCCGGATACATCATCGGGATCAGGCCCGCATCGGAAGCACCCTGCACATTATTCTGCCCGCGCAGCGGATGCAGGCCAGTGCCGGGCCGGCCGATCTGCCCCGTCATCAGGGACAGGGCGATCAGGCAGCGTGCATTGTCGGTGCCGTGGATGTGCTGCGAAATGCCCATGCCCCACAGGATCATCGATGCGCGCGATGTGGCATACAGGCGCGCCACTTCGCGGATGGTGCCGGCGTCGATGCCGCAGATGGGCGCCATCGCCTCCGGGCTGTAGTCGGCCACGTTGGCGGCCAGTTCCTCATAGCCGATGGTGCGGCTGGCGATGAAGTCCCGGTCGACCAGGCCTTCGTTCACGATCACGTGCATCATGGCGTTCAGCAGCGCCACGTCGGTATCGGGCTTGAATTGCAGGAAGCGGTGGGCCATGCGCGACAACTCGGAGCGCCGAGGATCGCACACGACCAGCTTCGTTCCCTCCCTCACCGCGTTCTTGATCCAGGTGGCCGCCACCGGATGGTTGACCGTGGGGTTGGCGCCGATCAGCAGTACCACTTCGGCTTTCAGCACATCCTTCACCGGGTTGGAAACGGCGCCCGATCCTATGCCCTCCAGCAGCGCGGCCACCGAGGACGCGTGGCACAGCCGCGTGCAATGGTCGACGTTATTGCTGCCGAAACCGGTGCGTACCAGCTTCTGGAACAGGTAGGCTTCTTCGTTGCTGCCCTTGGCGGAGCCAAAGCCGGCCAGGGCGTACGGGCCATGCGCGTCGCGGATGGCTGCCAGCTTGCCGCCGGCCAGCGCCAGCGCTTCTTCCCAGCTCGCTTCGCGGAACACTTCATGCACCCGCGCCGGATCCAGGGTGAAGCCGCCCGATTTGGGCGGTGCGTCGGCGCGGCGTATCAAGGGCTTGGTCAGGCGGTGCGGGTGATGCGCGTAATCGAAGCCGTAACGGCCCTTCACACAAAGCCTGCCCTGGTTGGCGAGACCGTCGCGGCCTTCCACGTAAAGAATCCTGTTGTCCTTGATGTTGTAGGTGAGCTGGCAGCCTACGCCGCAGTAGGGGCACACCGAGTCGACCCGCTTGTCCGGCACGGCCAGCGCGGCGTCGCGCGCCGGCATCAGGGCGCCGGTCGGGCAGGCTTGCACGCATTCGCCGCAGGCGACACAGGTGGATGCCCCCATCGGGTCGGCCATGTCGAACACGATCCTGGCGTGGTCGCCGCGCCCGGCCAGGCCGATCACGTCGTTCATCTGCTCGTCGCGGCAGGCGCGCAGGCAGCGTGTGCACTGGATGCAGGCGTCGAGATTGACGGCGATGGCGGCGTGCGACAGGTCTTGCGGCGGCTGCGCGCGGCTGTTGAAACGGGGCTTGCCGACGGCGAGACGCGCGGCCCATTGTTCGACTTCGTTATGGCGGGTGTGGGCTTGTTCCGGCATGTCGGCCAGCAGCAATTCCAGCACCATTTTCTGCGCCGACAACGCGCGGGGGCTGTCGGTGCGGACCTTCATGCCTTCGGACGGATAGCGGCAGCAGGACGGCGCGAGCACGCGCTCGCCGTCGATCTCCACCATGCATGCGCGGCAATTGCCGGCTGCTTCCATGCCGTCCTTGTAGCACAGGTGCGGGATCTCGATGCCCTCGCGACGGGCGGCTTGCAGCAGGGTTTCGCCCTCCACTGCCTGTACCTGGCGGCCATTGAGTTCGAAAGCGGTCATCGCGCCACCTCGTGCGGGAAGTATTTCAGCACGCAGTCGACGGGGTTGGGAGCCGCCTGCCCCAGGCCGCAGATCGACGCGTCGCGCATCACTTGCGACAGGTCGCCAAGCAGGCTGGCGTCCCATACCTCCGCTTCAATCAGTTCGGACGCCTTGGCGGTGCCATTGCGGCATGGCGTGCACTGCCCGCAGGATTCGTGGCGGAAGAAACGCATCATGTTGCGGGCGGCGCCGCGCGCGCTGTCGTGTTGCGAGAGCACGATGATGGCGGCGGAGCCGATGAAGCATCCATACGGTTGCAGCGTGTCGAAGTCGAGCGGGATATTGGCCATGCTGGCCGGCAGGATGCCGCCGGATGCGCCGCCGGGCAGGTAGGCGTACAGCTGGTGGCCGTCCTGCATGCCGCCGCAGTATTCGTCGATCAGCTCCTGCACGGTGATGCCGGCGGGCGCCAGTTTGACGCCGGGCTCCTTCACCCGTCCGGACACCGAGAACGAGCGCAACCCCTTGCGTCCGTTGCGCCCATGGCTGTTGAACCAGGCGGCGCCCTTGCGCAGGATTTCCGGCACCCAGTACAGGGTTTCGAAGTTGTGTTCCAGGGTCGGGCGGCCGAACAGGCCCACCTGTGCCACGTACGGTGGGCGGAGGCGCGGCATGCCGCGCTTGCCCTCGATCGATTCGATCATGGCTGATTCTTCGCCGCAGATATAGGCACCGGCGCCGCGCCGCAGGTGGATGCGGGGGCATCCAGCCGGCCGGCGCGCCAGCTCTTGCTGCAGCAGCTTGCGGCAGTCGTGGTATTCGTCGCGCAGGTAGACGTAGATCTCGTCGATCCCCACGGCCCAGGCGGCGATCAACATGCCTTCGATGAACTGCCGCGGATTGCGCTCGAGGTAGAAACGGTCCTTGAAGGTGCCCGGTTCGCCCTCGTCGATGTTGACCGCCATCAGGCGCGGCCCGCGCTCATTGCGCACGATGCGCCATTTGCGGCCCGCCGGGAAGCCGGCGCCGCCCAGCCCGCGCAGCCCGGAGGCTTCCAGCTCCGCAATCACCGCCTCCACCGTCCGCGCTCCGGACAAGCATTCATCCAGCACGGCAAATTCGCCCGTCCCGACGCCCACCTGCCCGACGCCCTGCGTCGCGGCGCCAGGGGCCGGCCCACGCAACCCACCGGCAATGCCCTCGCAACTGGCCCGGCCGACCGCACGTTGCCCGACCAGCGCGGCGGGTGCTTCGTCGCAGCGCCCGATGCAGGAGACCGGCACAACCCGCACCTCCCGTCCCAGCAATGCCGGCAAACGCTCCAGCAATCCGGCCGCTCCCGCCATTTCGCACGACAGGCCGTCGCACACGCGCACCGTCAGGGACGGCGGCGCCGCCTCGCCCTCGCGGACAATATCGAAATGGTGATAGAAGGAAGCGACTTCAAACACTTCAACCTGGGCCAGGCGCAGTTCCGAAGCCAGGGCCGCCAGGTGGGCCACCGACAGGCAGCCATACGCGTCCTGGATCAGGTGGAGGAACTCGATCAGCAAATCGCGCCGCCGTGGCGCGTTCCCCAGCAAAGCCTGCACCTGCTGCAACGCCGCAGCGTCCACTTGCCGGCCCTTCGGCCCCTGGCGTTTGCGTTCCCGGCTGGCCCCCTGCACTGCAATTGGAATCATGTGCTGATTCACCTCACGAAATGGCAATGGTTACCTCAGGGTATCATGCGTAGCCCTGCGGCGGAATATGTTAGCTTCAACATAAGGATGCCACAGCGGGGAGGCCGGCCGTGGAAAATTTGCAATCGCTGGCGTCTATGCTGGACTTGTACCAACTCAGCCTGACCATCATTCTCGTGCTGCACGCTTGCAGCCTGGTGCCGCAATGGCAGCGCCAATACTTCAACCAGCGCCTGCTGCGGGTGGCGATGCTCGGCATGCTGCTGGGAATTGGACAAGGCGCGGTCATCGTGGCCGCGGTCGAATATAGCGCTATCGCACGCGGCGGAGGGATTGCCCTGCTGGGCGCCGCCATCATCATGCACGCTTGGGTGGCGCTGCAGAACCTGCTGGCCAGCTACGCCTTCGTGCACCTGCACCGGCCCAGCGCCCTGATGGCACAACGCATGGTGTGGGCCTTGCGCCCGCTCGGCTACCTGAGCGCCCTGCTGACCGTCGCCGCCGGCTTCACGCTGGCGTGATCAGTTGCGGCCTGCCGTGCCGCGCTCCGACCAGACGATGTCGTTGTCGACGGAATACAGCCGGCAAGGCTCCTTGCTCGCCGCCTGGCAGGCTGCCAATGCTTTTTCGTTGGTATTCTCGCCCTCTTCCGCCCAGCCCCAGGAGCCCGTGGACGAAATGGCAAAGGCGCGCGGCGTCGCCTTCTTCAGGAATTCACGGTACTGTTCGCGGCCGCGCTGCGGCACATAGGGCACCGCCTCCACGTCCTCCAGTGCGGCATAGTTGGTGGCGCGCTGCGGCGGCGGTTCGGCTACGGCATACACTTCGCGCGTCGGCATGCCCAGGCTGGTCAGGAAACGTTCGACCTCCGGCAGCCACACGGTTGCGCCGTCGCGGTTGCCCAGCAGGCCGTGGGCGTCCTTCTTGAACGCGCCGTAGGCCACCAGCTCCGCCTTGCCGCCGGCCGCCGTGAACGCGGCATGCATGCGCGCCGCCAGCTCGGGGCCGAAGTAGCTGTCGTTGGCGCCGTACATCCACATGCTGGGCAGCTTGTTGTGGCGCCCATATTCCGTGAATGCCTTGACCAGCGCGCGCTGCCAGTCGCAGGCATCGCCGTGCACTTTCAGCCCGCCGGCAAAATTCATGATGCCGCGCACGCCTGGCAATTCCTGGGTGGCGGCGGCCACGCTGGCCATGCCGCCGAACGATTGGCCTGCCAGGACGATGCGCTCGGCGTCGACCCAGGGCTGGGCGCGGGCAAAGCGCACCACGTCGGCGATATCGCCGGCCTGCTCATAGCCGTTGGCCGTCATATTGCAGCCGTATTCGACGAACTTGCCGGTCGAATTGGCAAAACCGGTACGCATCGGCACCATCACGGCATAGCCGCGGCGCACGAAGGCAGTGGCCAGGTAGATGAAGCGGTCGCGCGGCTGCAGCTTGGGGTTGCCCGGGGCCTTGCCATGGTTGACGATCAGCAGCGGGAACGGGCCCGGGCCAGGCGGCCGGAACACCGTGGTTTCCAGCTGCACGTTCTGGGCATGGCCGGCCGGGACCATGATGATTTGCTCATTCAGGCGCGCGTCGAGCGCAGGCTCCCCCGCTTGCGCAACAGGCAAGCTCGCACTGGCCAGGACCACGGCCGCGAATCGGGCAAGAACGGACTTGAACATGCTTTCGAGAACAAATGCGTATGGGCAATAGCCATGATTCTTATCCGCACGGTTCAGGAAAGCAATCCCAAAAGATTAAGCGTGGCAATTAACTCAGTGTCGACAGCATGGATCGCACCGATTCCAGCACCTCATCGGCCAGTTTGGGGTCGGTTTTGTAGACATTCCGCGACACTGAGACGCCGCCCACCAGGGCTGCCATGATGGCAACCGCCTGCTGCCGCTGCGCGGCGCCGGGCGGCAGGCGCTGGCTGATGTAGTCCACCATCTGGCGGAAGCCGGCCGTGTAGCCGGCGCTGACCGAGGCGTCCTGGCGCGCCACCTCGCTCCCAGCGGCCGCCAGCGGGCAGCCCTCGGCGAGGTTGTCGCGCTGTTCGGGCGCCAGGTAGTAATCGATCAACTGCGGCAGCGTGACGGGGTGTTCGGTCACCTTGCCATAGGCGTTGCGGGTGCTGAACTGCATCGCTTCTGCCGCCAGCGCATCCTTCGATGGGAAATGGGCGTACAGCGCGCCGTGCGTCAGGCCCGCTTCCTTGCTGATTTCCGCCACCCCGACGCCATCGATGCCCTTCTCCTGGAACAGCCGGGCGGCAGCCTCGATCAGCGCCTGCCGGTTTTCCGCCGCCTTTTCCTTGCTGATTTTCATGGCAACCTCCTGCGACAATCATTGCGGTCATCATGATAGCACGTGTTGCGTTCGGTGCTTATTTTTTGTGCAGGAAGGCTCGTTTCCGTGTGGAATCAGGTACACTGGCGGCATGACGATCTCTGCCCTCCAGGCCGGCATCTCCGGCCTCCAGTCCAACCAGCAAGCGCTGAGCGTGGAAGCGCACAACGTTGCCAACCTGGCGACGCAGAACTTCCAGCCGCAGCAAGCCACGTTCGAGGAAACCCCGGGCGGGACCAGCGTCACCATTTCCACCGCGGCACGCGACCTGTCCGCTGCAGCCAACGCCGGCGGCGCGCCTTCCGGCACCGACCCGGCCAGCGCCATCACCAACTCCCTGGTCTACAAGGCCGGCTTCGACCTGTCGGCCAAAGTGATCCAGGCGGCGGACGAGCGCATCGGCACACTGCTCGATATCAAGGCTTAACGTCCGCGCCGTCCCGCGCTATGCTGTCGTATTGGCAGCGTGGTGGAGGCGAGCATGGATGACTTCAATCTCCCACTTCAGGACCGCAAGCAGGCCGCCGAACTGCTGGCCGAGAAGCTGGCACACCTGCGCGGCAGCCATCCGCTGATCCTTGCCATTCCGCGCGGCGCAGTCCCGATGGGGCGCATCATCGCCGACCGGCTGGAGGGCGAGCTGGATGTGGTGCTGGTGCGGAAAATCCCGTCCGCCATCGATCCCGAGCTGGCCGTCGGCGCGGTCGACGAACACGGCAACCGCGAACTGGCGCCCTACTTCAACCGCACCCGCACCACCATGGAATGGGTGGAATTGCAGACCCGCGAACAGATTGAGCTGATGCGGCGGAGGCGCGCCTCCTACGGCAGCAAGCGGCCACCGGCCGATCCGGAAGGCCGCGTGGTGGTGGTGGTCGACGATGGCCTGGCCACCGGTTCCACCATGGCGGCCGCGCTGCGCGCCATCCGCGCCCGCAAGCCGAAGCAATTGATTGCCGCCGTGCCGGTGGCGGCGCCCGATTCGCTGGAATTGATCGCGCCGCTGTGCGATGGCATCGTCTACCTGGCCGCGCCGATGAACTTCATGTCGGTCAGCCGGCATTACCGCCACTTCCCCCAGGTCGAGGAGGAGGAAGTCCTGCGCCTGCTGGCGGCGCAATAAAGGTGCGACTTTGAACCGCCGGGTGTGCGACACTGTCGCCGAGGAGGCAGCCTGGGCATGACGGACCACGATCCCCGCAAACACGACCGCCGCGAAAGCGACCGCGAACAACGGCGGCGCGCCGGCGATGCGCCGCGCTATCTCGATCCCGGCGAAACCATTTTTTCCTTGTGGGGGCGCGTCATCCTGGCGCGCTACAAGCGCTGGGCGGCGGCGGCCACACGGCATATCATCCAGCGGCCCTTGCACATCGGCGTGTCGGCGCGCATCTACCACCCCGAGCCGGGCGCCACGGGGCTGCGCAGCAAGAACCTGCAGTACCTGGAAGAGTCGGTGGCGCAGTGGGTGATGTCGCGCGACGTGCTGGTGTTCATGATCCCGACGGTGAATACTTCTGGCTTGCTGCACCCGTCGAATATCCGGCTGCGCGATTATGCCAAGCACCTCGATGGCCTGGTGCTGCAGGGCGGCGCCGACGTCTCGCCGCACAGCTACGCCGAGACGCCGACCAAGCCGGAATGGAACGGCGACCGGGCACGCGATATGTACGAGCTGGAACTGCTGCATGAATTCGTCGAAGCGGGCAAGCCGGTGCTGGGCATTTGCCGCGGCTGCCAGTTGCTGAACGTGGCGTTCGGCGGCACGCTGTACCAGGACATCGCGACCGATGTGCCGGAGGCGCATCCGCATGTGTCGGATGACTACGACCGGCACCGGCACGAGATCACTTTCCCGCCCGGGTCGTCCCTCCCCGCCATGGTGAAGGGGCCGCAGCGCGCGCTGGTGAATTCGATCCACCACCAGGCGGTGAAAACCCTGGGCAAGGATATGCAGGTGGAGGCGCTGTCTTTTCCGGACAATATGATCGAAGCGATCCGCTACACACGGGCGCCGTTCGTCATGGGCTTGCAGTGGCACCCGGAATTCCACCGCGCCGGCGGCGTCGAACTGCTCGACTGCACGGGCATCCTCGACAGCTTCCTGCGCGCCGCGCGCGAAACCCGCTTCTAGTCCGGCGAAGTAAAGGGATTACAGACGCGCAGGCGACGCTCAAACAGCTGCCCATGCTGGAAATCCTCAGTCAGCAGGACGTCGCAGCCCGCGCCGATTGCGCTCGCGAGTATCGATGCATCGTAGATTGGAATCTTGTAGCGCATGGCCAGCCGCAATGCATAATCATGTCCGCTGACAGTTAGCGGAACAATAGTACACGCCTGGCGAACGGGAGCTAAATGCGCGGCAATTGCTGCCCATGAAAGCAGCAGCTTGCGCCGCGCGACTGCGACAAATTCGTTCAACACCTGGACACTGATTGTTCCACCGTGCTCGAGGAGAGAACTTGCAACACAAGTCTTGTCCTCATCTCTTGACGCAAGGTAAAGCAGAACATTCGTATCGAAGAAGATCCTATTTGCGCTGATTGGCTTCATAGCGGTCAAATTTGAAGCCCGGCGGGAATTTTTTTCGATATTTCTTCGCTTGCTCAAGCAAACGCCGAACCACCAGCTTTCGCTCCTCCGGCGTCTCATCCTTCTGCATGCTTGGGAATTTCTCCGTTGGTAATGTCATGTAACCTCCACGGAATGGATACGATCCATGTTAATCCCAATGTGACCTCTTTTGCAGTGCCCCCCAAATTGAACTAACTCAACGCTTGCACGCCTTTCCTGCGTATTGCAACTTGTACTGCCGGTAAGCGCTGCCGTTCCAGCGCTCGATGGGGAAGCAGAACGTGGGGCCGCCGATCTCAAGGTCGGGCCAGCCATCCTTGCCTTTGGTCGGCAGCACTGTCAGGATGCCGATGCCGCGCGTGATCAGTTTCCACGTGCCGTTAGCCTGCCTGCTGACCAGCGCATAGCCGACGCCCGTATCGCCATAACACGAAGAACCGCTCTCGGTGATGATGGCCTCGGGCTGACCGTCGCCATTGAGGTCTTCGACTTTATCGATCGCGCCGGGGACGTAGCTGGAGCTTGAATCCGCACAGGACTTCCACAACTTGCCATGCTGTTTGAAGCCTGCCGCCTTGAATGCGGCCGCTTCGTCGGCGGGGCCTAATGCGCCCTGTGCGGCCATTGCGGCCTGGCTTAACACCAGGCTAATTATCGTGACGACAAATCTCATGGAAAACTCCTTCCTGCTCCCGCCATTCTATACCTTGCGGCATGCTAGCTGGACCAAAAAGGAAATGCAGCACGCGGCGCCTGCTGGTGCCCGTCGACCTGGAAGAACGATGCAGGAGCAGCGGCCGCATCAGCAGTGCAGCGCCGCCCATAAGCCGCTTGAAGGCATCAGCGGCGTCCTGCGATCAAGGCTTTGCGTAATAGACCAGCGAGCTGCCCAGGGTCAGGGCTTCTTCGATATGGGCATGCAGGTCCTTGAAGGGCGCCTGCTCCAGCATTTCCGTCTGCAGCACGCTGAAGGCATCCATCGCCACATCCTCGAAACCGAACTTGCTGCATTCGATAATCGCCGAATCCCACAACGCATCCGTGCCTTCCTGAAGCAGGAACAGCATGCACTTGTGCAGCGCATGCTCTTGCGGGTGCGCGTATTCATAGACAGGCTTGCCTTCGAAAACGCCTTCGAAGGTGTAAATCCCCAGGACACTGTTATCGCTCATGAGCTGTTCGAATAATTGGACCAGCCTGATTATACGCAGGAAACGCTCAATTCCCCCGGAAACGGGCGATCGCGGCATCCACCACGCCCTCCACGCTGCCGGAGGTGTCGAACTGGGCCCGCAGGTAATGGGCGTCGCTGCCCATGTGGGTGACCTGCATCAGGTGGTTCAGCGCAGCGCTGCCGCCGAGCGCTTCGGCATGCAGGTCCATGCGGCGCAGCGTGGTCAGGATGTCCTCGCGCAAGGACAGGCTTTCGTACGTCTTGGGATGCACCACCGTGCCGTCCAGCCCGAAACGGCAAGCCTGGAAGCGGTTGTAGTTGTAGACCAGGTAGTCGTCCTCCGCCGGCGGCGCTTCCTTGCGCTCCAGCAGGTAGGAGCACAGCGCCTGCAGGTAGCAGGCCAGCGCGGCGGCGCGCTCCACCGTCAGTGGCGTGTCGCACACACGCAGTTCGATGGTGCCGTATTCCGGCTTGGGGCGGATGTCCCAGTAAAAGTCCTTCATCGATTTGATCACGCCCGTGTGTTCCATCTTGCCGAAGAACTCGTGCTCGAATTGCTCCCACTTCAGGATGAAGGGCGCGCGACCGCTCATGGGGAACGCGAACACGCTGTTCAGGCGCGCCGAATTGAACAGGGTGTCATTGCCCTGCACGTAGGGTGAAGACGCCGACAGCGCGATGAAGTGCGGCACGTACCGGCTCAACGCATGCAGCAGGTACAGCGCATCGTCGCCGCTGCTGCAGCCGATGTGGACGTGCTGCCCGAAAATCGTGAACTGCTTGGCCAGGTAGCCATACAGCGCCGACACTTCCTTGAAGCGCGGCTTGGAAAAGATCTTGCGCTCCGCCCAGCGCTGGAACGGGTGCGTGCCGCCGCCGCAGATGCCGATGTTCAGGGTGTCGGCCGCCCGCACCAGGGTATCGCGCGTTTCGCGCAATTGCGCCAGCAGCTCGCCGTGATTGGTGTGCACGTCGCTGTTAATCTCGATCATGCTCTCGGTGATTTCCGGCGTCACGTGGCCGGGGAAAGGTTTGCGCGCGAGCAGGTGCAGCAAGTCCGGGCTGGACGCGGTCAGGTCGTAGTCGGACAGGCTGACCAGCTGCAGCTCCAGCTCCACCCCCATCGTCAACGGCTGCGACGACTTGAATTCTTCCAACGGCATATCAGTCCTCCTCTTTCGCCGTTTCGCGCGCCTTGATCAGCGCGCGCTGCGTGATGATCGGCCCCAGCACTTCCATGAACAGGGTCATGGCAGCCAGCGCCGCCAGTTCATCCACCAGCACGATACCCATATAGCGGGTCTGCTCCAGCAGCAGGATGGCGAACACCGACATCGGCGACAAGGCCACGCCGACCAGCGCTCCCTTGCGCCACGAAATGCCCGCGACGTGCGACAGCAGCGCCACCGCAATGGTCTTGGTGGCAAAGCGCACCATCAGCAGCAGGAAGCCAAGGGTGGCGCCGAACACCACGCGCTGCCAGTCCAGCGTGGACACGGCAAACACGAACAGCAGCACCGTCAACAGCTCGCCGATGGCGCCGAAGTTGCGTTGCGTGCGCGTGAACGTCACGCGGCGGTGGCGTGCCATCAGGCCGAAGGTGAGCGTGGCCAGCACCGGCGACAGGTCCGCCGCCTGCGTGATCGACACCAGCAGCACCACCAGCATGGCAAAGGCCACGGTGCCGTCGCGCGCCAGGGTACCGAGGCCGCGCAGCAGTGCCGGTACCAGCATGCCGGCCGCCGCGCCCAGCACGGCCGAGGCGAACAGTTCGATCACGCTGCGCGACACCGCCTGCGTCAGGCTGCCGGACGTCTGGAACACCCAGAAGCCCACCACCACCTTGAACACGAACAGCGCCAGCACGCAATTCATCGCCACCAGGTGCAGCAGGCGTTCCGTCACCTGGCCCGAGCTGCGCTCCTCGTTGATCACGCGCAGCACGCCAGCCGGCGCTGTCGACATAGCCAGCGACGCCAGCAGCAGCCCCGTCAACGCCGGCATGCCCAGCCACTTGGCGATAAAGTACACCGCGCCAAACGTGAGCGCGGATTCCGCCAGGCCGCTGACCGCAATCCACGGATTGACGCGCAGCCAGCGCAGGTTGATGCGGTAACCGAATTCAAACAGGATCAGGCCGAACGCGATATTGGCCAGCAGCGTTACCTGGCTGCTGCCGTCCGACACGAGAAGATCGGGCATCGCCTGCGCCAGCAGGAAGCCCACCAGGCCGTACACGCTGATGCGCGGCAGGTTGGTCCAACGGTGGACGAACTCGCCTGCAAGCCACGCAAGCAGCATGGCGCAAGGCCAGGCGAGTTCGTCAGAGATGACGAGCAAATCGGTCATAGACTTACCTCCGACGCGTACTATATTGCATTCATGAAAAACACGGCACACAAATCTTGGTTACAATGCCACGCATGGACATGATCAGCGAACACGTTTGCCATGGCGGGGTGCAGCGCTTCTACCGCCACGACTCGGAAGCGATTGGCCTGCCCATGCGCTTCGCGATCTTCATTCCGCCGCAAGCGGCGCAGCATCCCCTGCCTGCGCTGTTCTATCTCGCGGGCCTCACCTGCACGGAAGAGACGTTTGCCATCAAGGCCGGCGCGCAGCAGCACGCGGCGCGCGAGGGCCTGATCCTGGTGGCGCCGGACACCAGTCCGCGCGGCGCCGGCATCGAAGGCGAAACGGCCAGCTGGGACTTCGGCGAAGGCGCGGGCTTCTACCTCGACGCCACACAGGCGCCGTGGTCGCAGCATTACCGCATGGAGAGCTACATCCACGAATTGCGCCAGCTGGTGATCGACGAATTGCCGGTGGATGCGCAACGCATCGGCATCTTCGGCCATTCGATGGGCGGGCATGGCGCGCTGACATTGGCGCTGCGCCGGCCCGACCTGTTCCGCAGCGTGTCGGCCTTTGCGCCGATCGCGGCGCCGGTGCGCTGCCCATGGGGCAAGAAGGCGTTCAGCGGTTATCTCGGGCCGGACCAGGAAACCTGGCTGCAGCACGACGCCAGCGCGCTGATGGCGGTGCAGGAGGAAGCGCCCTTCCCCCAAGGCATCCTGATCGACCAGGGGCTGGCCGACAAGTTCCTGGAGGAGCAGTTATATCCGGGCGTGTTCGAGGATGCGTGCCGCGCCGCCGGACAGCCTTTGGAGCTGCGCCGGCATGCGGGCTACGATCATGGCTACTACTTCATTTCGAGCTTCATTGCCGACCATGTGAAATTCCACAGCCGGCAGTTGAAAGAGCTCTGAGGCGAAATCATTTCGTGAGGACGCGGCGGATGGTTTCCGCCAGTTCTTCCGCGACGAACTTGGCCACGTAGGCATCGGCGCCGACACCCTTCACGTGGTCTTCGTTGGTCTTGCCCGACAGCGAGGAATGGATCACCACCGGGATCTTGCCGAAGCGCGGATCCTGCTTCACCAGGCGGGTCAGCGTGAAGCCGTCCATCTCCGGCATTTCCAGGTCTGTCAGCACCAGGGCCACGCGGTCTTCCACCGGGATGCCTTCGGCCTTGCAGCCTTCGGCGATGTGGTTCAGCTTGTCCCAGGCTTCCTTGCCGGTCTTCATCATCACGTAGGGCGCATGCATGGCTTCCAGGCCGCGCTCGATCAGGTTGCGCGCCACCACGGAATCGTCCGCCGCCAGGATGAAGGTGCCCGGCTTCAGCGGCAGCTTGCCGATGGTCGTTTCGTCGATGTCCTTGTGGTCGCTCGGGGTCAGGTTGCGCAGGATGGTTTCCACGTCCAGCACCTGCGCCAGGCGGGTGTTCTGCACGTCGCCGTCAACGCGGGCGATGGAAGTCACCATGCCGCCGCCGTGGCTGCCTTCCGCGCTCAGCACCTGGCTCCAGTCCAGGCGCACGATCTCGTCCACCGACTCCACGGCGAAGGCTTGGGTGGTTCTCGCAAACTCCGTCACCAGCATGATGTTCAGGCCGGTCTTGGGCTTGACGCCGACGATGCCCGGCAAGTCCATCACCGGGATGATCTGGCCGCGCAGGTTGACCACGCCCAGCATGTGCGGCTCGGAGCCGGCCACCGCCGTCACGGTCGGCATCGCCACGATCTCGCGGATCTTGAAGACGTTGATGCCATACAGCTCGGAATTGCCGCTGGTGGGATCGACACCGAGGCGGAACAGGAGCAGTTCGAATTTGTTGGAGTTGGTCAGGTTACTGCGTTCGTCAACTTCTTGTTGGACGGAATTCATCTAGTCGCTCCAATCTTATTTCAGGGATGTTTTGGGCAGTATAGCGGCGTTTTTTTAACATCCGGAAGCGGTGAGGGCCAGAAACAACAAAAAAGGACGCCCGTGGGCGTCCTTCTGGAATTCTGGAGCGGGAAAAGAGTCTCGAACTCTCGACCTCAACCTTGGCAAGGTTGCGCTCTACCAACTGAGCTATTCCCGCATGGGAGGCGCAATTATGACAGTCCCTGTCCCGACTGACAAGTTCTTTTTCAAACAACATTGCCCCTATAATGGCCGGATGGATTCAATCGAGATCGTTTTGGCAATGCTGCTGGCCGTGATCGCCAGCGCATACGTGAAGCGGATGCTACCTGCCGGCATCCCACTCCCCCTGGTGCAGATCGGCCTGGGCGCCGGCATTGCCGTCTGGTCCGGCCACGGCATCCAGCTCGACCCGGAAATGTTCTTCCTGCTGTTCATTCCGCCGCTGCTGTTCCTGGACGGCTGGCGCATCCCCAACACGGGCCTGTTCCGCGACCGCGTGGTGATCCTGGAGCTGGCCCTGGGCCTGGTGATCTTCACCGTGCTGGGCGCGGGCTACTTCATCCACTGGATGATTCCCGCCATGCCGCTGCCGGTGGCCTTCGCGCTGGCCGCCATCCTGTCGCCGACCGACCCGATCGCCGTCGGCTCGATCGCCTCGCGCGCACCGATTCCCAAGCGCCTGATGCACATCCTGGAAGGCGAAGCCTTGCTGAACGACGCCAGCGGCCTGGTGTGCTTCCGCTTCGCGGTGGCGGCCGCGCTGACCGGCAGCTTCTCGCTGGCCAGTGCCTCGCTCACCTTCCTGTGGCTGGCCGCCGTCGGCATCGCGGCCGGCGTCGGCGTCACCCTCGCCGTGGCCTGGCTGCAGGGACGGCTTACCGCGCGCTACGGCGAACCGTCGGGCTCGCCCATCCTGGTCAGCCTGCTGATCCCGTTCGGCGCCTACCTGGTGGCGGAGCGCATGCATGCGTCCGGCATCCTGGCGGCGGTGGCGGCCGGCATCACCATGAGCTATGTGGAACTGGGCGGCCAGGCGCTGGCCGCCACCCGCATCCAGCGCACCGCCGTGTGGGACACCGTGCAATTCACCCTGAACGGCGTCATGTTCGTGCTGCTGGGCGAGCAATTGCCCGACATCCTGCGCGGCGCCAGCGAATCGCTGGAACAGAGCGGCCACCTGAACCCATGGTGGCTGGTACTGTACGCCTTTGCCATCAGCTTCGGCCTGATCGCGCTGCGCTTCGTGTGGGTGTGGGCGACGCTGCGCGTGACGCTGTACCGCCGCACCTGGCGCGCCCGTGGCACCGGCGCCGGCAAGCCGCACTGGCGCCTGCTGCTGGCGACAGCGCTGGCCGGCGCGCGCGGCGCGATCACGCTGGCGGGCGTGCTGACCCTGCCGCTGGTCCTGCCCAACGGCGAACCGTTCCCGGCGCGCGACCTGACCATCCTGCTGGCCAGTTCGGTGATCCTGCTGTCCCTGCTGGCAGCCAGCATCGGCTTGCCGCGCCTGCTGGGCGGCATGCACTTCCCCGAGGAGCCGGCCGATCGCCAGCAGGAAGACATGGCGCGGCGCCAGGCGGCATCGGCGGCCATTGCAGCGATCGAACGCGCCGAACTGGCGCTGGCCGACTCCCACCACCCGGACGTGCTGCCGCAAGCCGCGGCGCGCGTCATTGCCCTCTACGAATATCGCCTGAACGTGGCATGGTCGGCGGAGGACCAGAGCAAGGAGCATTTCCGCAAACTGGACCGCGCGGAGCGCGAGCTGCGGCTGGCAGCCATGCACGCCGAGCGCCACGCCATCTTCGAGCTGGCGCGCCATCACCACATCAGCGACGAAACGGCGCGCAAGCTGGTGCGCGAGATCGACCTCGTCGAAGCACGCCACCAGAAGAAATGAACCGGCGCGCCGCCCTTTCCCTGCTGGCCGCATGGCTGCTGTTCTGGGCCATGATGGTGGCGACGGCCGTGCAGGACTTCCTGCGGCACGATAGCGGGCCATTGTGGCAGCCCTTCCTGTGGGAGTCGTCTTCGATGGCGGTGGCCACGCTGCTGCTGCTTGCGCAGCGCACCGGCACACGGCGCTTCGACGGCATGCTGGCAACGCCGACCCGCTGGTTCGCACGGCAAGCCTTGTGGCTGCCCGTATGGTGGCTGCTGTTTACGCCCCTGGCGTTCGGCATCCGGCATGGCGTGTATGCGCTGCTTGGCATGCAGTACCAGCACGAGCCCTGGGCCGAGACTTTCCTGTACGAGAACATCAAGATATCGATTTTCGCGGTCATCTTCACGCTGATCACGTTCGGTGTGCTGTCGTTCCGCGCGGCGGAACAGGCCAACGAGCAGCTCCGCACGGCGCAGCTGCACCAGTTGACGCAGCAGATGCAGCCGCATTTCCTGTTCAATGCCCTGAACACGATTTCCTCGCTGATGCACTCGGACGTCGAGCGGGCGGACGCCACCTTGGTGCAGCTGGCCGACGTGCTGCGCGCCACGCTGGATGTCAGCGGACAGCAGCAGGCGCCCCTGTCGACCGAATTGCGGCTGCTGCGCGGCTATGCCCGGCTGATGGAGGAACGCTTTGTCGACCGGGTGCGGATAGACTGGGATGTCGATGCGGCGTTCGGCGACTGCCTGGTGCCGGTGATGAGCCTGCAGCCCCTGCTGGAGAACGTATTCAAGCACACCGTCGAGCGGCGGCGCGGCGTGACGCACATCGCCATCAGCGCCAAGCGCGACGGCACCAACCTGCTGCTCGCCGTCACCGACGACGCCGGCCGCTTGCCCGATGCAAGTCGGGGTCAGCTCTGGCAATCGGACACGACCTCGACCGCGGCCGGCGGAATCGGCGTGCGCAACCTGCGCGAGCGCCTGCTGGCACTGTATGGCGAGCGCGCCACGCTGTCGCTGGTGCAGCTGGAGCCGGCCGGGGTGCGGGCGGAAATGAGGCTGCCATGCGCATCCTGATCGTGGACGACGAGCGCCCCGCGCGCGACAAGCTGCGCCGCCTGCTGGCACAGCAAGACGGCGTGACAGCGATCGAGGAAGCACGCGATGGCGTGGAAGCGCTGGAGAAAGTCGCCAGCTTTGCACCCGATGCCATCTTCCTCGACGTGCAAATGCCCGAAGTAAGTGGGCTGGAAGTGGCAGCCTCCCTGCCCCAGCCGGCGCCGCTGGTGGTTTTCGCCACCGCTTTCGACGAATACGCCGTGCCGGCCTTCGACGCCAACGCCATCGACTACCTGCTCAAACCCTTCGACGCCAGCCGCCTGCAGCGCGCCATGCAACGCCTGCGCGAACGCCTGGCGGCGCGCCACCCGGCCCCGCACATTTCACAGCAGGAGCACCAGGCGCCGCGCGCCGCCCCCGCCATCCCACCCGGCGCGCCACTGCAGCACTTGCTGGTGACAGAGCGTGGCGGCACCCGCGTGGTGCCCGTCGCCGACATCCAATGGCTGGAGACCGCCGACAACTACGTCGTCCTGCATACCGCCCAAGGCGCCCCCCTGTTGCGCCAAACCCTGACCGACCTGCTGGAAAGCCTGGGCAGCGATTTCGTCCGCTGCCACCGCCGCGCCGCGGTACGGCTGTCGCTGGTGGAAAAAATCGACCAGCAAGGCCAGCTCATACTCCGCAACGGCACCGTGGTGCCCCTCGGCCGCAATTTCAAGCCCGCCATCCTGGAAGCCCTGGGCCATCGGTAAATCCGATTGCCGCCATCGCCATTTCCCGTTTCCATTCCGTGCGCAGTGCAGCCAGAATGGCCCCGTTTTTCGCCACGGAGTAAATGATGGAAAAAGTACTGATTGCCGGCGGCAGTTCCGGCATGGGACTGGCGCTGGCCGGGCGCCTGCTGCGCGAGGGCTGCGCGGTGACAATCGCCGGCCGCTCGGCCGACAAGCTGGCGGCCGCACGCCAGGTCCTGTGCCATGCGGCGCAACTGGCCACGATTGCGGCCGACATCACGCAGGAAGAACAGGTCGCCCGCCTGTTCGCGCAATGCGGCCCGCTCGACCACATCGTCAGCACGGCTGCGGATATCAGCGGCGCCTATCAGTTGCTGCCGGCGATGGATGTGGCGGTGGTACGCAAGGCCATGGACTCCAAGCTGCTGGGACCACTGCTGCTGGCCAAGCATGGCGCCCCATCGCTCCCACCAGGCGGCAGCATCACCTTCACCTCTGGCATCGCCGCCTGCCGGCCCGCTGCGCGCGGCTCCGTGGTGGCGGCCATCAACGGCGGCCTGAATTCGCTGGCCTATGCGCTGGCGGTGGAACTGGCGCCGGTCCGCGTCAACGCGGTGTCGCCCGGCTGGGTGGATTCCCCCATCTGGGAGTTCGTGGCCGGCGACGCCAAGGCCGACATGCTGGAGGGGATGGCGAAGAAGCTACTGGTCGGCCGCGTTGGGCACGTCGACGACATCGCGGACGCCATCTGCTTCCTGATGCGCAACCGCTTCACCACCGGCAGCGTATTGCAGGTCGACGGCGGCCACCGGCTGGTCTGATCCGCCGCGGCGCCGCGCCGCCTCCAGCAAGCAGTGCAGCGCGGCCGGCAATTGCCTTGGCCGCCAGATCATATGGATCGCAACGCGCTTCGACGGGCCATCCCATGGCAGCGCAGCGAGCGCTCCATCCATGCCGCCGGTTGCCAGGCGCGGCACCAGGGCACAGCCAAGGCCTGCACGCACCAGGCCCGCGATCGCACCCAAGCTGCCATATTCGCCGGCGATGGCCGGCCGCCCGGCGCCGGCATCGGCAAACGCGCTGTCAAACATTTGGCGATAGGCGCAGCCGGGCGCTGTCACGAGAAAGCGCTGGCCTGCAGCCTGTTGCGGTCCCACGCTGGCGTGGCCGGTGAGCGGGTGCCCGGCCGGAACCAGCAGCACCAGCTCGTCCGCCCCGACGCATTCGCTGCGCAACCCCAGCCCGGCCGGCGGCTCGGTGAACGCAAAACACAAGTCCAGCGAGCCGTCCCTGACCGCGTTGCGCAGCTCGCCGGTGCCGGCAATTTGCAGGTTGACCTGGACGCCGGGGTGGCGCGCCTGGAATTCGCCCAGCAGCGGCGGCAGCCAGCGCGCGGCCAGCGTTTCCAGCGCCCCTACCGCGAGCACGCCCCGGACCGTGCCGGCGGACGCGCCCACGGCGGCCCTGGCATCGGACGCCAGCGCCAGCAGGGATTCGGCATATTCCACCAGCGTCGCGCCGGCCTCGGTGAGCTCCAGCTTGCGTTGCGAGCGGTCGAACAGCGCCACGCCAAGGTCGGACTCCAGCGCCTGGATCTGCTCCGTGACGCTGGATTGCGCCAGGTGGACTTTCTCGGCCGCCTTGGTAAAGTTCAGCGTCGACGCCACCGACAGGAAGGTTCGTAAGTGTTTGAGCTGCATGCGCGCCATTATCGCCCAGTTGCGGCGGCGCCGGCGCAGCCCCGGCCGGTCATTTCACCGGCAAGCTGTCCGCCGCCACATCCAACTGCAGGGCAACTACCGTATCCATCTCATTGCGTGCTGCGGGAGCAACCGACAGCTCGGTCCCCTGCGCCGTCTGGGCGAAGCGCACCGCCCCGCCGGTCAGCACGGACGCCTTGACGATCTTCGCCTGGATGGCCGGCAGCACCAGCTTGTCGCCCGGCCATTGCAATACGTGGACGTAGATCGTCTTACCCTGTCGCGTCGAGGCGCCGTACTCGCCCGGCAGGAACGGCCCGCCGCGCGTGCCGTAAATGCTTTCGCCATACTTGCCCAGCCAGGCGCCGATCTCGCGCAGGCGCTGCACCTGTGCCGGATCGATGCGTCCATTGCGGTCCGGGCCTACGTTCAGCAGCAGGTTGCCGTCGCGTCCGGCCACCTTGGCCAGCAGCTGGATGTAATGCTTGAGCGGCTTGGGCTGCATGTTCGGCTGGTAACCCCAGGCGCCGGCAATGGTCGTGCACAGTTCCCACGGATGCTGGTTGTCGAAGTCGCCCAGCGCACCATCGCCTTCGCGCGAGTGGAAATCCTCCTTCATGTCGGCGCGGCCGTTGTAGATCGCCTGCGGCTGCAGGCGGCGCAGCATGGCGCTGACCTTGTCGTGCTGCCAGCTGAAGCCACCCTTGTAATGCTCGCCTTCCGGACGCTTGGCCCATTGGGCGATCTTCCAGTCGCCGCCGAAGCTGAGCCAGTCGGTTTCGCCGCCGTCGAACCACAACACGTCGATCTTGCCGTAATTGGTCAGCAGCTTTTCCATCTGCCGGTGGTACTGCTCGCGCATCGCCTCCGCGCTGTCGCGGTGCAGGTCCGGCAGGACATAGCCGGGGAAGCGCCAGTCCAGCGGCGAATAGTACAAGCCCACGCCCATGCCGGCCTTGCGCGCCGCCTTGACATAATCAGCCACGAAGTCGCGCTTGGCGGCCGCATTCACGCTGCTGTAAGGGTTCGCGCCGTCGTCGAACATGGCGAAGCCGTCGTGGTGGCGGGACGTGAACACCATGTACTTCATGCCGGCCGCTTTCGCCACCTCGGCCCAGGCATCGGCGTTGAAGCCGGCCGGATTGAATTCGTCGGCCAGCTTGGCGTATTCGCGGGTGGGAATCTGTTCGTCCCACTGCACCCATTCGCCGCGGCCGGGGATGGCGTACAGGCCCCAGTGGATGAACATGCCGAAGCGCGCCTGGCGCCACCAGTCGAGGCGCGTGGCGCTGTCCTTCACCACGACGGCAGGTGTTGCGCCTTGCGCCAGCGATTCGGCCGGCGCCATCCAGGTGGCCGCCAGCGACAACAGGGCCGCCCCGGCGACCAGGTGGGGGAAACGTTTCAGCATCGTGCTTTCTCCAGGCTTAAGTCAATGCCGCCAGAGTGTACGTTATATATTCAGCACACAACATTACTTTTTTTCGCAAAAGCTATTCCATAAATGCCGTTCGCCCCAGCCAGCCGCCGTTCGCCACCTATTGCTGGCCTGGCAAGGGGCGCTTCCCTAAGCTGGCTGCATGTCCAACCCCGTTTGCGAACCCACCATGCAAATCCAACGCCTCTATTTCCTCGATTGGCTGCGCATTGGCGCCTTTTTCCTGCTGGTGCTATATCACACCGGCATGTACTACGTGACCTGGGACTGGCACGTGAAGACGCCCCACCCCAGCGACGCCCTGGAACCCTTCATGATGCTTTCCTCGCCCTGGCGCATGTCGCTGCTGTTCCTGATCGGCGGCGCGGCAGCGGCCTTCCTGCTGGACAAACTGGGCGGCAAAGGGCTGGCCAGGGAACGCAGCAAGCGCCTGCTGGTGCCCCTCATTTTCGGCATGTTCTTCATCGTGCCGCCGCAAGCGTATTTCGAGGTGGTGTCGGACGTCGCCTACCAGGGCAGCTACTTCGACTTCATGCAGCTGTACGTGCGCGCCTACCATGGCTTCTGCGACCACAATGGCTGCCTCGACCTGCCGACCTGGAACCACCTGTGGTTCCTGCCCTACCTGTGGGTCTACACCCTGCTGCTGGCCGCCATCGGCAGCCGCCGCGTGCAAGCCATGGGCCAGTGGCTGCTGGGCCAACTGCAGGGCTGGAAGCTGTTCGCGCTGCCGTTGGCCATCCTGGCCGTGGGCCGCATCCTGCTGCTGCCGCATTGGCCGCACACCCACAACCTGGTGGCGGACTGGCATAACCACGCCATGAGCCTGCCGGTCTTCCTGCTGGGCGCCGCCATGGCCCGCCAGGGGCTGTTCTGGCAACGGCTGGAAAACGCCCGCTTTGTCGCCCTCGGCCTGTTCCTTGCCTGCTGGGCGGCGGTAGTCTGGTTCAACGCCATGAACGAGCCATTCCAGGTCACCTGGCTGCCGCTGGCGCGCACCGTGTACGCCCTGTGCCAGTGGAGCGGCATCGTCGCCGTGTGCGGCTTCGGCCACCGCCACCTGAATTTCGACAGCGCGAAGCGGCGCTACCTGACCCAGGCTGTGTTCCCGGTCTACATCCTGCACCAGACGCTGATCGTCTGCCTGGCCATGGGCATGCGCGCGGCCGGCCTGGCCCCGGCCATCGAAGGCGTACTGATTGTGGTGCTGACCCTGGCGATCAGCTTTGGAGTGTTCGAGGTGGTGCGCCGCGTGCCGCTGTTGCAGCCGCTGTTCGGGCTGGGACGCGCGGCCGGCAGCCTTCCGGCCGCGCAAGATGGCTTAGTTTAAAACCTTGCGGGAACCCGTGGCGCGGTACAACTAGGCAACGGCAATGGCGAGGGCTTCCTCCAGGTCGATGCCGGGCTTGCGCATCGCCATCCCGATCGAGGCCCGCACATCGTAGCCGGCCAGGGTTTCCTGCACCCGCAGCAGCATGGCCTGGGCATCGAAGTAATCGCACTCCACCATCAGCATGGCGAATTCGTCGCCGCCCATGCGCGCCACCACGTCGGAGCCGCGCGTGACTTCCTTCAGGGCCTTGCTGCAGCGGATCAGCAGCGCATCGCCGGAGGCATAGCCCTGGGTGTCGTTGTAGAACTTCAGGTCGTCCAGGTCGAGCGACACCACGCAGGCCGGGTGGCCGTAGCGGCGGCAGCGCTCTTCCTCGCGCACCACCAGCATGTCCCAGCCGCGCCGGTTGTACAGGCCGGTCAGCTCGTCGCGCGTGATGTCGACGTCGCTCCGCTCCGCCTTGCGCACCGCCTCGGTACCGGCCAGTTCCGCTTCCAGCAGGCCGCTCAGCAGTTCGCCCATCAGGACCATCATGTCCTGGTCTTCGCGGATGCGTTCCGGCTGCGGTTCGGGGTCGATGGCGCACAGGGTGCCGAACAGGGTGCCGTCGGCGCGCCGCAGCGGCACGCCGGCATAGGCGCCGACCGCGATTTTCTGCGTGATCGGGGCCTGGGCATAAGCCGGTTCGCCGGCCACATTGGGCGCGATATGGGGACCCTGCCCTTCCACCATGCGGGAGCACAGCGATTCGGCCCAGCTGTACACCTGGCCGGGCTTGACGTTATAGCCCTGGTCGTCGGCAAACAGCACAATCCAGTCTTTCCCGTCCGTGCGGGTGACCATCCACAACTTGAAGCCCAGGCGCTGCCGCAGGAATTGCATCGTGGCCCTGGAAGCGGCCGCAAAATCGTTCATCATTGCTTGCCTCATCAGTAGGGTTTCCGGCTTGGAATCGAACCCCCATTATGCACCGGTCAGGGTAGACTTGACAGCGCTAATTGACACGGAGCTTGCCGCCATGACACGCCTGTCCGCGAAAGACTTTTCTCCCGAAGTGCTGGAGCTGTTCGACCACTATGTCCACGGCCGAATGAGCCGCCGGGATTTCATCGCCGCCGCCGGCGCCGGCATGCTGGCCGCGCTGGCGCCCAGCTTCGCCGCCCCGCTGGTGCCGGCCGACGACAAGCGTATCAAGGCCGGCTACGCCGAATATCCGTCGCCGCAAGGCTACGGTACTTTGCGTGGCTACCTGGTCCAGCCGGCCAATACCCATGGGCGCCTGCCGGCGGTCCTGGTGGTGCATGAAAACCGCGGCCTGAACCCGCATATCGAAGACATTGCCCGTCGCCTGGCGCTGGAAGGCTTCCTCGCCCTGGCCCCGGACGCCCTGTTCCCCCTGGGCGGTTATCCCGGCGACGAAGACAAGGCGCGCGAGCTGTTCTCGAAACTGGACCAGTCGAAAACCCGCGCCGATTTCGTGGCCGCCTTGCACGTCCTGCAGGCGCATCCCGCCGGCAACGGCAAGACCGGCGTGGTCGGCTTCTGCTACGGCGGCGGGATCGCCAATTACCTGGCCACGGTTGCCCCCGGCCTGGCCGCCGCGGTACCGTTTTATGGCGCCCAGCCGCCCGCCGGCGAGGTGCCGAAGATCAAGGCGCCTTTGCTGATCCACGATGCGGGCAACGATGCGCGCATCCTGGCCGGCTGGCCCGCCTACGAGGCGGCGCTCAAGGCGGCCGGGGCGCGCTACCAGCACTACGTCTACCCCGGCGTGGAACATGGCTTCAATAACGACACCACGCCCCGCTACGACGAAGCGGCGGCCAGGCTGGCCTGGCAGCGCACAGTTGCCTTCCTGCGCCAGCAGCTCGCTATTTCGTAAAGGTCAGGCTATGCGCCGCCGGCCCCGGTAACAGGGGCGTCGGCCGGCCCGCCACCCAGTCGGCGTGGCCGGCCAGGAAGAATGGCGACAAGGGATGCCCGCTCTGCCCGCCCGGCATATTGAACAAGCCGTGTTCCTCCCGTCCCGGCGACACCGTCATGCGTTCGGACTGGCCGAACGCGGGTCCCGCCACGCGCGGCATATTGCTGTCGCCCGGCAGCTGGTCCGGCGGCACGCTGAGCCATTTTTTCAGCGGCGGCAGCGCGCCCGCGATGGGGTGCGCAATGGCGGCCGTATTGCGCACGCCCCAGGTGGCGGAGGCCAGCGGCTTGCCGTCGCTGGTCATGTGCTCGACGGCGCGGTCCAGCGCGGCCAGCTGCAGCGCCTTCCAGCTGGCGTAACCTTGCGGCAGCCAGCCGCCCGGCTGTTCGTCCAGCAAGCGCGCCAGCACCACCGGCCAGCGGCTGGAGGCGGCGCGCATATTGGCATCCTTGCTCAGCTTGGCCAGCTCGATGTTGGCGCCGCCATACAGCAGTTCATACAGCGACCACATGAAAGCGCGGCTGGCGCGGTACGCCACCGAATCCACGCTGGCGCGGCCATTCCAGTTCTGCTTCAGCAGGCGCGCCAGCTCGGCGCGCTGCGGCTTGCCTTTCACGGCGTCCGCGTCCAGCACGGCCAGCGCCCGCTCGCGCCACTGCCCGATGAACAGCGCGCGGTCGTCCAGCATCACGCCGTACACGCCCTGCTCGTCGGTCTTCTCGCCCAGCGCGGACAGGTCGTGGCGCGCCGGGCGGGGGGGGGCGCCGCGGGGGGAGCCCCCCGCGCCCCCCCGGGGCGCGGGGGCCCCCCCCCCCAGGGGGGGGTGGGGGGGGCCCACCACGGCC
>CBHWEO010000044.1:0-26794 GCA_966112955.1 uncultured Duganella sp. | reverse complement strand
GCATCACCAGGTGGGTGTTCGGGATGCGCGCGTGGATTTCCTTGATGCGGTCGATGGCCAGGATGTCGCCGGTCGGCTTGCGGGTGAACTTGTAGGCGCCGTGCGAGGTGCCGATGGCGATCGCCAGCGCATCGCACTGGGTCTTCTGCACGAAGTCGGCCGCCTGGGCCACGTCGGTCAGCAGCATGTCGCGGGTCATGGTGCCTTCCGCGCCGTGGCCGTCTTCCTTGTCGCCCTTCATGGTTTCCAGGGAGCCCAGCACGCCCAGTTCCGCTTCCACGGTCACGCCGATGGAGTGGGCGAACTTCACCACTTCCTTGGACACTTCCACGTTGTACTCGTAGGAGGCGACGGTCTTGCCGTCGGCCTGCAGCGAGCCGTCCATCATCACGGACGAGAAGCCGGAGCGGATCGCGGCCATGCAGACCGCCGGCGACTGGCCGTGGTCCTGGTGCATCACCACCGGGATGTGCGGGTAGGCTTCGATGGCGGCGTCGATCAGGTGGCGCAGGAAAGCTTCGCCAGCGTACTTGCGGGCGCCGGCCGACGCCTGCATGATCACCGGCGCGTTGACCGCGTCGGCGGCAGCCATGATGGCCTGCACTTGCTCCAGGTTGTTGACGTTGAATGCCGGGATGCCATAGCCGTTTTCAGCGGCATGGTCCAGCAGTTGACGCATGGATACGAGGGACATGGTAGTACTCCAAACAATAAAGAAACTGTTCGCGCTGGCCGCGCTAATCGTTCAGCGTGCCGGATCGGCGCGGTGAGTGAACTCACCCACTTTCACGATGCGCAGCGCGTTCGTGCCGCCCACCTTGCCCATCGGCGCACCCCAGGTAACCACAATCATATCGCCCTTCTGGGCCATACCCTGTTTTACCAGGAGCTCTTCGGCGGCGCGCAGCACGACATCGGTCGGCGCGTCCTGCTTCAGCATGTGGGTGCAGACGTTACGGTACAAGGCCAGCTTGCGCTGGGTGGTGGTGCTCGGCGTGAGCGCAATGATCGGGGTGTCGATATTGTGGCGGCTCATCCACAGCGCGGTGGAGCCGGACTCGGTCAGGGCCACAATCGCCTTCACGCGCAGGTGGTGCGCGGTGAACAGGGCGCCATAGGCGATCGACTGGTCGATGCGGGTGAAGCGGGCGTTCAGGAAGTCCGCATCGAGTTTGTTGTATTCGGATTGCTCGGCTTCGGTACAGATGGCCGCCATCATTTCCACGGTTTCCACCGGGTATTTGCCGGACGCCGTTTCGGCCGAGGTCATCACGGCATCGGTACCGTCCAGCACGGCATTGGCCACGTCGGACACTTCGGCGCGGGTCGGCACGGCGTTGAAGATCATCGATTCCATCATCTGGGTGGCGGTGATGGCGATCTTGTTCGATTCGCGCGCCATGCGGATCATGCGCTTCTGCAGCGCCGGCACGGCGGCATTGCCCACTTCCACCGCCAGGTCCCCGCGCGCCACCTTGAGGCCGTCGGACGCGTTCTGTATTTCCTGCTGGGCCGGGTGGGGTTCGGCGCGCTCGATCTTGGCGATCATCATCGGCTTGAAGCCGAACGGCTCGCCGGCGATATTGGCCAGCTGGCGCGCCATTTCCATGTCGGTCGCGTTTTTCGGGAAGGAAATGGCGAGGTAGTCGGCCTGGAACGACATGGCGGTCTTGATGTCTTCCATGTCCTTGGCGGTCAGCGCCGGCGCGGTCAGGCCGCCGCCCTGGCGGTTGATACCCTTGTTGTTGGACAGCTCGCCGCCGATTTTCACGGTGGTGAAGATTTCGCTGCCGTTGATCTTGTCCACGGTCAGCACGATCAGGCCATCGTTCAGCAGCAGCACGTCGCCGGCCTTGACGTCGGTCGGCAGGCTCTTGTAGTCCAGGCCCACGCGTTCCTGGTTGCCCAGTTCGCCATTCTCGCCCCACTTGGCATCGAGGATGAACTTGTCGCCCTTGGCCAGTTCGATCTTGTTGTTCTCGAACTTGCCGATGCGGATCTTTGGACCCTGCATGTCGGCCATGATTGCCACTTCCTTGCCGCATTCCGCCGCCGCCTGACGCACCAGCTTGGCGCGGTCGATATGGTCTTGCGCCTTGCCATGCGAGAAGTTCAGACGGACCACATCCACCCCGGCCTTGATCATCTGGATCAGGATATTCAGGTCGGTCGATGCTGGGCCGATCGTTGCGACAATCTTGGTACCACGTGCCATGAAGAAGTTCCTTCGTGTGAGCTTGATAAAGTTCAAAAGGCGCCTTGCGGGCGCCTTTTACCGTGTTACTGGGCGCGTTGCGCCAGGATTTCTACTGCCGGCAGGGTCTTGCCTTCCAGGAATTCCAGGAAGGCGCCGCCGCCGGTGGAGATGTACCCGATTTTGTCGGTGATCTGGTATTTCGCGATCGCGGCCAGGGTGTCGCCACCGCCCGCAATCGAGAACCCTTTGGAGTTGGCGATAGCCATGGCCAGGGTCTTGGTGCCCTCGCCGAACTGGTCGAATTCGAACACGCCGACCGGGCCGTTCCAGACGATGGTGCCGGCTGCGGCGATCTGCGCCGCCAGCTTGGCGGCGGTCTTGGGACCGATGTCCAGGATCATGTCGTCGTCGGCCACGTCGGCCACGGCTTTCACGGTGGCGGCCGCGGTCGGCGCGAATTCCTTCGCGCACACCACGTCTTCCGGGATCGGCACGGTGGCGCCGCGGGCCGCCATCAGGTCGATGATGGCCTTGGCTTCGCCGACCAGGTCGGCTTCCGCCAGCGATTTGCCGATCTTCAGGCCGGCAGCCAGCATGAAGGTGTTGGCGATGCCGCCGCCGACGATCAGGTTGTCCACCTTGTCGGCCAGCGATTTCAGGATCGACAGCTTGGTCGACACCTTGGAGCCGGCCACGATGGCCAGCAGCGGACGGGCCGGCGCGCCCAGGGCCTTGCCCAGCGCGTCCAGCTCGGCGGCCAGCAGCGGGCCGGCGCAGGCCACCGGCGCGAACTTGGCGATGCCGTGGGTGGTGGCTTCGGCGCGGTGCGCGGTGCCGAAGGCATCGTTGACGTAGACGTCGCACAGCTTGGCCATCTTCTGGGCCAGCTCATCGGAATTCTTCTTTTCGCCCTTGTTGACGCGGCAGTTTTCCAGCAGCACGACCTGGCCCTGGGCCACTTCGACGCCATCCACCCAGTCCTGCTTCAGCGCGACCGGCTGGCCCAGCAGCTCGGACATGCGCTGGGCGATCGGCGCCAGGCTGTCTTCCGGCTTGAATTCGCCTTCGGTCGGACGGCCCAGGTGGGAAGTCACCATGACTTTGGCGCCTGCCTGCAGGGCCATCTTGATCGCCGGAATCGAAGCACGAATGCGGGTATCTTCGGTGATATTGCCCGCATCGTCTTGCGGCACGTTCAGATCTGCACGGATAAATACGCGCTTGCCCTGCAGCGCGTTGCGCGCCACCAGGTCCTCCAGGCGGTTGAATTTCAGCATGGTTACTCAAGGGTCACTGTTGGAAAGACCGCTATTTTACCTTAAGCCGGCGCCTCTTAGCCGCTTGTTAAGCTGGGGCTAGGGCGATATTTAGTTGTCATTCAGAAAATGTTTAAGCTGGGCCGGGCCGTGCCCCGTCCACTGCCGCAAGCGCCGCGCCATATGGCTCGGGTGGGCGAAGCCGGCAGCCAGGGCGATCTCGGTGTGGCTGAGTTTGCCCTCCAGCAGCAGCTGGCGTGCGCGTTCGACGCGGCGCGCCAGCACGAAGCGGTGCACCGGCAGGCCGGTGGCCTGGCGGAACAGTGTCTTGAAATGCGACACGCTGAAGCCGGCCACGGCGGCCAGTTCGGCCAGGCGCAAATCCTGGTCGAGGTGGGCTTCCACGTAATCCTGCACGGCGCGCAACTGCCAAGCGGGCAAGGCGTGGGCTGCGCGCTGGGCCGGGCGGCGCTCGGGGCGTGTCTGCAGCGCCAGCAGGCGCGCCGCCAGGGCGCTGGCCAGGCTGTCCGCAAACAGGCGGCCGCCGGGATGGCCGTCCTGCTCCTCGGCCTGCATGATCCAGCCGATGCGCTCAATTTGCGGGTCGCGGATATGGATGGCCGGCGCCAGGCCGGCATCGCCAAGCCGCAGGTGGCCGGCCGCTTCCTCCAGCACGGCCGGCGCAAAGCGCAGCAGCAGCGAAGTGGCGGGGGCGGCCAGCGTCCAGCGCGTGCTGGCGCCGGCGGGAACTACGCAGAACTGGCCGTGCAGGCGCGTGCCCTGGCGCTCGTAACGGCCGGCGCGATAGCTGACCGGCACCGGCGCGCCGAGGTGCAGGCACAGCACGTGGCGCTCGTCTACCGGCGAGTCGAAGCGCCCGTGCGGCACGGGCGAGGTCAGCACGTCCAGCAAGGGCACCTCGTCGCGCGCCGGATAACACGATGGTCGGGTGGTCATGGCGGAAGAGTGCGCCATTTTGCCCGGCCGCGCAATCGGAAAATCAGCCGTTTGTGCTTGCCGGCGGCTGTTCGTGCGCGCAGCGCGGCGACGCGGCCGCTAGCATCGGCATCCTCTATTCAAGCCCTGGAGACCACCGATGAAACGCCGAGATTTCCTTCACCTGTCCGGCGCCGCGCTTGCCGCGAGCGCCGCCCCTGCCCTGCTGGCCGCCCCGGCCGCCGGCGGCGGCGATTCGCCTGCCGCCTTCCGCGCCGCACGCAAGTTTGCCGAGCTGCCGTTCGGCCGCATCGCTTACGCCGAACGGGGCGCCGGACCGGCCACCGCCCTGTTCCTGCACGGCGCGCCGCTCAACAGCTTCCAGTGGCGCGGCGCGCTGGAACGCCTGTCGCCCTACCGGCGCTGCATCGCGCCCGACTTCATGGGACTCGGTTATTCGGAAGTTCCTGCCGGCCAATCGCTGGCGGCCGGCGCGCAAGCCGGGATGCTGGCGGCGCTGCTGGACAAGCTGGGCGCCGGCACGGTCGACATTGTGGCCAGCGACAGCGGCGGCGCGGTCGCCCAGCTGTTCCTGCTGCGCTACCCCGAGCGCGTGCGCAGCCTGATGCTCAGCAACTGCGACATCGAACCGCACAGCCCGCCGGCCGAAATCGCGCCCGTGCTGGAAATGGCCCGCAACGGCACGCTGGCCGACGATACCGCCAAATGGCTGGCCGACAAGGACCTGGCCCGCGCCACCTTTGGCGCCGCGGTGTTCCACAACCCGGCGCAATTGACGGATGACATCATCGACTACTATGCCGCGCCCCTGGTCAGCACGCCGCTGCGCCGCGCGCAATATCATGCCTTTCACAACGCGCTGTCGCCCAACCCGCTGGCCGGGATCGAAGCGCGGCTGCGGCGCTGCCAGGTGCCGGTCAGGATGGTCTGGGGCGCCAGCGACACCATCTTCACCATGGCCGATGCACGCTACCTCGACCAGCTGTTCCCGCAGTCGCGCGGCATCCGCGCGGTAGCGGAAGGCAAGCTGTTCTTCCAGGAAGAGTATCCCGACATCATTGCGGAAGAAGCCCGCAGGCTGTGGGGCGCCTAGTAGCGGATTTCGAGGTTGTGCCCGTCCGGGTCTTCGAAGTAGCAGGCCGGCGCCAGTCCGCGCGCGCCGAACTGGGGCTGGGGCGGGCTGCCGGAACGGTCCATGTGGTTACCGCCGAAGGGAATGCGGCGCTCGCGCAACTGCACCATCACGCGCTCGAAATGGTCGGGGTCGAGGCGGAATGCCAGGTGCAGTTGCTGGTCCGGCGCCTGCGCCAGCAAGTCCAGCGTGAAGCCTTCGCTGACCCGCAGCACCTCAAACGGCCCGGCCCTGCCCTCGTGCCGGAAGCCAAGCACGTCTTCGTAAAAACGAATCGACTGCGCGGCGTCGCGCACACGCAGGATCATGTGGTCAATTTCAGCCATACACCCTCCCGGGGAGCTAAGACAACAGTAAGCGTAACGCCGTGAAGCACGCCATGCCAAACACAATCGTTTCGAGCATGTTGCGGCGGGCAAGGTAGTAGACAATCGCGGCGGCGCCCGCCAGCAGCTTGTAGTTGTGGAGGCTGAACTCGACCGCACCCTGCGCATCCATCAGTAGGTCGGGGCCGATGATGGCGGCCAGGGCGCAGGAAGGCGCGTAGCGCAGCATTTCCTGCACGCGGGTGGGGATCGACACGTGTTCGCCGATCACCCAGAACGAGGAGCGCGTGATGGCGGTGGCGCAGGCCAGCGCCAGGATGGTCAGCCAGACTTCCAGGTCAGACATTGGCAGCCTTCCCGCGTTCGATCGTGCTCTCCACCAGCATGGCCACCACCATGCCGACAATCACGGCGGCCAGCAAGCCCAGCTTGTACGGCAAGGCATGCGCCAAAACGGCGGTCACGCCGGCCACCAGCGCGCCCACCAGGGCCGGACGGGTGGCCAGCATGGGCACGGTGATGCAGATGATCGCCAGCGTGCCGGCAAAGCCCAGCCCCCATTCGGCCGGTACCGCGCTGCCGAGGAAAATGCCGGCAATCGATCCGGCCTGCCAGGCGATCCAGTTCGGATACAGCAGGCCGCGCAGGTAGGACACCTTGCCCGGCTCCGGCTTTTCGCTCGGGAAGCGCTGCAGGAACATGGCGGTGGTCATGTCGCCGGCGCCATAGCCGAGCAGGAAGCGGCGCAGCACCGGCAGCCTGGCAAAGTGCGGCGCCAGCAGCGCGGCGAAGATCATGAAGCGCAGGTTGACCACGACCGCGGTCAGGAAGATCACCCAGATCGGCGCGGCGGCCGCAATCAGGGGCAGCGAGGCCAGTTGCGCCGAACCGGCAAACACCACCAGGGTCATGCCCAGCGCCTGCATCACGGTCAGCCCCGACTTGACCATGGCCACGCCCACCACCAGGCCCCAGGCGCCAATGCCAAACAGGGTCGGCGTGCCGTCTTTCAAGCCGGCGCGCCAGGAGGGTTCGTGGTGGGCCGCTACGTCGGGCTCGCTATCGGGATGCATCATGTGGTGTTTTTGCCACGGCCGCGCAGGTGGCCGCATGGGAAAGCCGTCATTCTACCGGCGAATTCTTATCATTGCCCGAATGGATTAAAATCGTGCTTTTTGATCTCGCGGAGTGTTATAAAATGAGCAACGCCACCCAGCCAGTCGAACTCGATGGAAAAGACCTGCCGGCTTACTGCCCGAATCCGGCCATGCCGCTGTGGTCTTCGCATCCGCGCGTGTTCCTGGACTTCAAGCATGGCGAAGCCAAGTGCCCGTACTGCGGCACCCAGTACAAGCTGAAGCCGGGTACCGAAGCCGGTCATCATTAATCACTTATTCCGGAGCCCGGATGGCAGCGCGTAAACACCAGAATGGCAGTGCCGCGGAAGTCGAAGCAGCCTTTTACGATGCCTTGAACCGGGCCGACCTGGAAGCCCTGATGGCACTGTGGGCCGACGACGAGGAAATCGTCTGCGTGCATCCCGGCGGGCCGCGCCTGATCGGCCACCGCGCCATCCGCGATTCCTGGAGCGCTTTGCTGGAGCACGGCGGCCTGCACATCCGCCCTTCCCAGCTGCACGAAACACACAACCTGATGAGTTCGGTGCATACTGTGATCGAAGGCGTCACGGCCGCGAGCGGCGAGCCGGCGCACCTGATTGCGACCAATGTGTACGTCAAGACACCGAAGGGATGGCGCATTGTGCTGCATCATGTGTCTGTAGCGCCGGGACCCGTTCCCGTCGATCCGCGCGCTCAAATTCTGCACTAAAAAAATAGGGGGGCTGGCCCGCTGGGTCGACCCCAGCCGCGCCATGAACTACATCGCCCCATTCTGGCTGCCGAGCGGCCACCTGCAAACCATCTATCCGGCGACCTGCATCGCCAGGCCCGCCGTCCGTTTCCGCCGTGAACGCTGGCAGACGCCGGACGCCGATTTCATCGATGTCGATTTCGTCGACGGCCAGCCGGGCAGGCCCTTCGTGGTGCTGTTCCACGGCCTCGAGGGCTCGTCCGACAGCCATTACGCGCGTGCCCTGATGGCGGAAATCACGCGCCGCGGCTGGTCGGGCGCCGTGCCGCATTTCCGCGGCTGTTCCGGCGAGCCGAACCTGGCGCCGCGCTTCTACCATTCCGGCGACTCCGGCGAACTGGACTGGATCATTCGCCGCCTGCACCCGCACGCCAGCGGCAAGTTCTACGCCTGCGGCGTATCACTGGGCGGCAACGTGCTGCTGCGCTGGCTGGGCGAGTCGCAGCACCAGGCGGAATTCGTCGACGCGGCGTGCTCGGTGTCAGCCCCGCTCGACCTGGCGCAAGGCGGCAATGCCCTGTCGCGCGGCCTGAGCCGCCTGTACACGCGCATGTTCCTGCAGACGCTGAAACCGAAATGCGTGGCCAAGCTGCAGCAATTCCCCGGCCTGTTCGACCTGGACGCCCTGATGGCGGCGCAGGACCTGCACGCCTTCGACAATGTGGTGACGGCGCCGCTGCACGGCTATCGCGATGCCGACGATTACTGGGACCGCGCCAGCGCCAAGCACGTGCTGACCGACATCACGGTGCCGACCCTGGTGCTGAACGCGCAGAACGATCCCTTCATGCCGGGCCAGTACCTGCCGCGCAAGGCTTCGCGCCAGGTGGTGCTGGATTATCCGGAAGAAGGCGGCCACGTGGGCTTTGCCACCGGCCGCCTGCCCGGCCGGCTGGACTGGCTGCCCCAGCGCATGCTGAACTTCCTGACCGCCACCGAAGTCGCCCAAGCTTGCGAGGCATGATCGATGGATGACATCGTCAAACAGGCCATGGCCAAGTGGCCCAATGTGCCGCATTGCTACGGCTGGCTGGCACTGGACGCGCGCGGCAACTGGCGCATGCGCGACGAACGCGCGCAGCACTTCAACGAAGCGGGCGACAAGCTGACCAACCCCGCCCTGGTGGGCTTCATCACGCGCAATTACCTGAGCGACGAGCGGGGCTGCTGGTATTTCCAGAACGGCCCCCAGCGCGTCTACGTGAACCTGGAAGCGACGCCCTTCATCGCGCGCACCGATCCGGCCCTCGGCTTCATGCTGCATACCGGCGCGGCGCTGGGCGAGGTGGAGGCGGCCTGGCTGACCGAGGCCGGCGAGCTGCTGCTGCGCAGCGGCGCGGTGGTGGCGCAACTGGATGACCGCGACTTCGCGCAAGTGCTGCCGCACATCGAATTGAATGGCCGGCCGGTGGGCGACAACGCGCTGCTGGCCTGGCTCGATGCGGCGGCCAGCGACCCGGCCGGCCTGTCGCCGCTCACCTTGCGCATCGGCGACCGCGCGGTGCCGCTGGCGGCCATCGCACGCGAGGCCGTGCCGCGCACCTTCCGCTTCGAACGGCAGCCGCAGCCTTGACCCGGGGGCGGCGCCGGGGCATGATGTTAGGATAAAAACAACCCCGGAGATCCCCTGATGAAACGTGCAGCAAAATGGCTGGGCGGCATTGTGCTCGGCCTGTTCGTGCTGGTGCTGGCCCTGGCCGCCCACACCTGGTATTTCAAACCGCTCAAGCTGGACTGGTTCTACGCCCGCGTGTTCGCCGCCTTTGCGGTCGACAGCCCGGAAATGCTGTCGAATATGCGCATCCTGCCCGGCTGGCTCGACTTCTACAGCAAGAAGCTGGACGACGCCTCCCCGGCCCACACGGCCAAGCAGGTGGCGCAACTGAAGCAGGACCTGGCCGACCTGGAAAGCTACAGCACCGACGGGCTGGATGCGGAAGGCAAGCTGTCCTACGAAACGCTGCGCTTCTTCCTGAAGACCCAGGCCGAGGGCGAGCCCTTCATCTACCACGGCTTCCCGGTCAACCAGATGATGGGCGTGCAAAGCATGCTGCCGCAGTTCATGACCGATGTGCACCAGGTCACCAACAAGGGCGAAGCGGAAGCCTATATCGCGCGCCTGAACCTGTTCCCCGTCAAGTTCGGCCAGGTGGTGGAGTCGATCAAACTCAGCGAGAGCAAGGGCATCGTGCCGCCCAAGTTCACGGTCGACAAGGTATTGGCCCAGATGAAGGCCGTGGTGGCCACGCCGGTGAAGGAACATGTGCTGGTCACGAATATGCGCGACAAGCTGGCGAAGATCAAGGACTTGCCGCAAAGCGAGCGCGACGCGCTGCTGGCGCAAACCGAGAAGGCGGTGCAAGGCGCCGTCTACCCGGCCTACGGCAAGCTGATTGATGCCTTCACGGCGCTGCAGGTCAAGGCCACCGCCAATAATGGCGCCTGGAGCCTGCCCAATGGCGAGGCTTACTACGCCTGGGCGGTACGCTCGCACACCACGTCCAACATGACGCCGCAGCAGGTGCACGAACTGGGCCTGGCGGAAGTGGAGCGCGTCGGCGCGGAGATGGATGCCATCCTCAAGGCGGAAGGCCTGAGCGAAGGCTCGATCGGCAAGCGCGTGCAAATCCTGGCTTCGCGTCCGGAGCAGCAGTACCCGAACACCGACGAAGGCAAGAAGGCCATGCTGGCGCAGTACCAGGCCATCCTGGACGAGGTCAACAAAGGCCTGGACCCGGTCTTCGACGTGCGGCCCAAGCTGGGCGTGGAAGTGCAGCCGGTGCCGGCCGCCTCGCAGGCGACCGCACCGGGCGCCTATTACATGATGGGCTCCTTCGATGGCAGCCGCCCCGGCGTGTTCTATGCGAACATGCGCGCGCCCGGCGAAACGCCGAAGTTCGCCATGCGCACGCTGGCCTACCACGAGGGCATCCCGGGCCACCATTTCCAGATCGCGATCCAGCAGGAGATGACCGGCGTACCGTTCTTCCGCAAGATCATCCCATTCACCGCCTACCACGAGGGTTGGGCGTTGTACGCGGAACGGCTGGCGGCGGAACAGGGCTTCCAGAAAACGCCGCTGGACAACCTGGGCCGCCTGCGCGATGAAATGATGCGCGCGACCCGGCTGGTGGTCGACACCGGCATCCATTACAAGCGCTGGACGCGCGAGCAGGCCATCGATTACATGATGAACACCACCGGCATGAGCGAAGGCGACGTGACGGCCGAGATCGAGCGCTACTTCGTCGATCCGGGCCAGGCGCTGGCGTACAAGGTCGGCATGCTGAAAATCCTGGCGCTGCGCGAACATGCGAAGAAGGAACTGGGCGACAAGTTCGACCTGAAGCAGTTCCACAACCAGGTGCTGGTGCATGGCGCCCTGCCCATGACCTTGCTGGAAGGCGTGGTCAATGACTGGATCGCCAGGCGCAAGGCTGCCTGATCAATCCTTCTTTTTATCGCCCATCATCTCGCGACGCTTGGCTTGCAGCTCGCGCTCGCGGGCATCGATGACCGACTGGTCGTAGTAAGTGGCGTCGGGGGCTTTGCGGGCCAGCGCCAGTTGGTCCAGCGCGGCCAGTACGCCGCCCAGCAGCGCGTAGGATTCCGCCAGCGAAATGTGCTGCAGGGCGATCTTGCCCTGCTTGGCGTAGGCCTGCGCCATGTAGTCGTGCAGTTCCGGTTCGCGGCGGTACATCTGCATCTGGTCGCGCAGGAAGTGCGTCGCCTCCTCATACCGCCCCCCCTTGATCAGCGCATCGGCGTATTGCCACACCAGGCCGCGCGACAGGGGGAAGCGCGATTGCGCCGTCTTCGCTTCTTCGATCGCGGCCGCAATCACTTCCGGCTTGTCTTCCTGCGCCAGCTTGATCTCCAGCGACAGGTAAGCCAGGGCGGAGTCGCTCATGCCGCGCGGGATCGGCGTGCTGAACGCGCCGGCGACGGGCGGCTTGTCGATGGTGGCGCCGGCTTTGTCCAGCCACTGCTGCGCGGCCGCGAATTCCGAGCGCTTCAGCGCCACCATGGCCATGCCGTACTGGCCGGCCGCCACGTTCTGCCGGCCCGGCTGCTGGATCTGGTTCTTGAACACCGCTTCCGATTCGGACAGGCCCTTGCTGCTCTCGTCCTGCAGCACGCGGGCCCGGGCGCGGATCAGGTGGAAGTCCATGCCGTCCACGCGCTGCGAGTATTTCTGCTCGCGGATGCGGGCCTGGATGTCGGCGATACGTTCGGTGGTCAGCGGGTGGGTCATCAGCCAGGGCGGCATCAGGTCGCTGTACAGGCGTGTGCTGGCCTGCATGCGCTGGAAGAAGGCCACCATGCCGCTGGCGTCGTAGCCCGCCGCGTTCAGGATCTGGAAGCCGACGCGGTCCGCTTCGCGTTCGGCATCGCGGCCGAAATTGAGCTGCCGCTGGATGGCCAGGCCTTGCCCGCCCATGAACACGCCCATCGCCGCATCGGGGCTGGACTTGGCGGCCAGCGCCGCCAGCAGCATGGCCGCCAAGGGGATCAGGGCATCGGTCTTCTGCGCCCCGAGTTGGCGCGCGATATGGCGCTGCGCCACGTGGCCGATTTCGTGCGACAACACGGAAGCCAGCTCCGATTCGGTCTGCGCCGCCAGCAGCAGCGCGGAGTGCACGCCGATATAGCCGCCAGGCAGGGCGAAGGCGTTCAGGTTCTTGTCGCGGATGGCGAAGAAGTAATAGTCGAGGTTCGCATCGCCGCGCGCGCCGGGGCGCGCATCCACCAGCCGGGTGCCGAAGGTGTTCAGGTACTCGATGATGGGCGGGTCGTCCAGGTAATCGCGGTCGAAGCGCAGGCTTTGCATGATTTCCTCGCCCAGGCGCTTTTCCATCACCGGCGACAGGTCCTCGCGCGAGGCATCGCCCAGCGAAGGCAGGTCCGATTGTTGCGACGGTTGCTGCGCCTGCCCTGCCGGAGCGGTCAACAGCAGGCCGGAAACCAGGGCCGCCAGCAAGGGGCGGCGAAAATGTAGTGCATTCACAGTGCTATCATACCCGTTCAACAAGAGATACAGCGATGACCGAACACCTTACTCATTTTGACGCCGCCGGACAGGCCCATATGGTCGATGTCGGCGCCAAGGCCGAAACCCACCGCATTGCCGTCGCCACCGGCAGCATCCGCATGAAGCCGGAAACGCTGGCGCTCATTCTATCGGGAACCGCGAAGAAGGGGGACGTGCTGGGCATCGCGCGCATCGCCGCCATCATGGCCTCCAAGCGCACGGCCGACTTGGTGCCGCTGTGCCATCCCCTGGCGCTGACCCGTGTCGCCGTGGACTTTACCACCGATGAACCCAACAATGCCGTCCATTGCCGCGCGCAGGTCGAAACCTATGGCAAGACCGGTGTGGAAATGGAAGCGCTGACCGCCGTGCAGGTCGGCCTGCTGACCATTTACGATATGTGCAAGGCGGTCGACCGCGGCATGGTGATGACCGATATCCGCGTCACGGAAAAAGCAGGCGGCAAGTCCGGCGACTGGAAGGCATGAAGCTGCGCCGCGCGGCCCTGTTGTGCTGCCTCGCCCTGCTCGCCGCGTGCGGCAAGGAAGGCGGCCACGCGGAAGCCCTGGCCGAGGTGGCGAACGTCGAATGGCACCGCAAGGACCTCAACGCCCACGTATCGCGCTGGCTGGCGCTGTCGCCGGCACCTTCCGGCCTGCTGCAGGGGCAGTTCAACCGTAGCTGGCAGCCGCAGCAAACAGCCGGCGGCGACCTGACCACCCACAGCCGCGTGCTGTACACGATGCTGGTCGGCTACGAAGCCACGAAGGATCCGCGCTACCTGGAAACCGCCAGGCGCGGTGCCGATTTCATGCTGGAGAAATTCCACGACCCCGAATACGGCGGTTTCTTCCAGTACGTCGACGCGATGGGCAAGCCGACCGGCCTGCACAAGGAATCCTACGGCCATGCCTTTGCGCTGTTTGCGCTGTCGCATACGGCGCGCGTGACGGGCGAGGCGAAATACAAGGACGCGGCGCTGGCCGCCTGGCAGGATATCCGCCGCCACCTGCGTGAAGCGGGCGGCGGCCTGCGGGGCGGGGCGCCGCGCGACTGGGCGCAGGTGCAGGTCAGCAACCATACGCAAAACCCGGTCATGCACATGTTCGAAGCCCTGCTGGCCCTGATCGATGCCACCGGCGACCAGCAGGTGGTGGCCGATGCGCGCGCACTGGGCGACTTCGTGCTGAACCAGTTGATGGTGGGCTTGCCCGACGGCGGCGCCTACATCCCCGAGTGGTACGACGCGGAGTGGAAACCGCTCAAGGACAACAACGGCTACATCGACCTCGGGCACCAGTTCGAATGGAGCCATCTGCTGCGCGCCGCGGAAACGCGCGGTCTGCCGCCGCTGTATGCGGACGTGGCCGACCGCTTGCTGAAATTCGCCGTGGCCAACGGCTACGACGAGCAGGACGGCGGCATCTTCAACCGCATGTCGCCCAGCGGCCGCGTTGACCACAGCAAGTACTGGTGGCAGCAGGCCGAAGGCATGAAGGCTTTCCTTGCCGTGGCGGAGCGGCCGGACATGGCGCGCCGTTACCAGGAAACGCTGGAGCTGGTGGACAAGGAATTCCTCGACCGCGCCAACGGCGGCTGGCAGTTCGGCAGCAAGGATACGTGCGCCAGGAATGGCTGCAGCAAGCTGCAACCGGATCCTTACCACCTGGTCAGCATGGATGGCGCCGTGCTGTTATACAATAAGCAAGCACTCAATCACGCACAATAAGACGATGGCAGGCGAGAACAAGCTGCAGGATTACGCTTTCGAACAAATGAACCTGCAGGTCGGTGGACGGATCCAGCTGATCACCCACCGCACGCTGCGCCCTATCCCGTATTTCTCCACGGTGATCGGTTGGGTCAGGGACGAGTACATGATCGTCAAGATCCCGCTCGAGAACAATGCGCCGATCGCGCTTTCCGAAGGCGACAAGCTGACGGTGCGCGTCTTCTCCGGCGTGAACGTCTGCTCGTTTTCGACCGTGGTGCAGCGCGTGTTCCTGCGGCCGCTGATGTATGCGCACGTGAGCTTCCCGGCCGAAATCCAGGGCACCAGCCTGCGTGCGGCCATGCGGGTCAAGGTCGATATCCCGGCCCACATGTCGCGCGACGACGGCACGCATGTCCCGGTCTTCCTGGTCAACCTCAGCGTGTCCGGCGCGCTGGTCGAATCGGCGCAGCCCCTGAGCCGCGAAGGCGATACCGTCAGGCTGGACTTCACCCTGCTGGCGCCGCCGGACAACCGCCAGGTGCGCATCCAGACGCCGGCGCTGGTGCGCAATGCCAGCATGGCGGCTTCGCAGAAGGTCGAAGGCAAGGAAGTGTTCAGCTATGGCGTGCAGTTCACCGACCTCGATCCGGCGCACTTCACCCTGCTGCAGAACCTGACGTACGAGGCGATGCTGGCCGACCGCCAGAAAATAGTCTGATCAAAAAAAAACCGGGCCGCAGCCCGGTTTTTCACATCTCGCAGGTGCAGATCACGTACCTGGGTTGTTCTTCACCGCAGCAGCCTTGGCGACTGGGTTGGTGAAAGCGCTGGCATTCACGATCCACACCACGTTGGCAGCGCGCTTCTGGGTGACAGGATCGATCCAGCGTGGGGTGAAAGTGATGGCCTTGCTGTTCATGCCGTCACCCAGGTTGGTATTGGTGGTCACGGTCAGCACGTCGGTGCTTGGGTCGTAGTCTGCCGATGCGACTTCCTTGGTCTTCTGGAATGGAGGGACGCCGTTCGGGTTGCCGTTTTCGTCGTTGCCGCCGTCATTGCAGTAGGTGGTCACGCCAGCTGCTTCCTGCACGCAGGTTGCGATCGCGGACTTCAGGCCGTCCACCTGGGACAGGATGTTGCCGACTTTGGCCTTGACGGTGTAGTCGGAATAAGCTGGGATTGCCACTGCGGCCAGGATACCGATGATCGCCACAACGATCATCAGTTCAATCAGGGTGAAGCCGGCTTGTGCCTGGCGCTTGATTTGTTTCAGGGATTTCAACTATTGCTCCGTTTGTTTAAAAGTCTGGGATAAGGTTGCAACGTTGGAATATATGCAACCCCCGTGCCAGATTAATTTTTCAGCAAAACGGTGCATTTTTGACAAAAATTGTCAGTTTTACCTCTTAACTTGAAAACTACCTGACGAAATTTGTCAGATTGAAAATTTCTTTGTGACAATTTATGTCACTGGGCAATAAAAAAACCGGGCCGCAGCCCGGTTTTTCATCTATTGCCAGGTTCAGATTACGTACCTGGGTTGTTCTTCACCGCAGCAGCTTTGGCGACCGGATTGGTGAAGGCGTCGGCGTTCACGATCCATACCACGTTGGCAGCGCGCTTGCCGGTGGTCGGGTCGATCCAGCGCGGCTTGAAGGTGATGGTCTTGGCGTCGATGCCGTCACCCAGGTTGGTATTGGTGGTCACGGACAGCAGGTCGTTGGCCGGGTCGTAGTTAGCCGATGCAACTTCCTTGGACTTCTGGAATGGAGGCACGCCGTTCGGGTTGCCGTTTTCGTCGTTGCCGCCGTCATCGCAGTAGGTGGTCACGCCAGCTGCTTCCTGCACGCAGGTTGCGATCGCGGACTTCAGGCCGTCCACCTGGGACAGGATGTTGCCGACTTTGGCCTTGATGGTGTAGTCGGAGTAGGCTGGGATAGCCACTGCAGCCAGGATACCGATGATGGCCACAACAATCATCAATTCAATCAGGGTGAAACCGGCTTGTGCCTGGCGCTTGATCTGTTTCAGAGATTTCATTTTGCTACTCCTTCAGGTAAGAAACAAAGAATTGGGTGGGACACCCGAGTATTTGCAATCGGCGTGCCAGCCCAAAATCCGGCCGAAGGAGCTGATTTTGGTCAAAAAATGTCAATCCGAGCCTGCCGGGATGACGATTTTGGTCAACCGGCTTTCAAACTTTGTCAGTCGGGCCTGACAAATTGCGTCAGCTGGCGCGGAAGGCCATCAGGATGCCGCTGAGGTCGAGGATGTCGCCCGGGTTCAGGCGTTGCGGCTGGCGGCCCAGGGGGTTGCCATTCAGTAAAGGGGGCTTGTCGCCTTCCACGTGGGCGGCGGAATAGCCGTCGGCGGCGCGGGCGATCACGACCACTTGCACACCCGGGCGGCCCAGGCTGGTGACGGCCTTGGTCAGGCTTAATGTTTTGCCAGCGTTGCTGCCGTTCAGCACTTCTATATGGCCCAGCGGCAGGTTGGCTGCGGCCGCGGCGGCGGCAGGCGGCGCCGGCGGCGGGGCCGGCATGGCGGGGATGGTGGCGGCAGCCGCGGCCAATGGGCGGATGCCGTCGGTGACGAACTCGAGGTGGTACTTGGCCATCTTGATCACGTCCTTGTTCTGCAGGAAGTGCTTGCCGATGCGGTGGCCGTTGACGAAAGTACCATTGGTGCTTTGCAGGTCTTCCAGGAAGGAGTCGTCCAGGATGGTGGTGATCACGGCGTGCTCGCCGCTGACCGCGGGATGGTTCAGCACGATGTCGTTATGCTTGTGGCGGCCGACCGTCATGCGCTCCTTGGTGAGCTGCACGGTTTGCTCGATGACGCCTTCTCGCATGACGAGTAATTTGGCCAAGGGCCTTTCTCCTTCTTTTTTGAACCTCGAAAACCGGACAACCGGGGTACGGCCCGCAGGGCCGGACCCCAAACGAAAACGGGGAGCCGAGGCTCCCCGTTATCTTACAGCTAATATTACAGCATTGCCTTCAACAGGCGGCCCATTTCGGATGGGTTCTTGGTGACCTTGATGCCGCAGGCTTCCATGATTTCCAGCTTGGCTTGCGCGGTGTCGGCGCCGCCGGAGATCAGCGCGCCGGCGTGGCCCATGCGCTTGCCTGGAGGAGCGGTCACACCGGCGATGAAGCCCACCACCGGCTTCTTCATGTTGTCCTTGATCCAACGGGCGGCGTTGGCTTCGTCCGGGCCGCCGATTTCGCCGATCATGATCACGGCGTCGGTGTCAGGATCGTCGTTGAACATGCGCATCACGTCGATGTGCTTGAGGCCGTTGATCGGGTCACCGCCGATGCCCACTGCCGAAGACTGGCCCAGGCCCAGGGCGGTCAGCTGTGCCACCGCTTCATAGGTCAGGGTGCCGGAACGCGATACCACGCCGATGCGGCCCTTCTTGTGGATGTGGCCAGGCATGATGCCGATCTTGATTTCGTCCGGGGTGATCAGGCCTGGGCAGTTCGGGCCCAGCAGCAGGGTCTTGGAACCAGCCTTGGCCATGCGGTCCTTCACTTCCATCATGTCGCGCACTGGAATGCCTTCGGTGATGCAGATGGCCAGGTCCAGTTCAGCTTCCACGGCTTCCCAGATGGCGGCAGCGGCGCCTGCTGGCGGAACGTAGATCACCGACACGGTGGCGCCGGTTTCCGACTTGGCTTCCTTGACGGAGGCGTAGATCGGGATGCCTTCGAAATCTTCGCCGGCCTTCTTCGGGTTCACGCCGGCCACGAAGGCGTTCTTGCCGTTCGCGTAGTCGCGGCACATGCGGGTGTGGAACTGGCCGGTCTTGCCGGTAATGCCCTGGGTGATGACTTTGGTGTCTTTGTTGATCAGGATAGACATAGTGATTCCTTCAATTATTTACCGGCTGCAGCGGCGACAACGGCCTTGGCTGCATCTTCCATGGTGTCAGCGGAGATGATAGGCAGGCCCGATTCGGCCAGCATCTTCTTGCCCAGGTCTTCGTTGGTACCCTTCATGCGCACCACCAGCGGCACGGACAGGTTCACCGCGCGGCAGGCGGTGATCACGCCTTCGGCGATGGTGTCGCACTTCATGATGCCGCCGAAGATGTTGACGAGGATGCCCTTCACCTCGGGGTTCTTCAGCATGATCTTGAAGGCCTCGGTGACCTTCTCGGCCGTGGCGCCGCCGCCGACGTCCAGGAAGTTGGCCGGCTCGCCGCCGAACAGCTTGATGGTGTCCATGGTGGCCATGGCCAGGCCGGCGCCGTTCACCAGGCAGCCGATGTTGCCGTCCAGGGAGATGTAGGCCAGGTCGAACTTGGACGCTTCCACTTCGGCTGGATCTTCTTCATCCAGGTCGCGGTAGGCGACGATCTCAGGGTGACGGAACAGGGCGTTGGCGTCGAAGTTGAACTTGGCGTCCAGGGCGATGACCTTGCCGGAACCGGTCAGGATCAGCGGGTTGATTTCAGCCAGGGAAGCGTCGGTTTCCCAGTAAGCCTTGTACAGGCCTTGCAGGTTGGCCACGGCGTCGGCCACGGAAGCGTCCGGCACGCCGATCTTGCGCGCCACGTCGGCGGCTTCGGCGTCGGTCAGGCCGACGGCCGGGTCGATCACCACGTTGTGGATCAGCTCAGGGTGCTTTTCCGCGACTTCTTCGATGTCCATGCCGCCTTCGGAGGAAGCCATCAGCACAACGCGCTGGGTCACGCGGTCGGTCACCAGGGAAACGTACAGTTCCTTCTTGATGTCGGCGCCTTCTTCGATCAGCAGGCGGCGCACTTTCTGGCCTTCCGGACCGGTCTGGTGGGTCACCAGCTGCATGCCCATGATCTGGTCGGCATACTCTTTCACCTGTTCCATGGTCTTGGCAACCTTCACGCCGCCGCCTTTGCCACGGCCACCGGCGTGGATCTGTGCTTTCACCACCCACACCGGGCCGCCCAGGGTTTCAGCGGCTTTCACCGCCTCTTCCACGGACATGCACGGAATGCCGCGCGGTACGGTCACTCCGAACTTTCGGAGGATTTCTTTGCCTTGATACTCATGGATTTTCATGCTGGCTTTCCCTTCTTTCGAATACCTGTAAATTTGAAGTATGGTTGTATTTTGTACAGCACCTAGGCTGCGTCCGTCTTGTTGACGTACCAGCGCGGGTAAAACTCGGCAACTGCCCCGCCATCGGTCCTGAGGGCGTGGCACTTGTCGAGCTGGAACGGCTTCTCTGTCGCAGTGCTGGAGCGCTCGTTCACTGGCCAGACGTCGTTGGCATAGGCTTGCACTGCCGCTGTCGGCAGGACCAGGGCCAATTCCGTCAAATGGGTACAGCCTTGTACACCAGCCAGCCTTTCCTTGACCGCTTGGCGGAAACCCTTCATCAGGTTCAGTCCAATCAAGGCTTTGTAGGCGGGGCCGATCGTATTGCAATGGCCAGGGTAGGGAACGGCGTCCGAACTTGCTTCGGCATCGACGATGGTCAGCTGCTTATCGACGGTCACGCGCAGCCAGAGGTCGTGCAGGGCTTCGTTGCCCTTGCGCGGGCCGGATGCCAGCATGGTGTCGAAGGATTTGATGTCCGTGATGTGGGCGTCAAGATCCCACAAGCCATCCTCGCGCGCGAACGCCTGGATGTCTATGGCGCGCGTATGCCGCAGCGCTCGTCGGGAGACAGGATTTGACAAGGACATAAGACCGATGCCACAAAATGTGGCCAAAATTATAAGCAGCTAATCAGTACGCCGCAGCTTCTACGGACAACCACCGCACCCGCGGTGCTGCATAAAACTACAAAAGTGTAGCACAACCCCATCCGCTGCCCAATCCTGGCGGTTTTTATTTGATGTTGGCGAAGTCAGTCAAGTCCTGGTAATTGATATACACCATGCGGCGTTGCGGCTTGAAATCGCGCCCGGCAAAGCTGGCGCCGGGCGCTTCCCCACGCCAGGCCACCGAGCCCAGGTCGAGCAGCGTGGGGAAGACATCGTTGTGGCTGATCGGGCTGGCGAGGTTGGCGTGCAGGCCGGCGGCGCGCTCGGGAAAGCGCTGGCGGTAGGCCGCGTTCATCCAGGCGAACACCGGCACGCGCAAGTCGTAGCGGGTGGGCGGCGATTGGGTGTGCATGAACAGGCCGCGTTCGTCGTCGAACAGGTTTTCGCCGTGGTCGGAGGCGAACAGCATCACGGCCGGGCGCTGCTCCTTGCGCAGCATGTCGATCACGCGCACCAGCAGCTTGTCGGTCTCCACCACCGTGTTGTCGTAGGAGTTGACGGTGGCGGCCTTGTCCTGCACGCGCGGCGCGCCGATGCCGAGGTCGGACATGGTGGGGCGGAACACGCGTGAGTCGGCGCCATAGCGCTCGTCGTACGCGATGTGGCTGCCGAAGGTGTGCAGCACGGCGAACTGGCGCGGCCCGGCCTGGTGCAGGAAGGAATCGAGCAAGGGCAGCAGCATGGCGTCGGTGCGCAAGTGGTAATCCTGGGTGCCGGTAGCGTGCTCGGCCACGTCGGCCTTGCTGCTGATGGCATCGGGTTCGTGGTTCGACAGCCAGGCCGTGCTGAAACCGGCTTCGTGGAAGGTCTGCACGATGGAAGCGCGCCTGGCCCCGACCGGGTGCGACACCATGGTCGGCACCGCCATGCCGGTCCAGTTGGCGACGGAGACGGCATCGCGGAAGTACAGCAATTCCGGTCCCAGCGCGGCCAGGCCCGGCGTGGTGTTGCGCGCATAGCCGTTCAAGCCCAGGTGGTCGACCCGCAGGCTTTCGCCAATCACCAGCAGCACCAGCAGGGGCACCTCGCCATCCTTGTAGCGGCCGCCGACGCTGGCGAAATCGGACCCGCGGCGCGACTGGTGCAGCACGCGGCTGGCGGACAGCACCAGGTTGCTGGGGAAGGCCAGGCTGGCGGTCGCGTATTCGAAGAATGGCGGCAGGCGCAAGGCATGCGGCAGGAAGGTGCGGGTGCAGAACGCCAGCATGGCAAACACCAGCAAGCCGGCCAGCAGGCGCTTGCGCGTTTCCCACGCCAGCCGCCAGCCGTGCGGCAGCGACCACGCCAGCGCGGCATAGGCCAGCGCGGTGGCGGGCGCCAGCCAGACCACCCAGCCAAAGGAAAGCAACACTTCGCGCACCTGGATCCACGGCGTGCGCAAGGCCGATTGCAGCAGCGCGTCGCCGGGCACGCTGTGGTACATCAGGGTGAGGAAGCAGTAGGGGCCGACCAGCAGGGCCAGGGGCGTCAGCAGCAGGAAGGCGTAGCGCGGACGCGCCACCAGCACCAGGGCCCAGGCCAGTACGAAGGCGGAGAAGCACAGCAGGGCCACCACGTCGGCGGCAGTTTGCAGGTGGTCGGTTGCCAGCACTGCCAGGGACGGCAACCACAGCCACAGGAAAAGCAGGCTGGCCTTGAGGACGTTTTTGGACATGCGCCGATTATACGGGCGGACGCGGCCTCATTCCTCGTCGGGCATGCTGCCCTGCATCGCGGCGCGGATGGCTTTCTGGGAAAAACCGCGCGACAGCAGGAAGCGCAACTGTTTCTGGCGGCCTTCCGCATCCGCGGCCACTGCGCCGAATTTGCGGCGCCATACTTCGCAGCAGCGCTCGACTTCGTCTTCCTTCAGGCTGGCTTTGACTTCGGCCAGCATCTCGCCGCCGATGCCGTGCTGTTGCAGCTCAGCCACAATGCGGCTGTTGCCGTAGCGGGCGGCGCGGCGGTGCACCAGGTTTTCGGAGAAGCGCTCTTCGGACAGCCATTTGTTCTGCTCGAGGAAATTGAGCAGGGCTTCGACGTCGTCGCCCTCTTCCGCGTAGCGCTGCAGCTTGCGGGACAGTTCCAGGCGGGAGTGCTCGCGCTGGCTCAGGAGGCGCAGGGCGCGGGCTTTCAGGGTGGGTTTGGGGAGGGGCATGTTGTCAACCGATGAAGTGTCAGGCACTTGTGCCTGACACTGGTTTACCGGTCTTATTCAACCGCCCGCAGTTTCGGCGCGTCTTCGCCATCGTCGCTCACGGCCGGCAATTCGCGCACGCCCAGCGCCGCACGCACCTTGTTCTCGATTTCGCGCGCCAGGGCCGGACGCTCCTTCAGGAACTGGCGCGCATTGTCCTTGCCCTGTCCGATGCGTTCGCCGCCGTAGCTGTACCAGGAACCCGACTTCTCGACGATCTTGGCTTCCACGCCCAGGTCGATGATCTCGCCTTCGCGCGAGGTGCCTTCGCCGTACAGGATGTCGAAGTGGGCTTCCTTGAACGGTGGCGCGATCTTGTTCTTGACCACCTTGACCTTGGTTTCGTTGCCGATCACTTCGTCGCCCGACTTGATCGAGCCGGTGCGGCGGATGTCCAGGCGCACGGAAGCGTAGAACTTCAGCGCATTGCCGCCGGTGGTGGTTTCCGGCGAGCCGAACATGACGCCGATCTTCATGCGGATCTGGTTAATGAAGATCACCAGGGTATTGGTGCGGTTGATGGTGCCGGTCAGCTTGCGCAGGGCCTGGGACATCAGGCGCGCCTGCAGGCCCGGCAGCGAGTCGCCCATATCGCCTTCGATCTCGGCCTTCGGGGTCAGCGCGGCCACCGAGTCGACCACGATCAGGTCGACGGAACCGGAGCGCACCAGCGCATCGCAGATTTCCAGCGCCTGTTCGCCGGTGTCCGGCTGGGAGATCAGCAACTCGTGCAGGTTGACGCCCAGCTTCTGCGCGTAGACCACGTCCAGCGCGTGTTCGGCGTCGATGAAGGCGCAGGTGCCGCCCATCTTCTGCATCTCGGCGATGGCTTGCAGGGTCAGGGTGGTCTTGCCGGACGATTCCGGACCGTAGATTTCCACCACGCGGCCACGCGGCAGGCCGCCAACGCCCAGCGCGATATCCAGGCCCAGGGAGCCGGTGGAGACAGTCTGCACTTCCTCGATCGGGGCGGATGCATCCATGCGCATCACGGAGCCTTTACCAAACTGCTTTTCAATCTGGGCCAGCGCCGCGGCCAGGGCCTTGGCTTTTTCCGATGCAGGTACTACGGCTTTTTTGTCGTCCATGATGTCTTCTTTCGGCTAGATGGTGGGTCACTACAGGCGATACTGTATAAAACTACAGTGCTTTTGACAAGCCTTTTTTTGCAATCTTTGCGAAAACTCAAACGGCTGGAGTACAGTAGCCCTATGCGTATCCTATTAGCCGAAGATGACAGCGTCCTTGCAGACGGCCTGACGCGCTCGCTGCGCCAGTCCGGCTATGCGATCGACTGCGTAAAAAACGGGCAGGAAGCCGACACCGCCCTGTCCACCCAGGAATTCGACCTGCTGATCCTGGACCTGGGCTTGCCGAAAATGTCCGGCCTGGAAGTGCTGCGCCGCCTGCGTTCGCGCGGCTCGCTGCTGCCGGTGCTGATCCTGACGGCGGCCGACTCGGTCGAGCAGCGGGTCAACGGCCTCGACCTGGGCGCCGACGATTACATGGCCAAGCCGTTCGCGCTGTCCGAGCTGGAAGCGCGGGTGCGCGCCCTGACCCGGCGCGGCCAGGGCGGCGGCTCCACCGTGGTCAGGCACGGCCCCCTCACCTACGACCAGGTCGGGCGCAGCGCCTACATCAACGAGCAGATGCTGGACCTGTCGGCGCGCGAACTGGGCTTGCTGGAAATCCTGCTGGCGCGCACCGGCCGCCTGGTGTCGAAGGAACAGCTGGTCGACCACCTGTGCGAATGGGGCGAGGAAGTCAGCAACAATGCCATCGAGGTGTACGTGCACCGCCTGCGCAAGAAGATTGAAGTGGGCGGCATCCGCATCGCCACCGTGCGCGGCCTGGGCTACTGCCTCGAAAAGTTCAATCCGCCGCAGCCCCCGGCCTCCAAGTGAACGGCGAGCAGCAGGCCGCCGAATGGGAGCACGCCCCGGCCGCCGAAGAGAACGACATCCAGCACTCGCTGTTCGGCGAGATCCTCGACTGGATGCTCGCTCCGCTGCTGCTGCTGTGGCCCATGAGCATCGCCATCACTTACCTGGTGGCGAAGTCCATCGCCAACCAGCCGTTCGACCACGCGCTGGAAGACACCGTCACCGTGCTGACGCAGCAGGTGCGCGAAGTGGGCGGCGCCATCCCGCGCCTGCCCGGGCCGGCGCGCGACATCCTGCGCGCCGACGACGTCGACAATATCTATTACCAGGTCAGCAGCCCGTCCGGCAGCCACGTGGACGGCGACCGCGACCTGCCGCCGCCGCCGCGCCTCGATCCCGAGCAGCAGGACTTCCGCGCCGGCGCCGTGCTGTTCCGCAACGCCAACCTGCACGGCACGCCGATCCGCATCGCCTGGACCTGGGTCAACCTGGAAGAGGACAAGGCGCGGCCGCCGCGCCTGGCCCTGGTGCAGGTGGGCGAAACGCTGGAAAAGCGCGCCAAGCTGGCCAATGAAATCATCAAGGGCGTGATCCTGCCGCAGTTCATCATCCTGCCCATCGTGCTGGCCCTGGTGTGGTTCGCCCTGTCGCGCGGCCTGCTGCCGCTGCGCGAGCTGCAGGAACGCATCCGCGCCCGCCCGTCCGACGACCTGAGCCCGATCCCGCCGCGCCAGGTGCCGGAAGAGATCACGCCGCTGGTCAAGTCGCTCAACGAGATGCTGGAGCGCCTCAAGCTGTCGATCGATTCGCAGAAGCGCTTCATCGCCGACGCGGCGCACCAGATGAAGACGCCGCTGGCCGGCATGCGCACCCAGTCGGAACTGGCCTTGCGCCAGACCGACCAGGCCGAGGTGCACCGCTCGCTGGAACAGCTGGCCAAGTCGTCGCAGGCGGCGACGCGCCTGGTGAACCAGCTGCTGGCCCTGGCGCGCGCGGAAAACCAGCCGCAGGCCGGCACTGCCATGCAGCCGCTGGAACTGGGCGAGCTGGCGCGCGGCACGGTGCACGACTGGGTGCAGGCATCGTTCGCCGCCGGCATCGACCTGGGCTACGAACCGGCGCCGCACGACGTGCCGATCGCCGGCAACCCGGTGATGCTGCGCGAAATGCTGTCCAACCTGATCGACAATGCGCTGCGCTACACGCCGCGCGGCGGCGCCGTCACGGTGCGCGTGCGCAGCACCGACGACCAGGCCCTGCTGGAAGTGGAAGACAACGGCCCCGGCATCCCGGCGGCGGAGCGCGGCCACGTGTTCGAGCGCTTCTACCGCATCCTGGGCAGCAATACCGAAGGCTCGGGCCTGGGCTTGCCCATCGTGCGCGAAGTGGCGGCCCAGCATGGCGCGGAAGTCGACCTGTTCGCCAACCCGCGCTGCAGCGACCCCAAATACCCCGGCTGCCTGTTCCGCGTCAGCTTCCCGCTGCGCGCGCCGGACCTGCCGCCCGAAGAAGAAGAGGTACCGCATTTTGGATAAGCTCGAGCGCCACTGGCGCCGCGTGCGCCGCATGACAGGCTGGCTGCTGGCCGGCTGGCTGCTGGCGACATTCTGCATCGTGTTCTTTGCGCGCGAACTGAACGGCCTGGCGATTTTCGGCTGGCCGCTGTCGTTCTACCTGGCGGCGCAGGGCGCCTCGCTGATCTACCTGGCCATCATCGGTTTCTACGCCTGGCGCATGCAGGCGCTGGAGCGGCGCTACCGCAAGGAGGATGGCCAGGCATGAAGACGCCGTTTTTCCGCAAGCTGCAGCGCTATTACACGGCGTTCACCGCCTGCTTCGCCCTGTTCCTGCTGGCGCTGGCCATGCTGGAAAAGGAAGGCATGCCGCGCCTGTGGATCGGCTACCTGTTCATGTTCGCCACCATCATCCTGTACGCCGCGATCGGCGTGATCAGCCGCACCTCCAAGGTGGCGGAGTATTACGTGGCGGGGCGGCGCGTGCCTGCGCTGTTCAACGGCATGGCCACGGCGGCCGACTGGATTTCCGCCGCCTCCTTCATCTCGCTAGCCGGCGGGCTGTACCTGCACGGCTTCGACGGCCTGGCCTACATCATGGGCTGGACCGGCGGCTACTGCCTGGTGGCGCTGCTGATCGGTCCCTACCTGCGCAAATTCGGCCAGTACACGATCCCCGACTTCCTGGCGGCGCGCTACGGCGGCGGCGTGGACGGGCGCGCGGTGCGGCTGATGGCGGTGGGCGCCACCATCATCATTTCCTTCACCTACGTGGTGGCGCAGATTTACGCGGTGGGCCTGATCGCTTCGCGCTTCACCGGGGTCGACTTCTCGGTCGGCATCTTCCTCGGCCTGGCGTCCATCCTGGTGTGCTCCTTCCTGGGCGGCATGCGCGCCATCACCTGGACCCAGGTGGCGCAGTACATCATCATCCTGGTGGCCTTCCTGATGCCGGCCATGTGGCTGGCGGTCAAGCA
>CBHWEO010000043.1:0-27066 GCA_966112955.1 uncultured Duganella sp. | reverse complement strand
GGACATCACCCTTTCACGGTGAGTACCGGGGTTCGAATCCCCGTGGGGACGCCAAAGTTTAGAATGAAGCCGCCTAGTGCGGCTTTTTCATTTCCTGTCCATGCCATCCTTGTCCCTCGATCTATTTTGCAAAGTTGTCGATAACTTCGGCGACATCGGCATCTGCTGGCGCCTGGCGCGCCAGCTGCAGCGCGAGCACGGCATCGCCGTCCGCCTGTGGGTCGACGACATGCGGACGTTCCAGCGCCTCTGCCCGCAAGTGGACGTGGCCGCCGCCGAGCAGCAGGTCGACGGTGTCGCCGTGCGGCATTGGGCGTCGCAGGAAGGCGAATTCACCGCCGCCGACGTGGCCGACATCGTGATCGAATTTTTCGGCTGCGACATCCCGCCCGGCTACGTTGCCGCGATGGCGCAGCGCCCGAAAAAGCCGGTGTGGCTGAACCTGGAAGGATTGAGCGCGGAAGAGTGGGTGGAGGGCTGCCACGGCTTGCCTTCAATGCATCCGCGCCTGCCGCTGACCAAGCATTTCTTCTTCCCCGGCTTCACGGAAAAGACGGGCGGGCTTTTGTGCGAAACGGGCCTTGAAGCCGAGCGCCGCGCCTATATCTCCGATCCCGCTGCGGTGTCGGCATTCCTGTCTTCGCTGGGCGTGACGGCAGGCGAGGCGGCGGGCATGAAGGTATCGCTGTTCTGCTATCCCTACGCGCCGGTGGCCGAACTGTTCGCGGCCTGGCGCGATGGCGGGCAGCCGGTGACGTGCCTGGTGCCGGAAGGCGTGGCACCTGATACGGTGGCCGCCTTCCTCGGCCAGCCAGCCGTGTCCGGCGCGGTGCGCAGCGATGGCGCCCTGACGGTGCGAGTGCTGCCCTTCGTGCCGCAGCAGGACTACGACAAGCTGCTGTGGTCGTGCGACCTGAACTTCGTGCGCGGCGAAGATTCCTGGGTGCGGGCGCAATGGGCCGGCAAATCCTTCATCTGGCACATTTACGCGCAGGATGAAAACCTGCACCATAAGAAGTTGCGCGCCTTCCTGCAGCGTTATGCGGGCGGCACGGCCTTCGATGATTTTTCGCTGTGCTGGAACGGCGCGCAGCAGGGCGACTGGCCAACCCTGTGGAAGAACCTGGCCTCGGCAATGCCTGCTGTTTCGGCAAAGTCGGCAGAATGGCAACAAAAAATCCTGGCCAACGGCGATCTGGCCACGAATTTGACTAAATTTTGTGCATCGCTGACGTAACACAACACAAGCCGTGCTATAATGCGCGGTTACTGCAACTCCCCTTAACCGGTATATATTCGCTATGAAATTCGCAAAAGAGATTCGTGTCGGCAACATCATCATGGTTGAAGACAAGCCATTCATCGTCCTGCGTTCCGACGTCAACGGCTCGTCGCGCACTGGCTTCACCTACAAGTGGAAGATGAAGAACCTGCTGACCAACGCACCGCTGGAAAACGTGTTCCGCGGCGATGACAAGTTCGACGTGGTCGTGCTGGACAAGAAGCCAGTGACCTACTCGTACTTCGCCGACCCGCTGTTCGTGTTCATGGACGAAGAGTACAACCAGTACGAAATCGAAGAAGAGAACATGGGCGACGCCGTCAATTACCTGAAAGACGGCATGGAATGCGAAGCCGTGTTCTACGACGGCAAGGCAATCTCGGTGGAACTGCCAACCACCATCGCTCGCCAGATCATTTACTCGGAGCCAGCGGTCAAGGGCAACACTTCCGGTAACGTGATGAAGGAAGCCAAGCTGGAAAACGCCATCGAAGGCCGCAACTTCACCATCCAGGTACCGCTGTTCGTGTCGCAGGACGACGTGGTGGAAATCGACACCCGCACCCACGAGTTCAAGAAGGTCGTTCGCGCCTAATCTGTTGCATTCTCGCAATAAAAAGCCCGCCGATGCGGGCTTTTTTATTTTTCGGCAGTATTATTTACTTGCAAACTGCTGGTATTCTTCTGGTTTCATGCTGTTCTTTGAAGAAAGAGGGCGTACCAGATGGATCGACGAGGTTTCGTGAAGTTGGGGTTGGCTGCCGGCGGGGCGGCGACTTTAGCGCGTACGCAAGCGGCGGTGCCGTCCGTGCTGGACGCCGGCGTGCAGTATCAGCAGGAGCTGATGGCCGCCAACAAGCTCACTTCCCATTCCCTGACCTCGCAATACCTGGCGCGGATCAATGCCATCGACAAGGCCGGCCCGCGCATCAACGCCATCATCGAGATCAATCCCGAAGCGCTGAAGATCGCGCGTGAAATGGACCGCGAGCGGCTGCAGCGCCGTGTGCGCGGCCCGCTGCACGGCATCCCAGTGCTGCTGAAAGACAATATCGCCACAGCGGACCGCATGAGTACCACTGCCGGTTCGCTGGCCCTGGCCGGCGTGCGCGCGGCACGCGACTCGCACGTGGCCGCGCGCCTGCGCGAAGCAGGGGCCGTCATCATCGGCAAGACCAACCTGAGTGAATGGGCCAATATGCGCTCCAGCCATTCCGTCAGCGGCTGGAGCGCGCGCGGCGGCCTGACGCGCAACCCGTATTCGCTGGACCGCAATTGCAGCGGTTCCAGTTCCGGCTCGGGCGCGGCGATCGCGGCGGGCCTTGCCACGCTGGCGGTCGGCACCGAGACCGACGGTTCCATCGTATCGCCGGCATCGATCTGCGGCCTGGTCGGTATCAAGCCCACCATCGGGCTGGTGAGCCGCAGCGGCATCATCCCCATCGCGCATTCGCAGGACACGGCCGGCCCGATGGCCCGCAGCGTCAGCGACGCCGCCCTGATGCTGTCCGCCATGGCGGGCGTAGACCGCAACGACCCCGTGACCCAGGATGGCGCCGGCAAGGCCGCCGATTACGCGGCCGCCTTGAAGCGCGACGCCTTGCGCGGCAAGCGCCTCGGCGTGGCCCGCAACTTCTTCGGCGGCAGCGACGCCGTCGATGCCGCGATCGAGAAAGCGCTGGACGCCCTGAAGGCGCAAGGCGCCATCCTGGTCGACGTGCAAGTGCCCAACACGGAAAAATACGGCGACAGCGAAACCGAAGTGCTGCTGCACGAATTCAAGGCCGACCTCGCGGCCTACCTGCGCGAATACGCACCGGACGCCAAGGTGCGCAACATGGCCGACCTGATCGCCTTCAACAAACAGAACGCGCAGCTGGAATTGCCATACTTCGGGCAGGAATACCTTGAACGCGCGGAAGCCAAGCCGGGCCTCGACAGCCAGGCGTACCGCGATGCGCTGGCCAACAACCGCCGCTATGCGCGCGAGGAAGGCCTCGACCTTGTGTTGAAGGCGCACGAGCTGGATGCCTTGGTGGCGCCGACCGACGGCACGGCATGGCTGACGGACTTCATCAACGGCGACCACTATCCCAAGAGCTTTTCGTCACCGGCCGCCGTGGCGGGCTACCCGCACGTCACCGTACCGGCTGGATATGTGCACGGCTTGCCGGTTGGCCTATCCTTCGTCGGCAGCGCATTCAGCGAAGCCGCCCTGATCGGCATGGCCTACGCCTTCGAGCAAGCCACCATGGTGCGCCGCGCCCCGCAATTCCCCTCCAGCGTCAACGTGCGCCTATGAAATTTTTGTCCCCCCGGGGTCAGGAACCGGTTGGACAGAACCTGCGTATGTGAAATTTTTGTCCACCCGGTTCCTGACCCCGGGGGGACAAATTTTTCTAGACTTCAATAAAGCGCATCTTGAAGTTGCGGCCCTTGAAGCTGCCGAAGTCGCCACCCGGCATGGTGCTGGCGGCTTTCAGGCGGGCGAAGGCGTCGTGGGCGATGCGGCGGTCGAGGGCGACGTAAGTCTGGAATTCGGTGACGGCGATCTTGCCGACCTGCTCCTTGGTCAGGCCGCCGTCGCCGCATAGGGCGCCCAGCACGTCGCCGGCGCGCAGCTTTTCCTTTTTGCCGCCGGCGATGCAGAGCGTCAGCATGGGCGCGGGTTCCGCATGCGCGCCTTCGGCTTCCTGCAGTTCGTCGATGTCGTGCCATTCGGCGGGCGCGCCCTGGTAATCCTCGATCAGCTTGACCCACTTCTTTTCGTTCGGCGCGCACAGCGTCAGCGACAAGCCTTTCTCGCCGCCGCGGCCGGTGCGGCCGATGCGGTGGATATGCACTTCCGTGTCGCGCGAAACGTCGGCGTTGATCACGGCGGCCAGGTTGGCGATATCGAGGCCGCGCGCGGCCACGTCGGTGGCGATCAGGATCGAGCAGCTGCGGTTGGAGAACAGCACCAGGATCTCATCGCGTTCGCGCTGTTCCAGTTCGCCGTACAGGGCGAGGGCGGAGAAGCCTTCGGCGCGCAGTTCGTCCAGCAGTTCCTTGCAATGCACCTTGGTGTTGCAGAAGATGATGGCGGACGCGGGACGGTAATGGCGCAGCAGCTTGCCCACCGCGCGGTCGCGGCCATCGAAGCCGATTTCGTAGAAGCGCTGTTCGATCTGGCTTGCGCTGTGCCGCGCTTCCACCGTCACTTCGACCGGGTCGACCAGGAAGCCCGCCGTCGCCTGGCGGATGTCGTCCGGATATGTGGCCGAGAACAGCAAGGTCTGGCGGCGCGACGGGCAGGCCCGCACGATGCCGGCGATTTCGTCGTAGAAGCCCATGTCCGTCATGCGGTCGGCTTCATCCAGCACCAGGGTGCGCACCTTGGACAGGTCGAGCGACTGGCGCGACAGGTGGTCGCGCACCCGGCCCGGGGTGCCGACCACGATGTGGGCGCCGAACTCCAGCGAAGCGATTTGCGGGCGCATGGGCGTGCCACCGGTCAGTACCACCACTTTCACGTTCGGCACGCAGCGCGCCAGCCGGCGCAATTCACCGGCCACCTGGTCGGCCAGTTCGCGGGTCGGGCACAGCACCAGTCCCTGCACGGCAAACCAGGCGGTGTTCAGGCCGCACAGCATGCCGATGCCGAAGGCGGCGGTCTTGCCGCTGCCGGTCTTGGCTTGCGCGATCAGGTCGCGGCCTTCCATGATGGCAGGCAGGCTTTGCGCCTGGATGTCGGTCATTTCGCGGTAGCCCAGCGAGTCCAGGTTGGCAAGGAATTTATCGGACAGCGGCAGGGTGGCGAAGGCGGTCATTTTCAGTCCCGGCGCCAGATGGGCAAGCCGGTGAGGTCGAGGTTGGGGTCATTCTGCCAGATTGGCAGGCCGGTGGCGTCGGTGGGGCCGAGTTCACCGAGCAGGTCGAGTTGCTCCTGCTTGCGCGGTGCGCGGCGGACACGCGGCGGCGGCGGAAGCTTGGCTTCCGGCGCCATCGGCGCGGCGGGCTCGAAGCCCGGCAGGTCGATTGTCGCGTTGTCTTTTTTATCTCTCATTGTTCGCCGTGCAAAACAAAAGCCCGGCTGAATCAGTCGGGCTTCCTTTTCAAACGGCCGGATTGTAACACGGGCAAGCAGGTCAGCGGAAGGCGAGCGCCCCCGTCAGGTCGCCCGGCGGCAGGGCGCCCCGTTCCGCGAAGGCCTTGTTGCGCTCGGCCAGGCCTTCCAGCAGCGGCAGGCCATGCAGGCGCGTGATCAGGCGCAGGATCGAGGTGGTGTCGTAGAAGCTGTGGTCCACCGTGCCTTTCTTGGCGAAGGGCGATACGATGATGGCCGGAACGCGCGAGCCGGGTCCCCAGCGGTCGCCTTTCGGCGGCGCCACGTGGTCCCACCAGCCGCCGTTCTCGTCGAAGGTCACCACCACGACCATGTTCTTGAACTGCGGCGAATGCTTCAGGTGCTCCAGCACGTTGACGATGTGCTGGTCGCCCGATTCGATATCCGAGTAGCCGGCATGCAGGTTCAGGTTGCCCTGCGGCTTGTAGAAGCTGACGGCCGGCAGCGTGCCCGCCACCACGTCGGCCAGGAATTTGTTGGAGATCGGGCTGTCGCCCAGGCCACCGTCACGGATATGCTCCGCCCGCAGCGCCGTGCCGGGCGCGAAATTCTTGAAGTAGCTGAAGGGCTGGTGGTGGTACTGGAAGTTCGGCTTCGTGCCGCCGCCCTTGTGGTCCAGCGCGGCCTGGAAGGCGCCGCCATACCACGCCCAGCTCACGCCCTTGCGCGACAACAGGTCGCCGATCGTGTCGTAGGTTTGCGGCGGCAGGGTGCTCGGGTCTTCCGGATTGGCGTGCATCGGATCGCCGCCCGGCGCCGGGCGCACCCAGCTTGGCTGGTAGGGCGGGGCCATGGTGTTGACGGCATAGCCGTCCGGCGTGATGGCGCCGTCGTTCACGTAATGGGGCTTGCCTTCCAGTGCGGACTTGGGACTCTTCGGGTCGAGCGCCAGCGTGTGGCCGGTCGGGCCGTCGGATAGCACGGCGATCTTGCGCTTGGCGGGGCTGTTGGCGGCATCCGGATACACCGGGCAGCGGCCGGAAACCAGGAACTGGTGGTTCAGGTAGGAGCCGCCGAACGCCGCCATGAAGAAGTTGTCGCACAGCGTGTACTGGCGCGCCACCTGCCACAGGCCGAGGTTCTTTTCCGTTTCGCCGTAATAGCCCATCACCATGCCGCCCGTATTGCCCCAGGCGACGAAGCCGTCGTTCTTGCCGCCGTTGATCTGCATCTGGTTCTGGTAGAACAGGTGCCACAGGTCGCGCGTGATGACGGATTCGGGCAGTGGCTTGCCTTCCGCGTCCACCAGCTTGAAGGGCGCGTTGGGCAAGCCTTGCAGCTGGTCTTCCTTGAGTTCATAGCGCTTGCCGGCGATGTCCTGCGGTACCGGCACCAGGCCGCCCCACACCTTGGGCAGGGTCGGGAGGATGCTGCCGTCGACATCGCGCTGCTGGTAGTCCGCCGGCTTGAGCGCCGACATCGGCGAGGCGAGGCCGGGGAAGTCGGCGAACAGGTTGTTGAAGCTGCGGTTTTCCAGGTAGATCACCACCACGTTCTTCACGTTGGCCTGCAGCTTGTCGTCCAGCGACATCGGCCTGGCGTCCTTCCTTGCCGGCGCCGCATGCACGCCGGGCAGGCTGGCGGCAAGGCCGGCGGCGCCGGCTGCCTGGAAAATGCGCCGGCGCGATGGGCTGGCCGGCAGGTCGTTCGTCTTGCTGTCGTCGTTCACGCACTTCTCCTTGCGGTTCTTGTCGCGTGCAATTGTGACAGTTTGATTATCAAAAGGCGAGTATGCCGCGCTGGTAGGCTTCGCGCACTTCGGCGATCGGCGCGTGGCCAGCGGTGTAGAGCACCGCGCGGTGCTCGAACAAGGCGCCGCCGTCGCCGGGTGCACGCGTCGCGAAAGTGCGGCGATAGGGCGCCAGGGACTGCACCACCTTGCCGAACGGCGTGTCGGTCTCCTCCAGCAGGCGGTTCATGGCCGGGGTCAGGCGGGCCGGGACGTACCAGTTGTCCGCTTCCGAAAACAGGTGGGCGCCGCAGTACAGTTGCACGCGCCGGTATTGGATGTCGGACTGGCCGGCGACGCCCAGCCGGGCCAGCGTTTCGGCACTGGCGGACTTGTCGCTGCCGCGCACCAGGCGCGCCACAATGCGGGGCTCGGCGGCCATGGCATGGTCGGCGCACCATTTTTCGAGCGCCAGGGTGGCGCTGCTGCTGGCGAGGATGCTGGCATCGAGTTGCTGCGCAATGGCGTCAGGTGTATTGCCGGGCGTGGCGCAAGCGGCCAGCAGGGGCAGGGGCGCCAGCCAGCGCCAGGAAGGTGGAATCTGCATGGGCGCACCCTGAAATGAAAAAAGCCGTTGCATGGGCAACGGCTTTCCTGAATCTGGTTGCGGGGACAGGATTTGAACCTGTGACCTTCGGGTTATGAGCCCGACGAGCTGCCAGACTGCTCCACCCCGCGTCTGAGGCAAGCATTATAGCTCGCCATGTGCGATTCCGCAAGGTCGATTTAGGCAGCCCCCAAGCGCCACAGTGAGGTGACTTCCGCGGACCGCGCTGCATGCAGCGGATCGCTGGCATCGCTGGCCTTGGGATGGACCGGGCGCGCGTCGAGGCGACCCAGCACTTTCAGGCCGGCGGCGGCAATCCAGCCTTCCAGCTCGGCACGCGAGCGCAAGCCCAGGTGCTCGGCCAGGTCGGACAGGATCAGCCAGCCTTCGCCGCCCGGCGCCAGGTGGGCCTTCAGGCCGGACAGGAAACCGCGCAGCATGCGGCTGTCCGGGTCGTACACCGCGTGCTCGACGGAAGAATTGGGACGGGCCGGCACCCATGGCGGATTGCACACCACCAGAGGCGCCTGGCCGGGTGGGAACAGGTCGGCTTCCAGCAATTCCACTTGGCCATCCAGCATCAGGCGCGCGATATTGTCGCGCGCACAACTGAGGGCGCGCTGGTCCATGTCCGTGGCCACCACGCGCCGCACGCCGCGTTTGGCCAGCACGGCGGACAGCACGCCGGTGCCGGCGCCGATGTCGAACGCGAGGTCGCTGGCGCCTTTCGGCAGCGGCGCGTCGGCCACCAGCTGGACATATTCGCCGCGCACCGGCGAGAACACGCCGTAGTGCGGGTGGATGCGCTCGCCCAGTGCGGCCACCGGCACGCCGGCCTTGCGCCATTCGTGGGCGCCGATCAGGCCTTGCAGCTCGCGCAGCGAAATCACGAATGCGTCCTCGCCGCGGCCGTAGGCTTCGTTGCAGGCCAGCGCCACGTCCGGCGCACGGCGCAGGGGAATGCGGTAGCCCGGTTCGAACGGGATCAGCAGCATGGCCAGGATGCGGGCGCGCTGCGACTGCGCCTGGCGGTGCAGGTGGAAGGCTTCCGTCGCGTTGGCCGGCACTTTGGCGGCGGCGGCTTTACGGCCTTTGCCCCCTTTGGCTTTCTTATGGTCGGCACGGCGCGCCAGGGCTTGCAGCAACTGGCGCGCATTCTGGAAGTCGCCGCGCCACAGCAGGGCGGTGCCTTCGCAGGCCAGGCGGTAGGCGACGTCGGCGTTCATGGTGTCGTCGGCGACCTGCACGCGCTTGGGCGGCGGGTTGCCGGCTTCGGAATGCCAGCGCGCGGAGCGCGGCTCGCCTTGTTCTGTCCAGTGGATTTCTTGCATGATGGTCCGGGTATAAAAGAAGAAACCGCCTGGGAAGGCGGTTTCTTCAGGAGGCTGCCATTATACGCGGGCTCAGGCCGCGGGCGGATCAATCGGCGAGGACGCGGCCTGCGGCGGATCGATCGGCGCCACCGCGGTTGCCGGCGGGTCGATGGGGGCGCGTGCCGCTTGCGGCGGGTCGATCGCGGCCGACGGGGGATCGATCTGCTCGGCAGGCGGGTCAATCTGCACGGCTGGCGGATCGATCTGTTCTGCCGGCGGGTCGATCTGGTCGCTCGGCGGGTCGATCGGCGCATGGCGGGCGGCGTCGCGTGCGGCCTTGGCGGCGTGCGCCAGTTCCGCTGCCTGGCCAGGTTCGGATTGCAGGCGGCCATAGGCGCGCGCCTTGTCGCTGGCATTCGGCGGCAGGGCGGCGTCGCGCGGCGCGTCCGCGTCGACCAGCTTCAACAGGCGCAGGGTCAGGTTGCCGGCGTCGCTTTCCTGGCCCTGTTCGTTATGCTGCTTGACGGTGGCGCTGATATTGCGGTCCACCAGGCGGAACAGGTCGGCCAGGCTGCCCGGGAAATCGATGTCCGGGAATTCCACTTCCGGCAGCGGCATGGCGGGGTTGTGGTCGGCCAGTTGCTCGCGGCGCGACGGTACGCTGGAAGCGGCAGCGCCGGTCAGGCGGGATTCGTACTGGATCTCGACTTCAAAACTCAACTTGCGGCCATCGGCCGTGGTAATCGTGCCTTTGCCCAGGAAATGGGAATCTTCGCTCAGGCTGAACCCCAGGGCGTCGGTCACGCCCTCAGCGCTTTCGGCATGCAAGGCACCAGCGGCATAGCTCGCGTTCGATTCCAGGGCCACGGAATCGAAGGCGATCGACGCGCCTTTGGCGTTTTCACCAAGCAAGCTTGATGCAAAACTGCCAATCAAATCCTGCGCCATGTCGACGGTCTTGTGGCCCAGGCTGTCGACGCGCTTCTGCAGGTCGACCGCGTCGCTGGAGAGCGAAACCGCGCTGCCGGAAGCCACGTCCTTCACCACATTGGTGCGGGCAGGCCTGGAGTCCGCCTGGGTCGGCGCAGGCGTCAGGGAATTGTTCTGGAGATGGCGTTGGCCTATGGAGTTCAGCGTATTCATGATAGAAAACCTTTTGGTCACTACCCCCTGATACGGCAAGTTTTTGGTTTTCTTGAGAAAACTCAATGATGGTGGGTCCACAACCCGTTCGATTCGAGGTAGGACTTGACCGCTTCGGGGGCGCCGGTGGCGTGCAACTTGACTTCGCCGCAAGCGCAGACTCCATAGTACGGCGTAATATGGGAGCATGCAGATGTTTTCTGCAGCGAAACCTTAACTGCGTTGGAGCACTTCGCGCACTTGAACGTCAGGCTGCGTGGGGCTTTCAGGAACATGGGACAACTCCGGGCAAAACGGCGATTTTATCAGGCAAAGATATCGATCGTTGTTTGCTTGTCGGAAAGACCGTAGCTGCGGGCGAGCTCTTGTTGCTTGGCCGAAATTTCGGCTTGGGCTTGCTGCTGCATTTGCGCCGCGCGCGCTGCCACGTTGCGGTCCTGGCTCGATGGCTCGGCCGGTGCCAGCGCGGCGGCCTGGATGGTGCGGGCTTTCTCGACCGTCTCTTCCGGCGTACGGCCAGGAGAAGTGTCGATATTGACTTCGCCGCCGACGGCATAGTTCACGCCATTCGGGCCGCGTTCATAGGTGTAGCTGGCGCCGGAAGTGGCCAGTCCGCCGGCCGCGGCCAGGTGGGCTTGCTCATGCTGGCGCACTTCCAGGTCGCGCGCCTTGAGCTGGTCGATTTTGGCCTGGTCCTCGGGTGAAATTTCCTGCTGGGCGGCGTTGGCGCGCGTGGCGCCGTCCGCAGGATTGCGCGCAGCGGCGCTGGCCTGCGGCGCGTACGTGCTGGACGATGTGATGGCGCCGATCCCCATTTACACATCATAACAAATTGGCTGTCGCCGCCGGTCAACTGGCCCCCATCTACCGCGTTGAAGGGATGACCGTCATGCCGATGGAGGTGTACGATGGACCAGACCAAGCAACCAAGCAAGGAAGCCGTGCGCAATTGGCTGCAAGCGCGCCAGGAGCAGCGGCGTCCTTTGCCCGACCCGCAGCAGATCCGCCGCGAGCTGGGGTGGGAACTGGTACGCGTCGAGCAGCAGCGGTGCTGCTGCCGCTCAACTGACTGACACGGTGCTGCGGCCGTTGGCGGCGGGTTGCACCACGATCCTGGTGGCGATCCGTTCGGTCATTTCCTGCACGTGGGAGATCACGCCCACTTTCCTTCCCATGGACTGCAAGCCGTCCAGCGCATCCATCGCGACGCGCAGGGTCTCCGCATCCAGGCTGCCGAAGCCTTCGTCGATGAACAGCGATTCCACCCGCACGCGGTTGGAGGACAGCGACGCCAGGCCAAGCGCCATCGCCAGCGATACGAGGAAGGATTCCCCGCCCGACAGCGAATGCACGGAACGCTTTTCGTCGCCCATGTGGAGGTCGCGCACCAGCAGGCCCAGTGATGGCTGGGCCGGATTGTCGATGCGCTCCAGTTGGTAGCGCGGCGCCAGTTGCGCCAGGTGGGCGTTGGCGTAGCCGAGCAGCACGTCCAGTGTGAATTGCTGGGCGTAGTTGCGGAATTTCTTGCCGTCGGCGGAGCCGATCAACTCACTGAGCTGGGCCCAGCGCCGTTCGATGTCCTGCTGGCGGGCGATGTCGGCCAGCAGTGCTTCGGCGGCTTGGCGGCGGGCGTCGTCCTGCGCCAGCTGCAGCTTGAGCGCGGCGGCCTGGTCGTGGGCGCGCTGGCGTTCCTCCAGCAGCGCGGCCAGCGCTTGCTCGATCTCGGCGGCGCTGCGGGTGTCGCCGGGGGCGGCGGTCGCCAAGTGTTCTGCCTGTTGCGTTTCGCGTTCGGCTTGCACGGCCTTGGCCGAGGCCAGGGCTTGGTCGATCGCTTGCAGGGCGGTGCGCTCGTCCCTGATCGTTTGCTGGGAATGGGCCAGCAGGGCACGCAGCGCGTCCACGCTGCCGATGCCGGCCGCCTGGTGTTCGGCCAGCCAGGCCGCCAGCCGGGCGGCTGCGGCCTGCGCAGCGGTGTCCAGCGCCGCCAGGCGTTGCAGGGCCTGGGCGTGGGCCTCGTCGGCGCGGGTGCGTTGCTGGGCCGCGTTGTGGGCGGATTCCTGGCGTGATTGCAGGGCCGCGCGGGCCGCTTCGGTGGCGGTGCGCAGTTCGGCTTCCACTTCGCGCACGGGGCGGCCGTTCCACAGGGCCTGGCGCTCGGCGCGGGTGGCCGAGAACGCTGCCTGTGCGGCGCCGGCGGCGGCTTGCGTGGCGTGCGCGTCGGCGGCGCTGCGTTCCCGGGCAGCACGCAGGGCTTGCAGTTCGACCGCCAGCGCGGCCATCGTGGCAGAGCGCTCATCGACGGCCTGGCGCTGGGATTGCCATTGCTGGCACTCGCGCGCGCGTTGCTCGTGGAAGCGGGCGGGGCCGGCTTTCCATTCGTCCTGCCAGCCGTCGCGTGCCAGCGCGCCGTCCAGCTGGTCGAGCAAGGTGGCGATTTGTAGGGCGGTTTCCATGCGTTGCTGGTCCAGCGCCTGCTGCTGGGCGCTGGATTGCGCCAGCGCGGTGTGCGCTGCGGCCAGCGCTTGCTGGTGGCGGTTGCATTCGGCAGCGGCCTGCTCGCAAGCGGTCTGTGCGACGTCGCGGCTGCGGACGGCCTGGCGGTGAGCTTGCTCTTTGGCGTCCAGCTCGCGCAGGGCCGCTTGCAGGGCGGCGCTATGGGCGGCCAGCCAGGCGGGTACGTCGTCGTCCACGGCCGGCACCGCCTGCAGGGCGGCGGCGCTGGCTGGTGCTTCGGCGGTAACGGCGGCGTCGGCGGCGACGCGGGCGAGGGCGGTGCTGGTGGTTTGCCAGCGGGGCCGGGCTGCGGCGACGGCGTTGACGATGCCGTGTTGCTCGGCGCCGATGGCGGCCAGTTGCTCGACGCTGGACTGCAGGTGGGCTTGCTGCTCCGCTTCGTGCTTCATATTGCGCTGCAGTTTGTCGCGGCAATCGTGCACCTCGGCCTGCAGTTGCGCCAGCATGGCATGCAGCGCACCGTCTTCGTGCCGGTAGGGATGCTCGTGGGCGCCGCATACCGGGCAGGGGGCGTCGTCATGCAGCGTTGCGCGCAGCTTCTCGACACTCTCGCCGGTCGCGGCCTCGGCCAGCTTGAGCGAGCGCTCGGCCTGGGTGGCGGCGGCAACCAGGGCCAGGTTGGCTTCGCGCGCCGCGGCGGTTTGCCGCTCGGCGTCGTCGCGCGCGGCCTGCAGGGCGGTGCCACGCGTGGCGAGGTCCTGCTGGCGCTGGACTAGCTGCGCCAGTTCGCCCCACGCCGCTCCGGCATCGGCCAGCAGCGTGCGGCGCTGGTCGATGTGCTGGCGCTGCAGGGCCAAGCTGTCGGCGTCGATGGCGCCCAGCACCCTGGCGGCGTGCTCGCGCTGGGCCTCCGCCTGGCGCAAGCGCTCCGTGGCCGCCTCCAGCCCGTTGCGGGCATGCGCTTCCTCCTGCTGGTGCCGCGCCGAAGCTTGCTGCGCAGCCGCCAGCGATTGCGATAGCTGTTCGGCGCGCCCCGCCTGTTGGCCGGCTTGCGCCAGCAGGACGTCATGGCGCGCCCAGTCGCGGGCCAGGACTGCCCAGTGCTGGTGGGTTGCCAGCCATGCTTCCCCGGCCTGCTGCTCGTCGGCCAGCGCCTGCTGCCGCACCTCTCGGGCGCGCAGTGCGGCCAGGGCAGCGGCATCGGCCTGCGCGGCGGCATCGCGCGCGCTGGCCGCCTGCGCGAACGCTGCCTGCAAGGACTCCAGCCGCGCATCAAGGGCCTTGGCCTGGTCCAGCAGCGGCGCCGCCGCCTGCTGCGCGCTGTCGGCGGCCGCCACGGCGGCTGCCGCCAGCTGTACGTCATTGGACAGCACTTCCAGCGCCAGGCGGGTGCGTTCGGCTTCCTGCTCCGCGAGCGAAATCGCCGCTTGCGTGCTGGCCCGCTCCGCAGCCAGGCGGACCACTTCATCATCGATTGCGCGCGCAGGCTGCACCGCGTCCAGCTGCGCCAGCATGGCCCGGCGCGGCGCGGCAGCGTCGGATTCAAGCTGCCGCTGGGCGCAATGTTCGCGGGCATGCTGCACGGCTGCCGCCAGGCGCTCCGCCTGCTGGTGCCAGCGCACATCGGACTCCAGTGCGGCCACGCGCTGGCCGGCCGCCTGCAGGGCCGCTTCGGCGGCTTCGGATTGTGCCGCGAGTTCCGCACGCTGTTCGGGCGCCAGCGGCTGCTGGTTCGCCAGGCCGGCAGTGAGTGTTTTCAGTGCCTGTTCTTCGGCGCGCCAGCGTTCGAAGGCGCGGCGCGAAATGTCGCTGTAGATGCCGCTGCCGGTCAGCGTTTCCAGCAGGGTGCCGCGCTCGTCGTCGGCCGCCTTCAGGAAGGCCGAGAATTCGTTCTGCGCCAGCAGCACGGCGCGCGTGAACTGTTCGAAACTCAGGCCGACACGCTGGCCGATCTCCGCCATCACTTCGGTCTTGGTGTGCCCGAGCGGCTGCAGGCCGGGCAGCTTTTGCAGCGACATGGCGCTGGGCTGCAGGGCGCCGGCGGCCTTGCTGCGGGCACGCCAGACTTTCCAGCGGGCGCGGTAGGATTCGCCGTCGTTGCCGACGAAATCGACTTCCGCCCAGCCTTCGGCCGCGCCGCGCCGCAGCAGCGTGCGCGGGTCCTGCGACGAGACCGGGTCGCCCACGTCCGGTGTCTTGCCGACCGCCTTGTGCAGGCGCGGCGTGTCGTCGTACAGCGCCAGGCACAGGGCGTCGAGCAGGGTGCTCTTGCCGGCGCCGGTCGGGCCGCAGATGGCAAACAGCCCGGCCTCCGCCAGCGGTTGCGCCGTGAAGTCGACCGAGAATTCGTCGGCCAGCGACGCCAGGTTCCTGCCGGCGATGCGCAGCACCCTCATGCTTGCACCAGTTCCGCAAAGGCGGCCAGTTGTTCGGGCGGCGCTTCGGTGCCGAAGCGCTGCTGGTACAGGCGCCTGAAGATGTCGTCCGGCCGCAGGCTTGCCAACTGGTCGAGCGATACGGCAGCCTGTTCGAAGGATGCGCGGCTGGCGCTGGACGTCTCGATCTTGACCAGGCGCACCGGCTTGCCCTGCAGCGCTTCTTCAATGGCGGCGCGCAAGCCCGGCTCGGGCGCGGAGAGCTGGATGCGCACTTCGAGCAGCGGCTGCCGCTCCAGCGGCAAGTCTTCCAGTTCCAGCGCAGCCAGCGCGGCCTTCACTTCTTCCCGGGGGGGCTTCCATTCGTCCCGGGGGGGGGGTTGGGGGGGGAATGCGCAGCAGCTGCACGGCGCGCGGGACCGGCAGCGGCGTGATCGCCTGCACTTGCGGGCCATCCAGGTCGATGCGCAGCACCTGGTGCGGGTAGTGGGTTTCGGCGAAGGAAAGCGGAATCGGGCTGCCGCAGTAGCGGATGTGCTCATGCGGGCCGACCTGCTGGGCCAGGTGCAGGTGGCCCAGCGCGGCATAGGCGATCGGCGGCGGGAAGATGCCGGTGGGGAGCATCTCCGTGCCGCCGACGACGATGCGGCGCTCGGAGTCGGCGGACATGGTGCCGTTGACCATGTGGCAATGGCCCATGGCGATGATGGCCTGGCCTTCGGCGGCGCGGGTGGTGGCCAGCTCCAGCGCCTGGCGGTACAGTTCCGCGATGCCGGCCAGGTAGGGATCGGGCTGCGGCGGCGCAGGCTGCGTGCCGTCGGCAGGCGCCGCCGCGGCGGCTGCGGCGCTGTCCGCCGCGGGGCGCGGCACGTCGCCGTGGCGCAGGAAGGGCACGGCCAGCACCCAGGCCGCCGTGGCGCCATCCTTGCCGCGCAGCGGCACCAGCATGCGCTCGAGGGCGATATTGCCTTGCGCGTCGCGGTGCGGGTAGCCGATGACGGTGGTGCCATGCAGTTCCAGCAGCGGGCCGGGCGCTTCGAGGCGGCCCGGCGAATCGTGGTTGCCCGCAATGACGACAATATCCAGTTGCGGCGCCCGGGCGCGCGCCTGCTGCAGGAAGGTGTACAGCTGCCGCAGCGAGGCCGCAGACGGATTCGCATTGTCGAAAATATCGCCCGCCACCAGCAGGGCATCGGCCTGTTCGGACACGATGGCCTCCAGCAGCCAGTCCAGGAAGAACTGGTGTTCGTAGTGGCGGTCAATATTGTGCAGCGACTGGCCAAGGTGCCAGTCGGAGGTGTGCAGCAGGCGCATGAGAAGTAAAGCCAGGAATGGGAAGCGCAAATATAGCGCAAACGGCAGCGCGCTGTCTTGATCCTGGTCAGGCTGCGTTCGGGGGACGCAATTCGGACCGCGGCCCGCTGCTGCGGAAGGTGCTGCGGCCGGCCTGCTTGGCTTCATACAGCAGCAGGTCGGCACGTTTCAGCAATTCAGCCGGGCTGACATCCTCGTCGCGGAAGTAAGTGAGGCCAATGCTGGTGGAAACGTTGACCATGATGCCATCCAGTTCAAAGGGCTGCTGCATGGCGTGCACGATCTTGGAAGCGGTGACGGCGGCATCCTCCGGCCTGGAAATGCGGTCCATGATGATGGTGAATTCGTCGCCGCCGAGCCGGGCCACGGTGTCGCTGGCGCGCACCGTATTGGACAGGCGTGCCGAGAATGCCTTGAGCAGGGCGTCGCCCACCGCGTGGCCGTAGGTGTCGTTGACGGGCTTGAAACGGTCGATATCGAGGTACATCACGGCCATCAGGCCGCCGTCCTCGCGGCAGGCCGCCATGCTGTCGTTGAGTTTTTGCAGGAAGCCGGCCCGGTTGGTCAGTCCTGTCAGCGCATCGACTTGCGACAGTTTCAACAGGCGCTGCTTTTCCCGTTTTTGCGCCGTCACGTCCTGCCGCATCACGTGGAAGCCGACCACCGTCATGCCGTCTTCGTCGAGCTGCGGAATGTAGACCACATCGAAGGTGCGCGGGTATTCGCCGCTATCGTCTTCCTCCTCGAAATTCAGGGTCTCGCCGCGCAGGGCGCGCGCAATGAAGGGCTGCAGCGCCGCGTAGCGCTTTTCGCCCACGGTCTCGAGGATGGTGCGGCCGGTGACCTGCAGGCCGGTCTTGCTGAATTCCCGCTCGTAAGCCAGGTTGTGGAAGCGGTAGACTTCCTCGAAATCGATGTAGGCGATCATGGCCGGCAGCGTGTCGGCAATGGTGCGCAGGCGCGCTTCGCTTTCGCGCAGGGCCATCACGGACTTGCGCACCAACGTGATGTCGTCCAGCGTGCCGACGTAGCCGGTGATGGCGTTGTCGATCACGATGGGGGCCACCTTGATCGAGGTCCACACGATCTTGCCGTCCGGGTGCACGCAGCGCAGCGTTTCCTGGAACGCCTGGTGGGTCTGGTTCAGGTGGCGCAGCGAGGCGCGCAGCATTTCCCGGTCGTTCGGATGCACCGCCTCCAGCCAGCCGTCGCCCAGGGCGGCGCTGCGCGCCATGCCGGTGATGGCTTCGAAGGTGCGGTTGACGTAAGTGCACTTGCCATCCTGGTCGGCGCGCACCAGGCCGAGCGGGGAGGCGTCGTTGACGGCCTGCAGCTCCGCCTGGTTCTGGCGCACGGCCAGTTCGGCGCGCTTGCGTTCCGTGATGTTGCGCGCCGTGACAGCCACGCCATCCTCGATGGCCACGATCTGGTGGCGCAGCCACAGTGGTTCGCCGAACACCGTGGACTCGAATTCCTCTTCCAACGGCTCGCCCGTGCGCAGCACCCGCAGGCACTTGTCGAACAGGCCTTCGCTATGCCAATGCGGCAGCATGTCGCCCATCCGCTTGCCCAGCGCCTCGCCGGCCGGATGGCCCAGGATGCGGGCGCCGCGCTCGTTGACGTCGACCAGGATGAAGTCCTGGATGTCGCCGTTGCCGCCGGCGCGGCAAGCCTTCAACAGGAACAGGGCATCCAGGCTGGCATCGACCGCCGCGTGCAGCTTTTCGCGGGCGTAGGTCGCTTCGCGCGTGCTTTCGCGCAGACGGCTCGCTTGCCGCGTGAGCAGGAAGCTGAATGCCAGCACCACCAGCGAGATGAAGGCGGTCACCGCGAAATACATGCGCCGCTGGCCGTGGAACTTGGCCAGCGCGTTCACCTTGGCATCGCCCACCACGGCCGTCAGCGAGTAGCGCGGCATGTCGCGGAAGCCGTAAATGCGTTCCACCTTGTCGATCGGCGTCTTGAGCAGCAATTCTTCGGGGCGCCGTACGGGATCGGCCGGAGCCACGTAGTCAATGCTGTCGATGATGAACAGTTTTTCGTCGACGCGGCCGGTGGCCAGGCCGGTATCGCGGCTGATCAGCATGACCAGGCCGCCCTCGTCCACGTGCAGGCGGTCGTAATCTTCCACAAAATAGGCGGGGTCGATCATCAGCACGATCACGCCGGCGAAATTGCCGTGGCGGTCGTCCAGCCGGCGCGCGATCTGGATCTGCCACTTCTTCGTGATCGGGTCCACCATGGGATTGGTCGCCAGGGCCGCGTCGCCGGCGGTGGTGGACAAAGTCTTGAAAAAGCCCTGGTTGGCGAAATTGGCGGGGAAGGTGCCGTGCATGCTGTCCACCAGGATGCCGTCCGCGTCGACCAGGGCGATCGGCAGTTCGAGGCGGGCCGGCATCACGGAGTCCAGCAGGCCGCCGCGCTTGCTGAATTCGGCCAGGCGCAGGGCCCCGTGGGTTTCCTCGAATTTAAGCTTGAACAACTGGGTTGCATGGTCCGCCTGCCGCAGCAGGTGGCCGGAATGCTCGGCCAGCGTGCGCGCCAGCGAGTGGCTGTGCTGCACGGCGTCGGCATGGGCGCTTTCCGCCTCTTGCTTGACCTGATAGAACACGTTGGCCCACATCAACACCAGTAGCACCAGTGTGAATGAGGGCAGCAGTATCATCCGATACAGCCTGCGCAAGATCTGACGGGCGGTGGAGGAGTGCACGCGTCTATTCTGCGCCCAAACCTGGGCAGTGGGGCAAAAAAAAACGAAACAGTGCGGCGCGGCTGCCACCATCGTTCACAAAATGGTAAGAAACACTGTCATTTCGCTATTAGAATAGACCCTCACTGTCTCCTACAGGAAGCAAGACTTGACCGAATTGAATCTCACCGTTGCCGCTGCCCGCGCCCTGCACCTGGCGGCGCAGGGCTTGCTGCAGCCGCGCCGGCGCAAGGCGCAGAAGGCCGACGTGCTCGAGGCGATCCGCAATATGGGCGTGCTGCAGATCGATACCATCCACGTGGTGGCGCGCAGCCCCTACCTGGTGCTGTGGAGCCGCCTGGGGGACTATCCCCAGTCCTGGCTGGAAGAACACCTGGCGGAAGGCTCGCTGTTCGAGTACTGGGCGCACGAAGCGTGCTTCGTGCCGATCGAGGATTACCGCCTGCTGCGCCACCGGATGGTTGATCCGGCCGCTATGGGCTGGAAGTATTCCGTGAAGTGGATGAAGGAGCGGCGCGCCGACGTCGAGCGCGTGCTGCAGCATATCCGCGCCAACGGGCCGGTGCGCTCCGCCGATTTCGAGCGCACCGACGGCAAGGCCGGCGGCTGGTGGGAGTGGAAGCCGGAAAAGCGCTCGCTGGAAGTGCTGTTCACGGCCGGCCAGTTGATGATCGCGCGCCGCCACAACTTCCAGCGCGTGTATGACCTGGCCGAACGCGTGCTGCCGGGCTGGGACGACAGCCGGATGCCGGGCATGGACGACACGCGGCGCGAACTGGCGTTGAAAACCGTGCGTGCACTGGGCCTGGCGCGCAGCGCCTGGGTGGCCGACTATTACCGCACCAAGCCGCCGCGCCCCGACCTGGAAGCGCTGGCCGGCGAAGGATTGCTGCTGCGCGCCCGGGTCGAGGGCTGGAAGGATGCCGTCTACATCCACCCGGACCTGGCCGACCTGGCGCAGGCCGCCGCCGAAGGAGGGCTGTCGCCGACCCTGACCACCATCCTGTCGCCTTTCGACCCGGTGGTGTGGGACCGGCGCCGCGCGGTCGACCTGTTCGATTTCGACTACCGGCTGGAATGCTACACGCCGGCGGAAAAGCGGCGCTACGGCTACTTCACCCTGCCGATCCTGCGGCGCGGCGCGCTGGTGGGGCGCGTCGACGCCAAGGCGCACCGGCGCGCCGGCACCTTCGAGCTGAAGAACGTCGTGTTGGAACCGGGCGTGCGCGTCACCGACCGCTTCGTGCGCGACGTGGCCGGGGCGGTGCAGCGCCTGGCCAACTGGCATGGCTGCCCGCAAGTGCAGGTGCAGGCCTGCGAGCCGGCCGATTTCGGCGCCGCGCTGCAGGCGGAACTGGACGGCCAGGGAGTCGAACAATGAAGCTGGCCGCCGCACCGCAACGCATCGTCGGCGCCGACGGCAAGCCGCAGCTGGGCCGCTTTGCCGGCGCCACCGAAGCTTTCGACTGGCACCTGCTGGCGGGCGAGCACGCACGCAGCAGCCTGTGGCGCCGCTTCCACCACAAGAAATGGCATTACGTGTCGCTGGTGTCGGAGCAGGTGATGGCGGCGGTCGCCATCGTCGACCTGGGCTGGACCAGCACCTGTTTCGCCTATGCCTTCGACCGCAACGACAGCGACATGATGGCCAATTTCTCGCAGGACGGCCTGCCGGGCCGCATGTCGGTCGGCGTGGGCGAGCACGCCGGCGCGGCAAGCTGGTTCCGCACCCGCAGCACGCAGATCAGCATTGACCCGCTGGACGGCGGCCGTTACCGGCTCACGCTGCGCTGCCCCTACCTGGAAATCGACGCCGAATTCGGCCCACCCATCGCGCCGCTGCTGCTGGCCACCGGCCCGGTCAAGGGCGGCGCGCTGCACGGCACGCAGAAGTCGCCCGGCATGCCCCTGAGCGGCGAAGTGCGCACCTTCCGCGACGAATACAAGCTCGATGGCGGCGTGGCCAGTTTCGATTATTCGAACGGCCTGCTGGCGCGCGAGACGTCGTGGCGCTGGGCTTCCGCGCACAACCTGGAAATGGGCTTCAACCTGCAATCGGGCTATTTCGGCGGCCATGAAAACGCGCTGTGGATCGATGGCGAGGTGGTGCCGCTGGCGCCCGTGCATTTCATCTTCGACCCGCACGACCCCATGCAGCGCTGGCACATCTTCACCGAAGACGACCAGCTGGAACTGTTCTTCACGCCGGACGGCGCGCGCCGCCAGGACCGCAACCTGGTGGTGGCCGCCAGCCGCTACATCCAGCCGGTCGGCCATTTCAGCGGCTGGGTGCGCAGCGACCCGGAAGGGCCGAAACGCATCGTCACCCAGATGCCGGGGGTGACGGAAGACCATTATTCACGCTGGTAAAGGAGCGGGGAGCGGCCATGACCATCAGGAATATGGACAGCCTGTTCGAACCCGGTTCGGTGGCCATTTTCGGCGCCTCGCTGCGGCCCGACCGCATGGGCACCCAGGTGATGAACAATATGGCCGAAAGCGGTTTTGCCGGCGCGCTCTGGCCCGTCAATCCCAAGTACGACGCGTTGCGCGGCATTCCGTGCTACCCGCGCCTGTCGGCATTGCCGCGGGTGCCGGACCTGGCCATCATCTGCACGCCGCCGGACACGGTGGCCGGGCTGATCGCCGACCTGGGCGCCAGAGGCACGCGCGGCGCCATCATCCTGACGCCGGTCAGCGACGCCATCCGCCAGCAGGTCATGAAGGCGGCGCGGCCGTACCTGTTGCGCATCCTCGGCCCCGGCGGCATCGGCCTGCTGGCGCCGCAGGCCGGCCTGAATGCCAGCGCCGCCCACGTGGGGGCCAAGCCGGGCAAGACCGCCTTCATCTCGCAGTCTTCCACCGTGATGACGGCCGTGCTGGACTGGGCGCAGCAGCACGGCATCGGCTTTTCGCGCATGGTGTCGCTGGTGGAAGGCGGCGACATCGACCTGGGCGACATGCTGGATTTCCTGGCCGCCGACGAGGATACGGCCGCCATCGTCATGCATATCGAAACGGTGAGCCATGCCCGCAAGTTCATGTCGGCGGCCCGTATCGCGGCGCGCGGCAAGCCGGTAGTGGTGCTGAAGGCTGGTCGCAGCGGCGACGACAGGGTGTACGACGCCGTGATCCGCCGCGCCGGCATGCTGCGCGTGTATTCCTCGGCCGACCTGTTCGACGCGGTGGAGACGGTGGCGCGCGCCCAGCCCACGCGCGGCACGCGGCTGGCCATCATGAGCAATGGCAGCGGGCCCGGGCAACTGGCGGCGGACGCCCTGCAATACGTGCACGGCAAGCTGGCGCAGTTCTCGCCCGACACCGGCAAGCGCCTGCGGCACGAGCTGCCGGCCGGGCTGTCACTGTCCAATCCGATAGATATCGGCGGCGAGGCGAGCGCCGAGCGCCATGCCGCCGTGGCCGGCGCCTTGCTGGCCGATCCGGGCGCCGACGCGCTGCTGGTGGTGCATGCGCCATCGTCGGCCGCGGCCAGTGCCGGCGTGGCGCGGGCGCTGGCGCCGTTGCTGCGGCAAAGCGGGCGCAGTGTGCTGTCCTGCTGGCTGGGCGGCGCCTCGGTGGCGGATGCGCGGCAGATCTTCGCCGAGGCGGGCCTGCCGACTTACGACACGCCGGAAAAAGCCGTGCGCGCTTATAGCCAGGTGGTGCAATATGCGCGCAACCAGGCCTTGCTGATTGAAGTGCCAGGCCAGGTGCCGGCGCATTCGGTGCCGGAGCGGCAGCGGGCGCGCAAACTGGTCGAGGCGGCGCGCGCCGCAGGTCAGGACGAGCTGGCGCAGGCGGACCTGGCGGCCGTCCTGGCAGCGTATGGCCTGCCGCTGGCGGAGCAGGCGCCAGGGCCGGGGCAGCAGTTGCGCATCGCCATGCAGGTCGACCCCGTGTTCGGTCCGGCCATCAGCGTGGGCCTGGGCGGCAGCGCCGGCCGGGTGGTGGACGACCGCGCCGTCGGCCTGCCGCCGCTGAACACCGTGCTGGCGCGCGACATGCTGCGGCGTACCGGCGTGGGCCGCGCCCTGGCCGCCGAGCGCGACATCCTGAGCGGCGCGCTGGTGCAGGTCGCCGAGCTGGTGGCCGACATCGGCGAAATCGCCACGCTGGAAATCGATCCGGTCACGGTGGCGGACGGTGTACTGCAGGTGCACGCGGCGCGCGCCGCGCTCGGCCCGCGCCGCGCGGAAAGCAGCATGGCGATCCGGCCTTATCCGCAGGAGCTGGAACAGGAAATCACCTGGCAGGGCGCGCCACTGACGCTGCGGCCGATCCGGCCGGAAGATGCGCCGGCCCACGTGCGCTTTTTCAGCCAGCTGGCGCCGGACGACGTGCGGCTGCGTTTCTTCTCGGCGATGAAGGAACTGCCGCCGGCACAATTGGCGCGCCTGACGCAGATCGACTACGACCGCGCCATGGCCTTCATTGCCACGCGCACCGGTGCGGATGGTGAACCCGAAACGCTGGGCGTGGTGCGGGCCGTGGCCGACCCCGACAACCAGCAGGCGGAGTTCGCGATCATCGTGCGTTCCGATCTGAAAGGCAAAGGCTTGGGAAATATCCTGTTCCAGAAATTGCTTGACTATTTCCGCAGCCGAGGAACCCGAGAACTGACGGGGGAAGCGCTGTCGGAGAATATCGGAATGCAACAACTGATGCGCAGATTCGGCGGAACCGTGACGCCGGCGCGAGAAGCTGGTATGGTTGATCTTCGCCTTGCGCTGCAATTGAAAACCTCTTAAATTGAGAGGACGCCGTGACAGTACATTGATAAATGTCAAGGCGATCTTGTCGGGCTAATTTACACTTGTACTTCCGTTTCCGCGTAGCGACATTAGGGAGCAAGAATGTTAACGGCCACATACACACTAGTTGCGCTATCCGTTGAACAGGCTAACGTGCGCCTTAGCCTGCTGTCGTTCCAGAAGTATGTGCAATCGACGCTGGTCCGACAGCAGCGCCTGACCCTATCCCAGCTTGAATATGCTTGCGAAACCCTGGAGCGCCTGTACCAGGCCTGCCACTGGCGCAAGATCGAGCTGTACCTGATTCCGGCGTTGCGGAACGCGACGGAACAGGCCAATGCCCTGCTGGAAGAATTGAGCCGCCTGAACCAGGCCGCGCTGGGCGTGATCCGCCGCCTGCAGGCGGAACTGGACATCGCGGCGGAAATCAGCGAACAGCAGGTTACCGAAATTTGCGAATCGATCGAAACTTTCTGCACGCTGTTGCTGCAGCGCCTGGAGAAAGAGGAAAAGGAATTGTTCGCCATTGCCCGCGCCGCCATCGGTGGCGAAGCGTGGTTCGACATCGCGAACAAATTCCTGGCCCATGACGCTCAAGTGGTGGAAGCGCGGCGCGTGCCCGCTTCCGCCGACAAAGACAGGAAAGCCTTGTCGCAAGCCAAGCAGGTGCGTGCCTCCCTGCGGGATGAAGACGCGGTCGTAATTCCTGTGCCGAAGCTGCGCTACCACCGGCGCATGCGGACGGCCCATCGCGCCGCTGCGGACCCGGCCTGAACACGCCGGCTGCATTCGCCGCCCTTGCCGGGCGGCGCTGCGCTATGATGGTGGTTTTGATCCATTCATAGCACAACTATGTTTGAGTTCCTCTTCAAGCAGCAGGCCAGCCAGGCCAGCGTTGCCGGCCAGCCGAGTGCCGGCGGATCGCAGGCGCCGCTGGGCACACCCGCAGAACGCCGCGCGGCGCAAGCCGAGCTGGCCCGCAACCTGGCGGGCGACGAGGCCGCTGCGGTTGAGCTCATCCTGAACAGCGAATTTGCCGACGTGCGCCTTGCCGCGGCCGAGCACGTGGTGTCGCAGCCCGCGCTCGAGCGGGTGCAGGCTGCCGTGCGCAATTCGGACCGGCGGGTGGCCAAGCTGGTGCAAGGGCGGCTCGATGCGATCCGGCACTTCCAGGCCGAACAGAAACAGGCCCAGGCGTGCATTGCCCTCGCGCAGCGTTTGTTGGCGGACGAAAAGCTGACGCCGAACCTGGTGGCGGACCTGGACCGGCAATGGAAGGTGGTCGATGCCGCGCCTGCCGCCGCCGCCGAGTTTGCCCATGTGCGCGCCGCATTGGGCGAACGGCTGGAAGCCCAGGTGACACTGCAGCGCGCGATGATCGATGCGCTGGCCGCCCTACGCAAGCATCCCGACGCCGCCGAACTGGAACGGCTGGCACGCGAGCATGAGGCCCATATGGCGTCGCCGGAGCGCGGCTCGCTGCCACGCCACCTGCTGAACGATTTCGATGCCGCGCTGGCCGCCGAACGTGCCGCGCAGCAGGCCGCCGCCCCGCCGTCGGCGCCAGCACCGGCGCCCGCAGCGCCAGCCGGCCCCGATGAAGGAGCGACAGCGGCACCGGAGGCGGCTGCCGCCCCGGCCGTGGTTGCCGAAGGCGAACGGACCACGGCGGCGCCGGAAACCGCCGATCCGGAAAAGGGCGGCGATGCCGCCGCGACCCGCCCACCGCGCGCGCCGAAGGAAAAACACAAGCCGTCGCCGGCCGAGCAGGAAGCCAACCGCCAGTTCATGGACCTGGTGGAGGCGATGGAAGCCGCGCTCGCGCAGGGCCAGTTGCATATTGCCGCTGAGCACGATAAAACGCTGAAGGAAAGCAAGACCGGCCGCCTGACCCCGGCCCAGGCCGAGCGCCTGGCCCATGCGCGCGCCGACCTGAAGCGCCTGGGCGACTGGGCGCGCTGGGGCGGCAATGTCTCGCGCGAAGAACTGGTGCACGCGGTGGAACACCTGCCGAGCGAAGGCCTCAGCATGAGCGAACTGGCCAAGAAGGTCGGCAGCATGCGCGAACGCTGGAAAGCGCTGGACGGCGTTTCCGGCGCCGCCCCCAAGTCGCTGTGGGAAAAATTCGACGCCGCCTGCACGGCCGCCTATGCGCCGGCGGCCGCCCATTTCAAGCACCTGGCCGACGAACGCCATGCCAATGCGGCAAAAGCGCAACAACTGGTCGACGAAGCCAACGCGCTGCTCGCCCGCGATGCGGCACAGCTGGAAGCGGCCGGCGGGGCCCAGGCCGACCGCGAGGAATCGGCCTCCGGCAACCTGCCGCATACGCATGACTGGCGCACGCTGGCCTCGTCCACGCAGCGCCTGCGCCAGGCCTGGAGCCGCCTCGGCACCATCGACCGCAAGGACAAGAAGCGCCTGGACGCGGCCTTCAGCAAGGCCATGGACGCCCTGATGGCGCCGCTCGACGCCCAGCGCAGGATCGAAGTGGCCCGCCGCGAGCAGCTGATCGAGGAAGTCGGCAAGCTCAACCCGCTCGACCGCCACACCATCGACACTCTGCGCCGCCTGCAGGAATCGTGGCAGGGCCACGCCCGCGCCTTGCCGCTGGAGCGCAAGACGGAACAGGCCCTGTGGCAGAAATTCCGCAGCGCCTGCGACCAGATCTTCGCCAAGCGCAAGGAGCACGCCCACGCCGCCGACCATGAACGCAAGTCCCACCTGCACGCCCGCGAAGCGATTTGCGCCAGCCTGGAAGGGGCCACCTTCGAGGGCGACGACAAGGCCGTGCTGGCTGCCATCGGCAAGGCGCTGAAGGATGCGGCGGCAGCCTGGCACGCGACCGGCGCGGTGCCGCGTGCCAGCGAGCAGAAGATCGACCAGCGCTACCGCGCCGCCGTGGGCGCCCTGCAGGCGCAGGCCGACGCCATCCGCAAGCGGGCCGGCGCCGCCCAGGCCAACGCCATGCGCGAAAAGCTGCGCCTGGTGCAGGCGCTGGAAAACGCCCTAGCCGGAACGGACGAGCTCGACGGCGCCGAGTGGAACCAGCGCTGGCAAGCGCTGCCCGGGCTGCCGCCCGAGCCCGAGCGCACCCTGCGCACCCGCTTCGACGCCGCCCTGAAAGCGGCCGGGGAGGGCGCGGCCGCGCGCGCCGCCTATGCCGGCCAACTGGAAAACAACCGTCAACGCCTGCAGTCCGAAGTGCTGCGCCTCGAAATCGTGGCCGGCATCGACAGCGGCGCCGAATTTGCGAAAGACCGATTGAAGATGCAGGTGGAAGTATTACAATCCTCCCTCAAGTCCGGCCAGAAGCCGGCCAGCCACGCCGCCCAGTTCCTTG
>CBHWEO010000042.1:0-27113 GCA_966112955.1 uncultured Duganella sp. | reverse complement strand
ACGATGATCTGGCCGGTGCCAGCTTTGATGAACACACGAGCCACTGCACTCTTGCGACGGCCGGTGCCGTAGTTGTAGTTACCGATCATGTCAGTTCCTTAGAAGTCGAGTGCTTTAGGTTGCTGGGCAGCGTGCGGGTGGGAACCCTCTGCGTACACTTTCAGCTTCTTGATCATGGCGTAGCCCAGAGGACCCTTCGGCAGCATGCCTTTCACTGCCTTTTCCAGGGCGCGGCCTGGGAAGCGCTGTTGCATCTTCAGGAAGTTGGTCTCGTAGATGCCGCCTGGGTAACCGGAGTGACGGTAGTAGGTCTTCTCGGTTGCCTTGGTGCCGGTCACGCGCAGTTTGCCTGCGTTCACGACAACGATGAAGTCGCCGGTGTCAACGTGAGGGGTGAATTCTGGCTTATGCTTGCCGCGCAGTCGGCGTGCCACTTCGCTGGCAACACGGCCGAGGACTTTGTCCGTCGCGTCAATCACGAACCAATCGCGCTGGACTTCATGGCCCTTAGCGGAAAAAGTTTTCATGTTTGAACTTTCTGTGAAAGATTAAAAAACGCTCAATCGGTGGTTCCGCCCGGTCACTGCAGCGGACGCATCCTTCTTATGTGCTTTTCCTGAGCGCACGGAAAGCTGGCGATTATAGCCCGGGCCGGCTTGCTGGGTCAACCCCGCCCTGTACCGTGTTGCCGTTGCTAAGCAGATATTGCCGGGCTACTATGGAACCCCAGAATCATAGAAGGAGACGGCCATGCGTTCGCCACTGCTGGCCATATTGCTGGCGCCAGCCCTGGCCATGGCCCAGGCGCCGGCGCAGAAAGGCAAGGATTGCCATTTGCCCGGCACCGAAGAAGCCCTGCGCTGCATGCGCCTGGCGGTGCCGCAGGACCACCAGGCGCCGGGCGCCACCCTCAACCTGCACGTCACCGTGGCCCCGGCCCTGCGCGAATCGGCCCGGCGCGACCCGCTGTTCCTGCTGGCCGGCGGCCCCGGCGAGGCGGGCTCGGACCTGGTGCCGCTGCTGAATTCCACTTTCCGCAAAGTCCGCGCCACGCGCGACATCGTGCTGATCGACCAGCGCGGCACAGGATTATCGGGCAAGCTCGATTGCAAACCAGGCAAGAATGCCGAAACAGCCACGGAAGAGGAACTGCTGGCCGAAACCCGCGCCTGCATCAAGGGCTTGAACAAGCGCTTCGACCTGTACACCACCGAGCAGGCGGCGCGCGATATCGAAGCCGTGCGCGGCGCCCTCGGCTACGGCCGCATCAACCTGTGGGGCGGCTCCTATGGCAGCCGCCTGGCCCAGGCTTATGCCCGCCTGTTCCCCGGCAGCGTACGCGCCATGGTGCTGGATGGCGTGGCGGCGCCCGACCAGGTGGTGCCGGCCGGCGCGCGCGATGCCCAGGCCGCGCTCGAGGCCCTGTTCAAGCAATGCGCCGACGATACGGTGTGCGCCACCGCCTTCCCCAGCCTGCGCTCCGAGTTCCAGGCGCTGGCGGCGCGCCTGGCCAGGGCGCCGGCCACCCTCAACCTGCCGGACCCGCGCACGGCCGAACCAAGCCGGATTGAAATGACCAGCATGCGCTTCCTCGGCACGGTGCACAACATCCTGTATTCGCAGGCGGACAGCCGGCGCCTGCCCTTCCTGATCCACAGCGCCTACCAGGACCGCTGGGCGCCCTTCATCGCGCGCAGCAATGTGTCGCGCGACTTCGCGTCCGACAACGGGCCGGCCATGCCGCTGCACCTGGCCGTGGTCTGCGCCGAAGACTTCCCGCGCCTGACACCGCAATTGCTGGAAGAAGACACCCGGGGTTCCTTCCTCAACGCCGCGCAGATCATGCGCATCGGGAAAATGTGCGAAGCCATGTCGGTGCCGGCCGTGCCGTACAGCGAGCCGGCCATGATCGCGGCGCCGGTGCTGCTGCTGTCCGGCGCGCTGGACCCGGTCACGCCGCCGCGCCGCGCCGAAGCCGCGCGCAAATACATGACGCACGCCCAGCACCTGGTGGTGAAGAACGGCGGGCATATCGTGTCGCCGCTGGGCTGCGCGCCGCGCCTGCTGCGTGCCTTCCTCGACCAGCCGGAGGCGCCCGTCAAAGCCGGCTGCCTCAATGAAATCCCGGCCCCCACCTTCCAGCTGAACAGCGCAGGACCGCAACCATGATCGAAGTCCACAACCTCTGCAAGCATTTCGGCAAGGTGCAGGCGCTGGCCGGCGCCAGCTTCACCGCACGCGACGGCGTGATCACCGCCCTGCTGGGACCGAACGGCGCCGGCAAGACCACCTTGCTGCGCACCCTGGTCGGCCTGCTGCAGCGCGACCACGGCACCATTTCCATCGACGGCGTCGACCCTGCCGTCAACCCGATGGCCGTGCGGCGCAATGTCGGCCTGCTGACCGACCAGTTCGGCCTGTACGAACGCCTGACCACGCGCGAATACCTGCGCTACTTCGGCGAACTCAATGACATGGAGGAGACGGCGATCCTGCGCCGCATCGCCGAGGTCACCGAACTGCTGTCGCTGGAAGACATCATCGACCGCCGCGCCAAGGGATTTTCGCAGGGCCAGCGCATCAAGGTGGCGCTGGCGCGCACCCTGCTACACCGGCCGCGCCACCTGCTGCTGGACGAGCCAAGCCGCGGCCTCGACGTGATGAGCACGCGCGCCCTGCGCCGCGCGCTGGCGGCGCTGAAGGCGGACGGCTGCTGCGTGATCATGGCGACCCACGTGATGCAGGAAGTGATCCACTCCTGCGACGACGTGATCGTGATCGCGCGCGGCACCACCGTGACCCAGGGCACGCCGCAGCAGCTGTGCGAACAGGCCGGCCTGTCCAGCCTGGAAGATGCTTTCGTGCGCCTGGTCGGCACCGAGGAGGGCATCGAACTGTGAAGCTCAAATTCCCCATCGTCTTTCGCAAGGAGCTCAAGGAAACCCTGCGCGACCGCCGCGCCCTCAGCCTGTTGCTGCTGTTCGTGCTGATGTATCCCCTGCTGGTGGGCGTGGTGCTGCAACGCCAGGTCGACCGCGCCACCAAGCCCGAACGCGAAGGCGTGGAACTGGCCGTGATCGGCAGCGAGCAGGCGCCTACCCTGATGAACCAGCTGCGCCAGCGCAATGTGAACATCACCGAACTGGAGCCGATGGACGAGGACGGCATCAACGCGATGCTGCGGCGCCAGACCGTCACCGCCGTGCTGCGCCTGACGCCGGACTTCGCGGAGAATTACCACGCCATGCGGCCGGCGCGGGTTGAGCTGTGGTTCGACTCCGCCTCCGACAGTTCGCGCAAGCTCGACGAAATCGAATACGTGCTGCGCGATTACAGCCGCAATATCGCCAGCGCGCGGTTGCTGGCGCACGGCGTGTCGCCGGTCAACCTGAACCCGGTGCTGGTGCAGCGCTACGATGCCGGCACCAGCGCTTCGCGCTCGGCGAACACCATCAGCACCATGCTGGGCATCTTCTTCATCCCGGCCTTCATGTTCTGCATGAGCACGGCGGTGGACAGCACGGCCGGCGAACGCGAACGGCGCTCGCTGGAAGTGCTGATGGCGCAGCCGGTGCGGCCGGCCGACCTGATCATCGGCAAATGGCTGGCGGCCTCGCTGCTGTCGATCGTCGGCATCACGCTGGAGCTGGCGATCGCGCACGGCATCCTGAAATGGCTGCCGCTGGAGGAAATCGGCCTGTCCTGGCGCCTGGGCTGGCGCGACCTGGCCATGGTGTGCCTGGCCTCGGCCACGCTGTCGCTGTTCGCGGCGGCGCTGGAAATCGCGCTGGCCATCAATGCCCGCTCCTTCAAGGAAGCGCAAACCCTGGTCAGCTTCACCATGATCGTGCCGCTGGTGCCGGTGATCGTGGTGCCGATGATGAACTTGACCAATAGCTGGTGGATGTACATGGTGCCGGTGCTGTCCAACCAGACCTTGCTGCGCGAGCTGGCCAAGGGACAGAGCATCGGCATGCTGCCTTTCCTGCAAACCTTCTTCAGCAGCCTGCTGCTGGCCATGCTGTGCGTCTGGTACACCGAGCGGCGCATGAAGAGCGAGAAATACATGATGACCGTATAATGCCCGCACGCATTTAACGGAGAGTTCAGATGGAAGTGAAAGTCAGCTGGAATGGCCCGTCGGGCATGAGTTTCCGCGCCCAGACGGGTTCTGGCCACCTGGTTGCGATGGATGGCGCACCGGAAGGCGGCGGCCATAACCTGGCGCCGCGCCCGATGGAGATGGTATTACTGGGTACCGGCGGTTGCACCGCCTACGACGTGGTGCTGATCCTGAAAAAGGGCCGGGCCGACGTGCGCGGCTGCGAGGTGACCCTGCAGGCCGAGCGCGCCGAGACCGAACCCAAGGTCTTCACCAAAATCAACTTCCACTTCGTCGTCACCGGCAAGGACTTGAAGCCGGAAGCGGTGGAGCGCGCCATCACCCTGTCTCACGACAAGTACTGCTCCGCCAGCATCATGCTGGCCAAGACCGCGCAGATCACCCACAGCTTCGAGATTATCGAAGCCTGAGCAGCGTCTCGGCAAAGCCATGCCCGAACAGGAGGGCAGTACGGATGTCGCCGGGGGCAAACTGGTCGGCCGGTGCGCCGTGGCCAGCCTGGGCCATCATGCCGGACCAGGAGCCCAGGCGGTTGGCCGCCTCCTCGTACGGCACGCCGTCCTGCTGCTCCGGGATGATCGGGTTCCCGGCCCACAGCATGCCGTGCTGCATGCAGAAGGTGAACATCGACAGCAGCGTCGATTGCTTGTCCCCCGCCGGCAGCGACGACACCGTGAAGCCGGCGGCCAGCTTGCCCTTGAGCTGCTGCGTGCGCCACATCTTGCCGGTGGCATCCATGAAGGTCTTGAACACACCGGATACGCCGCCCAGGTAGGTCGGCGAACCAAGCACCAGGCCATCGTACTGCAGGAGCGCCTCGGGCGCTCCTGCCAGCTCCGAAGCCTTCAGCACATGCACTTCCATGCCCGGCAACGCGGCGGCGCCCTGCGCCACGTGCGAAGCGATATGTTCGGTATGCCCGTGGGCGCTGTGATAGATGACGGCGAGTTTCTTCATGCTGCGATTCCTTTGACGAGTAAAGCGGAGAGGTAGAGGCCCAGGCCGAACACGGCGTGGTTTGCCAGGCTGCGCAGGCAGTTCCTGAGCGGGGTCGGCGTCTTGCTGGAGGCGATGCCGAGGCCCATCGATGGCTGCATCACGAACAGCGGTGCGCCCACGGTGGCAATGCCGACCGCCATCGCCGGCCCCAGGCTGGGCGCATGCAGCCAGCCATGGCCGGCCACCGCCACCAGCGCGGCGGCAAAGGCCACGCCGGTGGCGTAATGCACGAGCCAGCCCAGGGCCAGCTCGCCGCCCACCGCGGGCGCGGCGGCAATCGATGCGTGGGCAAAGCGTCCCCGCACCAGGTGGCCCGCCCAGCGGCCGATGAAGGCCATGTTCATGGTCTTGACGCCCATCCGTTTGAGAAGCATCAGCCACGCGTCGAACACGATGGTGGCGCCGATGCCGATGATGATGATTTCCATTGCAATCTCCCAGGTTGTTGTGCACACTGTAGAAGTTGAAGTCAACTTCAAGTCAAGGGATTTTTTAATGGATATCGCCGAAGTCGCCCAGCGCTCGGGCATGGCAGCCTCCACGCTGCGCTATTACGAGAAGAAGGGATTGATCAAGCCGGCTGGCCGCAATGGCCTGCGGCGCACCTACGCGCCGGGCGTGCTGGATACGCTGGCCCTGGTTTCACTGGGCCAGTCGGCCGGTTTGTCGCTGGATGAGATCGGCGCCATGTTCACGCCCGATGGCGGCACGGCCATCGACCGTGGCTTCCTGCTGGCCAAGGCGGAAGAGATCGAAGCGCTGGCCAAGCGCCTGAAAGCCATGAGCGACGGCCTGCGCCACGCCGCAGCCTGCCCCGCGCCCAGCCACGCCGAATGCCCCAAGTTCCAGCGCCTGCTGAAAGCCGCCGCCTCCGGCGCCATCGAGCGCAGCTTAAGAAAGTGAGAAAGCGCGCATTTTGAACGGGGTCCTCGCTGCTATCCTCTTGGGTTTATTCCAAAAAACTCAACGGGGAAACAACAATGAAGATTCGTAACTGGGTGATTGCGCTAGCGCTGGTGCCGGTACTGGCCATGGCGGAGCAAATGACGGCCGAACAGCGCAAGGCAGAATTCAACAGGCTTGACTGGCATATCGGCCCGCGTACCGAGGCCATTGCCTCCAAAGCCACCCTGAAAACGCCAAGCGACAAAATCCAGTTCCTGGACGATAAGAATTCGCGCCGCTTCCTGGAGCTGACCGGCAACCTGCCAGAAGATGGCAACTTCACTATCCTGGACACCGAAGGCGGCTGGTGGGCCACATTCACCTTCGACCCCAGCGGCTACGTGAAGGAAGGCGATAAGATCGACGCCGACGAACTGCTTAAAACCCTGAAGCAACGCGACGGCCCGGCCAACGAAGAACGCAAGCGCCTCGGCCTCGGCGCCCTCCATACCGACGGCTGGTATGTCCCGCCGCATTACGACGACAAGACCAAGCGACTGGAATGGGGCTTGAAGCTGCGCTCGGATAATGGCGTGTCGCTGAACTACACGATCCGCCTGCTGGGCCGCAGCGGAGTGATGAGCGCGACCCTCGTGTCGTCGCCTGAAACGCTGGATGCCGATGTGGCCAGCTTCCGCAAGGTGTTGGCCGGCTTCGATTACAACGACGGCGAACGCTACTCGGAATTCAAGCCAGGCGATCACGTTGCCGAGTTCGGGCTTGCGGCGCTGGTTACAGGGGGCGCCGCCGTCATCGCGACCAAGAAAGGCTTCTGGGCTGCCGCTGCCCTGTTCCTCGCCAAGATGTGGAAGCTCATCGCACTCGGTGGCGTTGCCGCCGTCGCGGGCCTGAAGTCGATGTTCAAGAAAAAGGAAAGCAGCAATTGATCGTGCAGCATGCCGAGGTACTGCTGGTAGCGGCTATGGCCGGCCTCTACCTGTATGACTCGGCACGCCTGATGCATTTGAATGAAGGCGTGCTGGCGGCTACCCTTGGTGGCCGCTGGTCACTGCATTTCGGCACAGAGAACTTCACCTTGTGGGGCAAGGAGCCATTCGTGCCCAATCCCCTGCTGCCACACCGCCCGTTATTCCCGCTTCACTGGAAACAGCAGCTTGTCCCCGCCATCCCGCCCGCACGGCGCTGGATCCCGCCGCCATTCGGTCCTTACAAGGTGTTGGCCCCTTTAGTGTGGCTCATGGCGCTGGCCTTGTTCGGCCTTATTCCTGCCGGCCTGTTCTCCCGCTTTGGAAATCAGTCCATCGCTGCTGGCATTCTGCTGTTCTACACAACCGCCCTGCTCGCGCTGGCTTACATCTGGTTCAAGCGCAGTGCACTGTTATTGACACCTCGCCAAGTCGGCGCACTCGCTTTCGAGTCCCTTACCTGCCCGCCGTTCGCCCTGAATATCGTCCGTCATATCAGCTGGCAGGCAACTCCTTCCGAAGAGCTGCTTTCCGCCGCGCGGCGCTTGCTGCGCAAGGACGACTGGACCACTGCCCTTCCGGCCGTGATCAAACGCGTGGATAACGCCATCGCATGGGAGAACGAAGGCACTGCGCGCGCTCAAGCACTGGCAGCTTACCTGGCAGCCCTCCGCCAGGAACTGCCCTCAGTCGATTAACGCGAGCTTTTCCACAGCCCGCAGGTTGGGGCTGTCGGAGGTCACGCTTGCATCAGATGTAATAGGTGGTCGAAGTCATCACCTTCGACATGGCCTTCATTGCCAGCTGGATCGGCAGCGGCGTCTTCTCGGCGCCCATGTCTTCCGCCGCCTTGCCATGGGCGATTTCGTCCAGGCGCATCTGTTCGACGATGGCGCGGGACTTGGCGTCCTGCGGCGGCAGGCGGTCCAGGTGGCTGGCCAGGTGGGCCTCGACCTGGCGCTCGGTCTCCACCACGAAGCCCAGGCTTTGCTTGTCGCCCGCCAGCGCGGCGGCCGTGCCCAGCGCGTAGGCGCCGGCATAGAACAAGGGATTCAGGAAGCTCGGTTGCGAGCCCAGTTCCGACAGGCGCTGCGCGCACCACGCCAGGTGGTCCTCTTCCTCGCGGCTGGCTTTATCGAAAGCAGCACGCGCCTCCTCGCTCTTCGCAAAACGCGCCTGCGAGTTGTACAGCGCCTGCGCCATGACCTCGCCCACGTGGTTTACCCGCATCAGGCCCGCGCTATGGCGGTGCTCTTGCTCCGTCATCTCCGCGTCCGCCGCATGCGCCCCCGGATTCGGGCGCGATGCCGCATGCACGCCGGCCAGCACGCGCAGTGCCTTGTCGGCGCCAGTGATGAAACGGTCGAGGGGATTGTGGTAGCGGTTCATGATGGTTCGTCCAGCTTGTTCGGAAAGCCACATTATATGCCCGGCTCGCTGCCCTGCCGTACCGCGACCAGCCCTTGCAGTGCGCCAAACAGGAAGCCGGCCAGCAGCACCATCAGCAACACCAGCACACCCAGCACAGCCCCGCTCCGGAAGTCGATGGCACGGCCTTCGCGGTCCCGCACGTAGCGGCCCAGGTACCAGCCGCCCATCAGGGCATGGAAGACGAAAGCGATCGCCGCGCCCGGCAGCCCGGGCACCACCACGCCGCTGAAGAAGCGCAGCAGCAATCCTGCCACACCGGCCAGCGTCACCAGCGCACCGTAGCCGAAACTGTGGGGCCAGCCCAGCGTATAGCGGCGCGACACGCGCAGCACCAGCTGCACCAGCAGGCCCACCACCAGGGTGCCCAAGATGAGCGCCAGCAGCGCCGGTACCAGGATCATGCCCCGCCCTCTTCGCGCAGCAGGCGCTGCTTTTCCAGCCAGTCGGCCACTGGCCCGCGCGCGTCGATCTTCGAGATGTCCTTGGCCACGCCCAGGTTCAGCCCAAGCAGGAAGGGGATCGAGTCGACCGGCACCTCGGGGAAGTAATCCGCCATCGCCCGCATGAAGCGCGGCGAGTCCAGCACTTCCACCACCTTGGCCCCGCTCATGAACTGCAGGATGCTGGTTACGCTGTGGCCGGCGCCGATGCTGCGGTAAATGAAACGGTTGAAGGCCTTGTCGAGCGCCTTGAAATCCAGCTGCTCCTTGGTCATCAGCCCGGCCAGGTAATACAGCCCGACCGCGGTGCGGAAGAAGCCGTTCGACTCGCGGGCGGTCAGCCCGCAGCGGGTCACCGTGAGGATTTTTTCCTGCACTGCAGCATCGAGTTTGGGATGGTGTACTTGCATGGCTTGGGACTATATAGCAATTTTGTCCAGATTTGTTCCTTGCGCGGGGGTATCAACCTTGTTACCCTTGAAACTTTACAGCTAAACCAACGCTGGAGTAGCCCTTTCCGTTCCCCGGAAAGCGCATCCTGGGGCGCTGATTATGCGGGCTATCGCATCCGGGCAACCGATATGTCGCGCATTCAATACAATGCCATCATGTGAAAAGGGGTTAGCGGAGTCACCATGGAATTGCGCATCAAGAATTTATCGAAGACCTATGCCAACGGGGTGGTAGCGCTCGACAACGTGTCGCTGACCATCCCCGCCGGCATGTTCGGCTTGCTGGGCCCCAACGGCGCCGGCAAGTCGACGCTGATGCGTACCCTGGCCACACTGCAGGAATGCGATGCCGGTTCCGTGTTCTTCGGCGACCTCGACGTGCTGGACGAGAAGGATGAAATCCGCCGCCTGCTGGGCTACCTGCCGCAGGACTTCGGCGTCTACCCCAAGGTCACCGCCTACGAAATGCTGGACCACTTCGCGATCCTGAAAGGCTTGTCCAACCGGGGCCGCCGCCGCGAAGTGGTGGATGGCCTGTTGCAGCAGACCAACCTGTTCGAGGTGCGCCACCAGCGCCTGGGCGGCTTCTCCGGCGGCATGCGCCAGCGCTTCGGCATCGCGCAAGCCCTGCTGGGCGACCCGAAACTGATCATCGTCGACGAACCGACCGCCGGCCTCGACCCGCAGGAGCGCGTGCGCTTCCACAACCTGCTGTCCGATATCGGCGAAGACCGCACCGTGATCCTGTCGACCCATATCGTGTCGGACGTGGCCGACCTGTGCTCGAACATGGCGATCATCAACAAGGGCAAGCTGCTGGTGGCGGGCGCCACCCAGCAACTGATCGATGACGTCAGCTGCAAGATCTGGGCGCGCTTCATCGACAAGAAGGAGCTGGCCTACTTCCAGCAGCGCCATGCCGTGATCTCGACCCGCCTGATGTCCGGCCGCACCCTGATCCACGTCTACAACGACGACGACCCGGGCGACGGCTTCGAGGAAGCGCTGGGCGACCTGGAAGACCTGTACTTCGCGACCATCCTCGGCCGCCACGACGTCAGCAAAGCCTGCGACTGACCGGGGGCCGCCATGTTCGCCATTGCCCTCTTTGAAGCGAAGCAGCGCCTGAAGCTGTTGTCGACCTGGGTCTACTTCGGCATGTTCATGCTGCTGGCCGTGCTGTGGATGGCCGCCGCCGGCGGCGTGTTCAAGGAAGCCATCGTCACCTTCGGCGGCCGCGTGTTCATCAACGCGCCGCGCTCGATCATGCTGACGTCTTCCTTCCTCGGCTGCATGGGCGTGATCATCATCGCCGCCGTCATGGGCCGCTCGGTGCAGCAGGACTTCGAATACGAGACCCACCACTTCTTCTTCTCCGCCCCCATCCGCAAATACCAGTACATGCTTGGCCGCTTCATCGGCGCCTGGCTGGTGCTGTGCGTGGTGTTCGCCTCGATCCCGTTCGGCGTCTGGCTGGGCACCCAGCTGCCGGGCATCGACCCGGAGCGGCTCGGGCCTTTCCAGCTGGTGCACTACCTGCTGCCGTACGCGCTGTCGCTGCTGCCCAACCTGTTCATCTTCGGCGCCATCTTCTTCGTGCTGGCGGCGCTGACGCGGCGCATGCTGCCGGTCTATGTCTCGAGCGTGGTGATGCTGGTGGGCTATATCGTGGCGCCGGGCCTGGCGCGCGACCTCGATTACAAGACCCTGGCGGCCCTGATCGACCCCTTCGGCACGACCGCCGTGATCCGTCTTACCGAATACTGGCCGATCGCCGAGCGCAACGTGCGCCTGGTACTGCCGGAAGGCGTGTTCCTGCTGAACCGCGCGATCTGGTCGTCGTTCGCCCTGGTGGCGCTGCTGCTGGGCTATTGGCGCTTCCACTTCGTCAGCACGGTCGACAGCGGCGCGGCCGCGCGCAGCGACAGCGACATGCCGGCCACGCTGACCCACGCCGCCGTGTCGACCAATGAAACGCCCGACTTCAAGGCGCGCAGCCTGGGCTTGCTGCTGCTGCGTTTCAGCTACCTGAACCTGCGCGAGACCACCAAGAACATCTACTTCTTCGTCATCGTGCTGGCCGGCGTGCTGACCATGTATGCCGGCTCGCTGGACATGGGTTCGATGTTCGGCACCAGCACCTACCCGGTCACCTACCAGGTGCTGGAGATGGTGACCAATACCTTCTCGCTGTTCATGCTGGTGGTGACCACGTTCTACGCCGGCGAAATGGTGTGGCGCGAACGCGAGCACCGCATGGCGCAGATGCTGGACGCGCTGCCGGTGCCGACCTGGCTGCCGATCCTGTCCAAGCTGTTCGGGCTGATCGGCGTGCAGGCGCTGCTGCTGTTCATCGTCATGCTGGTCGGCATGTCGATCCAGCTGGTCAAGGGCTACTTCAACCTGCAGCCCGGCCTGTATTTCCAGTGGCTGTTTACCGTGCAGCTGCCGGCCTGCGCCTTGATCGCGGTGCTGGCGATCGCCATCCAGGTGCTGGTCAACCAGAAGTACGTTGCCTACTTCGTGATGATCGTCTACTACGTGGCATCGATCACCATTGCCACCCTGGGCCTGGACCATCCGATGGTGCTGTACGGCGTGACGCCGGACCTGCCCTACTCCGACATGAACGGCTTCGGCCACTTCATGGTGCGCGAGCGCTGGTATGAGCTGTACTGGGGCGGCGCCGCCGTGATGCTGGTGGTGCTGTGCGTGGTGTTCTGGCCGCGCGGCACCAACGAGGAATGGCGCCAGCGCGTCAGCCTGGCGCGCCACGCGCTGACGCTGCCGGTGCTGGGCAGCTTTGCCTTCGGCCTGGCGATCTTCCTGGGCGCAGGCGCCGTGCTGTATTACAACCTGCACGTCAACCACTACCGCACCAACTACGGCCGCGATGCCCTGCGCGCCGAGTATGAGCGCAAGTACAAGCAGGTGCTGGACATCGCGCAGCCGCGCATCACCGACGTGAAGCTGGCCCTGGACATCTACCCCGCGCAGCGCACCTTGCGCGTCAAGGGCTGGTACCAGCTGGAGAACAAAACGCAGCAGGCCATCAGCACCATCTACATCCAGCAGGACCCGGACGCCGACCTGCAGCCGCTGCGCTTCGGGCGCGGCACCCACCGCGTGCTGAACGACACGGAACTGGGCTTCTACAGCTACCGCCTGGAGCAGCCGCTGCAGCCGGGCGAAAAGATCACGCTGGACTTCGTGCTGGGCTACGAGCCGAAAGGCTTCTTCAACCTGGGCAAGACCACGCCCGTGCTGAACAACGGCACCTTCTTCAACAACACGGTGCTGCCGCACATCGGCTACCAGCGCCACGCCGAACTGACCGACCCGCGCGACCGCAAGAAGCACGGCTTGCCGGCGCAGGAACGCGCCCTGCCGCGCGACGATCCGAAAGGCCTGGCCAGCAATTACCTGGGCGCCGACGCCGACTGGGTCAGTTTCGAGGCCACCCTCGGCACCGCGGCCGACCAGACCGCGGTGGCGCCGGGCACCCTGGTGAAGGAGTGGCGCAAGAATGGCCGCCGCTACTTCCAGTACAGGATGGACCAGCCCATCCTGAACTATTACGCCTTCCAGTCGGCGCGCTACGCGGTGAAGCACGACTGGTGGCAGGATGTGGGCATCGAAATCTATTACCACCCGGGCCATGAGTACAACCTGGACCGCATGGTGCGCGGCGTCAAGGATTCGCTCGACTACTACACGCGCAATTTCAGCCCTTACCAGCACAAGATCCTGCGCATCGTGGAATTCCCCCGTTACGAACGCTTTGCGCAATCGTTCCCGAACACCATCCCGTATTCGGAAGCGGTGGGCTTCATCGCCAAGGTGGACGACAAGAATCCCAAGGATATCGACTACCCGACCTACGTCACGGCGCACGAAGTGGCGCACCAGTGGTGGGCGCACCAGCTGGTGGGCGGCAACACGCGCGGCGCCACCGTGCTGAGCGAAACCCTGGCAGAGTACTCGGCGCTGATGGTGATGAAGAAGAGCTTCGGCCCGCAGCGCATGCGCCGTTTCCTGCGCTATGACCTGAACAAATACCTGTTCGGCCGCGCCACCGAGAACAAGAAGGAATTGCCGCTGGCGGACAACGAGAACCAGAGCTACATCCACTACCACAAGGGCAGCCTGGCCATGTACCTGCTGGCCGACATCGTGGGCGAGCAGAAGATCAACGAGCTGCTGGCCAGCCTGCTGCGCCAGTACTCCTACCACGGCGCGCCCTATCCCAGCGTGACCGTGCTGGTGGATGGCTTGCGCCGCATTGTGCCGCCCGAGCAGGCTTACCTGGTGGATGACCTGTTCAATGCCATCATCCTGTTCGACAACCGCCTGGTCGCCGCCAGCGCCGAGAAGCGCCCGGACGGCAAGTACGACGTGACGCTGACCGTGCACGCGGCCAAGCTGCGCTCCGACGAACTGGGCGCCGAGAAGGAAGTGCCGCTGCATGACCTGATCGATATCGGCGTGGACGACAAGGATGGCAATGCCCTGCTGCGCGAACGCAAGCTGATCGACCGCAACGAATCGACCTTCAGGCTGGTGGTGCCGGGCCGCCCGGCCAAAGCCGGCATCGACCCGGACAACAAGCTGATCGACCGCAAACCGGACGACAACCTGGGCAATGTGGAAATCCTTCGCTAATCCCGCCTAAGGGTTAGGCAACGCACGTTGTGACGCGCCCGTGCTTGTTAAGCTTTCACGCAACTTGAAAGCGAGGCATACCATGGGCATCCTGAGCAACATTTTCCACAAGATTTTCCCGTCGTCGCATCAAGAGGCCGCCCAACCGCCGGCCTCTGGTGCGCCCGCCACGCCGTCCGGGTCCCAGCAGTCCGCCGCCCCGGGCGCAGCGCCAAGCGCGCCGCGCGCGCAACCAGTGCCGCCGCCGATGCAGCAAGTGGATGTGGAAGCCATCCTCAATGACAAAGCCGCCAGCGCCGGCCAGCCGCTGAACTGGCGCTCCTCGATCGTCGACCTGCTCAAACTGCTGGACCTCGACTCCAGCCTGCAGGCGCGCAAGGAGCTGGCGCAGGAACTGCACTATACCGGCGACACCAACGATTCGGCCACGATGAACATCTGGCTGCACAAGCAGGTGATGCGCAAGCTGGCCGAAAACGGCGGCAAAGTACCGGCCGAGCTAAGGAGTTAAAATGCGCGGATGAACTTCATCCGACGCGCGCTTGCCGGCGCCTTACTGGCAACTTGCACCCTGCCGCTGCTGCCTGCGCACGCCGCAGACAAGACTTACGGCACCCACGGCATGGCCCTGTTCGGCGGGCAGGATGGTTTGTACGCCTCCCACCTGCCGATGTTCCATGCGCCGCACGATTTCCAGGTCATCCTGCAGGTCCACATCGCCGACCCGGCCACCGATGCCGCCTTGCGCAAGCGCCTCGACGGCAAGGATGCGCTGTGGACCATCGACCCGGAAAAGTTCGAACTGAGCGCGCTGGCGCCGGAAGCCAAGGCCCCGCGCAAGGAGTTCCGGGCCGATCTCGTGCAGGGCCACTTCGAACGCGGCGGCAGCACCCAGTACAAGGGCGTCAAGGTAGTCATCGACAAGGTACTGGTGTTCCGCCAGCTGGACGACAAGCCGCGCGACGCCAGCCTGTCGCGCTATATGCAAGTGGGCAGCGGCAGGCAGCGCTTCCTGGTCAAGGAAATCGATACCCGCCCGGATTTCGACCATATCGTGTCCTATCACGCTGCCGAAGGTGCGCCGACCGCGCCGGTCCAGGTGCGCAAATGGGGCATGCAGGCGGCCGGCAGGGATGCGCTGGCCATGGCGCTGAAGGCGAATATCGCGGCCATCGGCGGCACCATCTACTTCGAAACCGGCGACCTGCAATGAGCGTGCCGCAGTCCTACGAAGGATTATGGCGCCGCAAAGGCATCTGGCGCGCCAACGGCAGCAGCGACCTGCTGACGCCAGTCTGGTGGTTCCAGGCCGCCGACTTCCACATCGACCTGCGCATTCCCGCCGACCGCAAGGCCATGACCGGCTTCGCCGGCACCACCGTGGTCGAGGGCGAGCGCTGCGAATGGCGGCCGGAGATCGGCTATCCCTTCCTCAGCCCCGAACTGGATGCGGGCTTCATGCGCTTCGACAGCGAGGATGCGCTGCACGAAGCGGGCATCGATGGCAGCTACCGCGAGAACTGGTGGCGCGAAGCCGCCGGCCCGGCGGCCGGCCGCCGCGCCGTGCTGGAAGATGGCCGCATCCAGTTTGAAATCGCCTGCGGCGACTTCCTGGCCCGGGCGACGGGCAAGCCGCACCGGGCGGCCGACATCACGGTCTGGCGCCGCACCCCGGCCGGGGCCTGGCGCGTGATCGCCTCCACCACGGCGGCGCGCGAGAACGTGATCGTCGAAACGCCTTAGAGGCTCAGCAGGCTGCCGCTGCGGAAAGGCTTGGCGCCGGCAATCTTGGCCACGTTCATGCCGCGGATGATGTAGCGGTGCGACAGGCGCGTGAACAGCACGCCGTCCACCTCCGCTTTCAGTGGCGTGGTGTCGCCGCTCACCGGGTCGATCAGGTCGGCAATCACGTCGCCGGCGCGCACCGCTTCGCCCACTTCCTTCAGGTAGACCAGCATGCCCGCATGGGGCGCGTCGAGCCGTTGCGTGCCTTCCAGCGGCGTCGGCATGCAGCCCTGGGCCGGCACGTTCACTTCGCCCGCGTCGAGCATGCCGCGCACGTGCAGGTAGCCGATGATGGCTGCCGCGTCGCGCTGCGCCAGCTCGTAGCTGACCGAGGTTTCGCCGCGCAGTTCCACCGTCGCCGCCATGCAGGCCGACGGGATCGGATAGCCGGGACCGAAATGGGCGGCCAGGTCCCACCACAGGCGGCTGCAAGCCTCGTCGAACGGTTCGCCGCCGGCGCCGGTGGTGTGCAGCACGGCGCAGGCGCCCATCAGGTTGGCCAGCGGCTGGGCGGTATCGCACAGCGAGGTGCCCACGTACAGGTGCAGTTCGCCCTCGTTCTCGCAATGCAGGTCAAGCACCACGTCGGCGTCGATCGCCATGGCCAGCAAGGTCTTCTTGAGCGTGGTGGCGTCGGATGTGGGCTGCCACTGGCCCACCAGCTCGCGCAGGTGGCGGCGGATGGCCTGCACATTGGCGCCGGCATCGCTGCCCAGCTGTCCCTGCAGCCGGGTTTTCAGCTGCTCGCAATAATGCGGGTAGCCGCGGTTGAAGTTGATGCCATTGCTCAGGTCGAAGCGGCCGAAGGGACGCTCGTTGATCACCTGCCCCAGCCCGATCGGGTTGGCCGCCGGCACCAGGATCACTTCGCCGTGCACCTTGCCGGCGGCATCCAGCGCGGCCAGGCGCTGGCGCAGCGCCTGCGCCACCAGCATGGCCGGCACTTCGTCGGCGTGCAGGGCGGCCTGGATGTAGGCTTTCGGCCCGCCCGGCCGGCCAAAGTGGTAGCTGGTCAGTTCGTAGTGCGCCGTGCCGTGCGGCGCGGAAATGGGGTGTTTGATGGTTTCCATGCCTGTCATCCTACCAGTTCATGAGGCAAGGCGGCACCAGCAACAGCAGCGCCAGCACGAGGTAAATCAGCTGCAGCGGCACCATCCAGCGCGCCCAGGTCAGCCAGGGGATGCGCGCCAGCGCCAGCACGCCCACCGTGATGCCGGAAGTCGGGATCATCGGCGTGGTGAATTCGCCGAACTGGAAGGCCAGGATGGCGGTCTGGCGCGTCACGCCCACCAGGTCGGCCAGCGGCGCCATGATCGGCATGGTCAGCGCGGCCTGCCCGCTGCCGGAATGGATGAAGAAGTTGATCACCGACTGGATCACGAACATCTTCTGCGCCGAGAACACCGGCGAGGACGAAGCCACCAGCGGCATCAGGCCATGCAGCATGGTGTCGATGATGTGGGCGTCGCGCGCCAGCACCATGGTGGCGCGCGCCAGCGCGATCACCAGCGCCGTGCCGACCAGGTCCTTGGAGCCCTGCACGAAGGCGGCCACCGCCTCGTCGGAACCGAGGCGGCCGATCAGCGCCACCGCCACCGTCATGGCCAGGAACAGTGCGCCGATTTCCTCGATGAACCAGCCGAACTTCACCACGCCGAACACCATGCCGCCCAGCGTGCCCGCAAACACCCACAATACCAGCCGGTGGCGGGCGGTCATGCCTTCGAAGCCGCCGAAATCGATGGTGCCCTCGGCGCGCTTTTCCCGGTCCAGCAGGTAGGTCGGGCTCTGCTCGGGGTGGCGCTTGACGCGCCCCGCGTACCACATCAGGAACACGATGGTGACGGTGGTGGCGACCAGCCACACGATCACGCGGTAGCCCATGCCGGAGAACAGCGGCACCCCGGCAATGCCCTGCGCGATGCCGACGTTGAACGGGTTGAGGAAGGCTGCCGCGAAGCCGACCTGGGAACCGACGAAGGGGATGGAGACGCCGACGATCGAGTCGTAGCCCAGCGCCAGCGCCAGCGGCACGAAGATCAGGATGAAGGGGATCGCTTCCTCGTTCATGCCGAAGGTGGCGCCGCCGATCGAGAACAGGGTGACGAAGACCGGGATCAGCGCCGCCCGCACCAGGCGCGAGCGGGCATGCGCCTTGGCGATCGACTTGATCATGGCGTCCACCGCCTCGGTCTTGTGCAGCACGTTGAAGGCGCCGCCGGTCAGCAGCACGAAGCCGATGATCAGGCCCGCCTCGGCAAAGCCCTTGATGGGCGCCATCAGGAAGGCGGCCAGGCCCTGCGGCTTGCTGTCGATGTAATGGAAGGTGGCAGGATCGATCAGCTGCTTGCCGTTGACCAGGTGGGTGTCGTACTTGCCGCCGGGGACCAGCCAGGTGGCCAGCGCGATCAGCGCCATGATGATGAACAGCAGCACGAATGTATTGGGCAGCTTCAGTTTTTTCATAAGCTCAGCAGGTTGCCTTCTCGGAATGGGTGGACACCGGCGATCTTACCGACATTCATGCCGCGGATCACGTAGCGGTGCGACAAACGCGCAAAAAACACACCGTCGACCGCCGCGCGCAGGGTGGTCACGTCGCCGCTGGCCGGGTCGACCAGGTCGGCAATGGCGTCGCCGGCCGCCACCTGATCGCCCAGCGCGCGCAGGTAGACCAGCATGCCGGCATGCGGCGCATCCAGGCGCTGGGTGCCTTCCAGCGGCGTCGGGCGGCAGCCGGCCGGCGGCAGTTCCACCCGCTCCAGCTGCACGATGCCGCGCAGCGCCAGGTAGCGCAGGATGGCGTCGGCATCCTGCGCCGCCATGCCGTAGTCGACCTGCACTTCGCCGCGCAGTTCGACCGTGGCGGCCACGCAGGCCAGCGGCAGCGGCGCCTGCGCGCCCAGCGCATCGGCCAGCTCCTGCCATGGGCGGAAGCAGGCTTCGTCGAACGGGTCGCCGCCGGCCACGCCGGTATGCAGCAGCGCTGCCGCCCGCAGCAGGCGCGCCAGCGGCTCCAGTTCGGCCACCTGGGCGCTGCCGGCATAGATGTGCAGCGCGGCCTCATTGTCGCAGTGCAGGTCGAGCACCAGGTCGGCGTCGATCGCCAGCGCCAGCAGCGCCTTCTTCAACGTATCGGCGTCGGTGGCCGGCTGCCAGGCCGCCACCAGTTCGCGCAGCTGCTGGCGCACCAGGCGCTCATTGGCGGCGGCGTCGTGCCCCAGCTTGCCGCGCAGGGCCTGCGCCAGCGGCGCCCCCAGCTGCGGGTAGCCGCGGTTGAAGTTGATGCCGGTGGCCAGGTCGAAGCGGCCAAAGGGGCGCTCGTTGATCACCTGCGCCAGCCCGAGCGGATTGGCGGCCGGCACCAGCACCACCTCGCCGCTCACCCTGCCCTGCTGCTCCAGCAGTTGCAGGCGGCTGCGCAGGCTGTGCGCCACCAGCATGGCGGGCACCTCGTCGGCGTGCAGCGCAGCCTGGATGTAGGCCTTGCGGCCGCCGGGCTGGCCGAAATGGTAGCTGGTCAGTTCGCTGTGCACGCTACCGTGGGATGCACAGACCGGATGTCGATGGATTTGCATGGCCGTGGCCGGAAGTTCAGGTCGGCCCGATTATGTATCATTTTTTTCATCGTGTGCGCATATGAAAATAAATTTTCAAAAAGTTGTTGAATTCCGGATTCGTTATGCGTACATTGCGGATATCGGATAAATTTTCATCTTTCCAACAACTGAAAATTTGCTTACATGAAGCCGACCACCGCCAGCACCGTCTACGAAGCCAGTTCGCCCGAAGTCGCCTTCGCCCAGTCCACCTTGGGCCAGGCCCTGAAGCGCGTGCTGAGCGAAGGTTCGGCCTCCAGCCGCACCATTGCCGACTTCGTGCTGCGCAACCCGGTGCGGGTGACGGCCTTCGGCATCGAGGAACTGGCGGAACACTGCGCCGTCTCGAACGCCACCGCCAGCCGCTTTGCGCGCGACATCGGCTTTGCCAACTATGCCGCCATGCGCGGCGAGATCGCCGCCACCATGCAGGGCATCCTGCAGCCGGTGGAAAAGCTGCGCAGCAATATCGAACGCGGCCAGGGCCGCGGCAGCCCGGCGATGGAAAGCCTGGAATACACCGCCGCCAACATCGGCGCCACCAGCCAGGCGCTGGACCCGGCCAGCCTGCAGAAGGTGGTCAAGAAGCTGACCGCCGCGCGTACCGTGTACGTAATGGGCTTCGGCCTGTCGTCGCACCTGGCCGGCCTGCTGTCGCTGCACCTGCAGCCGTTCTGCCAGCATGTGGTGGAAGTGGCCGGCCATGGCGGCACCGAGGTGGCGGCCGGCCACCTGGCCACGATCACGCCCCATGATGTGCTGGTGGTGATCTCCTTCCCGCGCTATGCGCTGGACGTGATCCGCCTGGCGGGCTTTGCGCGCAGCCGCGCCGCCTGCATCGTCTCGCTGACCGATTCTCCGGCTTCGCCCCTGGCGGAGCTGGCTGATGTAGCACTGTTTGCGCAAGCCACGCATCCGGTCTTGCCAAGCAGCTCCAGCGCCGCCCTGGCGCTGATCGAAGCACTGGTTGCCACGCTGATGGTGTCCAACAAGGACAACGTCGAGAAGGCAGCCCGCCTCACCGAAGCCATCTCCGCCTATCTGTACGGCGCCGAGGCCGGGAGAGTGAAACCCAAGAAGAGTCGATAACAGGAGAGAGTAATGAAGCAGACACAGGTTCCGGCACCAACGGTGCTGGCGGGATTGTTGCGCCTTGCGTTTGGCGCGGTGGCACTGGGCGCGGCCGGTTCGGCGCTGGCGCAGGCCGAGGAAGGCAAGCTGCAGCGGGTGGAAATCACGGGCAGCTCGATCAAGCGGCTGGATGCGGAAACCGCGCTGCCGGTGCAGGTGATCCGGCGCGAAGACATCGACAAGGCCGGCGTCACCACCGCTGCCGAACTGCTGGGCAAGGTGTCCGCCAGCGCCGCCGGCCTGACCGACGGCGCCAGCTTCAGCGACATCTCCGGCCAACGCGGCTTCAACGGCGCCAACCTGCGCGGCATCGGCGTGTCCTCCACCCTGGTGCTGCTGAACGGCCGCCGCCTGGCCAACTTCGCTTCGCCCGGCGTCAACGCCGGCGTCGACCTGAATGCCATCCCGGCCGCCGCCATCGCCCGCGTCGAGGTGCTGAAGGACGGCGCCTCCGCCATTTACGGCACCGACGCCATCGGCGGCGTGATCAACTTCATTACCCGCGCCGACTACACCGGCATCGATGCCAGCATCTACGGCAGCGCCACCCAGCACGGCGGCGCCGGCAAGACCATGGCGACGCTGGCGGGCGGCACCGGCAAGCTGACCGAGCAGGGCTACAACGTATTCGCGGTGCTGGACTACCAGGACAACAAGCCGCTGCGCTCCGGCCAGCGCGGCTGGATCGGTTCGGCCTACCAGCCAGACATCAACCTCGACGTGGGCAGCTCCAACACCTTCCCCGCCAATGTGCGGCGCACGCGCCCCAACGGCTCGCCCACCGGCCCGCGCCTCAACCCGTCCGCGCCGGACTGCAACCCGCCGGCCACCGTGTATGCGCCGGACAGCTTCGTCGGCAGCAAGGCCTGCCTGTACGACTACATGCAGGACACCGAAATCTTCCCGGAATCGAAGCGCCTGTCGCTGCTGGCGCGCGGCGAACTGGAAGCGGGCGGCGGCCACACCCTGTTTGCCGAAGCGCTGCATAACGTCACCCGCAGCACTTACCGCATCAGCCCATTGACCATCACCAACCTGAACTACCCGCTGGCCGGCCAGTACTACCCGCACAGCCTGATCGCCACCAACAAGACCGACCTGCGCGTTTCGATGCGCCTGGCGGAAGGCGGCAACCGCACCAACGAGGTCGAATCCACCGCCCAGCGCCTGCTGCTGGGCGCCAAGGGCAGCGTGGCCGGCTGGGACTACAACACGGCGCTGAACCACAGCGTCAACACGGTGGACGACCAGTACATCGACGGCTACGTGCGCACCAGCGCCTTCGACAGCGCTTTCGCCACCGGCAAGATCAACCCGTTCGGCCCTTCCGGCGCCGAAGGCCAGGTCCTGCTGAAGGCGGCCAAGATCAGCGATGCGGCGCGCCAGTCGCGCGGCACCACCAATGTGTTCGACGCCAAGGCCACGCGCGACCTGTTCGAGATGGCGGGCGGGACGGCGGCGATCGCGGTGGGCGGCGAGTACCGCAAGGAGAAGATGCGCTTCACGCCGTCGGCGCTGCTGGCGGCCGGCGAAATCCGCGGCGACGGCGCGGCGCAGGCCTTTGCCGGCCAGCGCACGGTGAAGGCGGGCTACGTCGAACTGAACCTGCCTTTCCTGGCCGGCGTGGAATCCCAGCTGGCCCTGCGCCACGACCGCTACGACGATTTCGGCGGCACCACCAACCCGAAGTTCGGCCTGCGCTGGCAGCCGGCCAGGCAACTGGTGCTGCGCACTTCGTACAGCGAAGGCTTCCGCGCACCGTCGCTGTCGGACCTGTACAACCCGCCGCGCACCGGACAGACCAACGGCATCTACGACGACCCGCTGGGCTGCATCAAGACCGCCACCGTCGACAACACCAACAACCCGGACTACTGCGGCCTGCAACCGGACAAGCTGCTGGGCGGGCGCGCCGGGCTGAAGCCGGAAACCTCGAAGCAATTCTCGGCCGGCATCGTGTTCGAGCCGCAGCGCAACCTGACCACCACCCTGGACTACTGGAAGATCCGCAAGCAAGACGTGATCGTGGCGCCGGAAGGTTCCTACTTCAGCGACCCGGTACGCAACGCGGCCTACATCGAGCGCGGCGCCGCCGACCCTGCCCTGCCGGGCATCCCGGGCCCGATCCTGTCGATCGATTCGCGCCTGCGCAATATCGGCGCGCTGGAAACTTCCGGCCTGGACCTGGGCGTCAACTGGCGCAGCGCGGCCAGCGCCTGGGGCCGCGTGGCGCTCGGCCTGACCGGCACCTATGTGCTCGACTACAAGACGCGCGAAGCGGGCGCCGCGGAACTGAACGGCGCCGGCGTGTTCGCCAACGACCAGGTGGTGCAGCGCTGGCGCCACACGCTCAGCGTCGATTACGACCTGGGCCCGTGGTCGGCAACGCTGCTGCAGACCTTCTACTCGCACTACCGCGACCAGAACCCCAACCCGGACGGCAGCGAACGCCGCGTCAAGGCCTACCAGCTGTGGGACCTGACCGGCAGCTACGCCTGGTCGAAGGCGCTGCGCCTGCGCGGCGGCATCCGCAACCTGTTCGACACGCATCCGCCGCGCTCGAACCAGATCTACAGCTTCCTGGCAGGCTACGACCCGAACTACACGGATCCGCGCGGCCGTTCGCTGTACCTGTCGGCAAACTACAGCTTCCGCTGATGCGCCGCCGCTTCCTGCAAGCCGCCGGAGCCCTGCTGGCGGCGGCAGCCCTGCCGCGCGCCGCCTCCGCAACCGAGGCGGCGCCGGTGCCGGCCGGCACGCTGGTCATCATCGGCGGCGCGCTGCGGCCGGAGACGGCGGACGTCTGGCAGCGCATCGTGGCGCTGACCGGCGGCGCGGGCGCGCGCATCGCCGTGCTGCCCTGCGCCGCCGCGCGTCCCGAGCGGTCCGGCGCCGGCGTGGCCGCGACGCTCCGGCGCTACGGCGCCGAACCGTTCGTGGTGCCGGTGGCCGTGCGCCTGCCCGGCAGCGATTACCGGGCGCGTGCCGACGATGCCGAACTGGCGACCGCCGTGCGCGGCGCCGGCGGCGTGTACTTCACGGGTGGCGACCAGGCCCTGGTCACGCAGGCCTTGCTGCGCCCGGACGGCAGCCGCAGCGCCGTGCTGCAGGCGGTGTGGGAGGTCTACCAGGGCGGCGGCGTGATTGCCGGCACCAGCGCTGGCGCCGCCATCATGAGCAGCACCATGTTCCATGCCCCGCGCCCCACGCTGGAGCTCCTGCAGCACGGCGTGACGCCCGGACGCGACACCGCGCCCGGCCTGGGCTTCGTCGGCGAGCGCGTCTTCATCGACCAGCACTTCCTGGTGCGCGGCCGTTTCGCGCGCATGCTGCCGGCCATGCAGCAGCTGGGCTACCGGCTCGGCCTGGGCATCGACGAGAACACGGCCGTGGTGGTGCGCGCCCAGCGCGAACTGGAAGTGCTGGGCTACAAAGGCGTGCTGCTGGCCGACCTGTCGCAGGCGCGCAGCGCCCCCGGCCCGTTCAACGTGCGCAATGCCCGCCTCAGCTACCTGGACCGGGGCGACCGCTACGACCTGGCCAGCGGGCGCCACACGCCGGGCCCCGACAAGGCCGGCGGCCGGCTCGACCCGGCCCATCCGGCCTGGCGCGGCCCGCAGTATGCCAACGACATCCTGGCCAACAACGCCATCGTGGAACTGATGGAACGGCTGATGGACAGCGACCAGCAGGAAGCGCTCGGCATCGCGGCGGGCGACCCGCGCGCCGTGCCGCCGCAGCCGGCCTTCCATTTCCGCCTGGCGCGCGACGCGGCCAGCATCGGCTATGCGTCCGGCGTGGCGGAAGCCTATTCCCTGCTCAACCTGCGGCTGGACGCGGCGCCTGCCGCTCAGGGCGCGGCGAACAGGTAGTTGCAGCTTGGGTCGGCCGGGTCGCGCGCCAGGATGCGGTCGTACAGGCCACTGCGCTCGGCCACGAGGCGCTCCAGGTCTTCCTGCAGCATCAGGCGCGCGGCCACCTGGCGCTCGGCGGCGGCGCGCGTGGCGGCGATGAAGGCGTCGCGGTTGGCGTAGCGCGCTTCCAGGCTGGGGCGCGGATCGTTGGCGGCCTTGCGCTCGGCCTCCGTGCGGGCAAACGGCACGAAGCTGCCGTCGAAGCGCGAGGTGGCCCAGCCGAAACCGGTGTCCGGCGCGCGCAGGTTCCAGCCGGTATGGGTGCCGAGCGGCGCCTGCATCTCGACCAGGCGCACGCCGCCCTTGTCGTTGCCGTCGGCGTCGGGCGCCGGCACGCGGGTCTCGAACGCCATCTTCTGCACCGGCGGCACCTGGTCCGCGATGCCTTGCGACAGGAAGCGCGCCCCGTGGTCGAGGCGCGGCTCGCGCAGGTTCTGTTCCGGCGGCGTGAGTCCCGGCACCGCCGGGAAAGCCTTGCGGTAGGCGTCCACCGACACCAGGGTGCCGTCTTCCAGGCGCGGATAGGCGCTGTTGGGCGGCGGCATGCCCTTGCCGGTCCAGGCGTCCAGCGCCAGCATCAGGGCGCGCATCGGCAGGTAGTGGTTGCTGGTCGAGACGCAGGCCGTGAACGGGGCGCGGGTGCGCGAGCGGCCGACGTAGTGCTGGGCTCCCATGAAGCCGTACACCCGCACATTGGCCGCCGGCGGCACGTCGCCCACGCCATCGGGAGCGGTGGTCAGCAGCGAGGCGCCCCGGTTCCAGTATTCGGTCGAGGTGTTGGCGATGATGATCCTCGGCAGGCGGCCATGCTTGTCCTTCGCGTGGTCCAGCGTGGACGCCACGCGCCCCGTCACCGGGTCGCGCGAGGGCGTGCTGGTGAAGGGGAAGGAATCGGCCGGGTAGTCGTGCTCTTCCAGCATCGAGGGATGGCGCGTCGGCTGCACGAAGCGGCTGTTGAAGCCCGCCGAGCCGCCGGCGCCGGGCACCTCGAGGAAGGCGCCGTCGAACACCAGGCGGCCCTGCTCGTCCACGTTCAGGCCGTCGTGCATCATGCGGCCGCTCAGGCGCGCCGACTGGCTGATGCCGAACACCAGCACGGACTTGGGCGGCGTGGCGCCCTCCACCGGGTTGTCGCGGAAATAGGCCAGCAGGTCGCGGATGCCGGCCAGGCCGGCGCCGGTTACGCGCGGGTCTTTGGCTTCGTAGCGCACTTCGTAAATCGTGCCGGGCTGGAAACCGCCCTGCAGCTTGATGCGTCCCGGGCCGCCCGGCTGTTCCGGCGCCACGAACTCCCAGCGGGCGCGGTCCACCGGCCGCCGCATGTCGCCCGGGCGCGCGCGTTCGGTCAGCACGGCTTCCGGATCGTTGGGCGTGGCCGGCTCATAGGTCAGGCCGCGCATGCCGGCGTAGGTCGCCACGTCGGCCGGCGCGTTGACGATGAATTCATTGGCCACCATGCCCCGCGTGCCTTTCACTACGGGTGGCTTGAACACCAGGGGCCGCGCCCCGGCCGGCTGCGGCGCCACGTCCCAGGTCCAGGCCGAGAACAGCATGCTGAAGCCGTGCCGCATCATGAATCCGTCGCCGGCATCTTCCGCCGTGGTGGGGTCGTTGTTCTTCGGGCTCTTGCCGTTGATCTGGCCCAGCATGGCGATGCCGCCGCGGTTGTTGACGTCGTACACCAGGGTGCCGGTCTTGCCGCTCACGGGGCGCAGCAGCACGAATTCGCTGGAGAAGCGCACCATGCCGCGCTTGTCGCGCGGGGCGCGCTTCAGGTCGACGATGGGCAGGTTGGCGCTGGCCTTGGGATTCAGCGCGAAGTGCGCAATGCCGCGCAGCTTTTCGTATTCGCCCGCCTCGCCGAACTTCACGCCCGGCGCGAACGGCACGCGTTCCGTGATCTCGATGCGCTCGACGGCGGCCAGCGCGGCTGGCGGCAGCACCAGCGCGCCAAGCGCGCCGGCGGCGGTGACGATGGCGGCAGCCGCCGCCCGGCTTGAATTCTTCATCTGGTCGTAGAAAGTAAAACGGGACCGCGCGGGTCCCGTTGGTTTTATTCCGCAGCGGCGGTTTTCTTCGCTGCCGCCTTTTTCGCTGCCGGCTTTTTGGCTGCGGCTTTTTTGGCCGGAGCCTTTTTTGCCGCCGGCTTGGCTGCCGGCGCCTCGGCCGCGGCCTCCGCGCCGTCGCCCTTGGCCGCTGCCGTCGGCTTCTTGGCCGCCGCCGGCTTGCCCTTGCGCTCTTCGAACTCGAAGCTGATCTTGCCGTCCTTGCCGCGCACCAGGAAGGCCTTGAACGGCCGGCGGGTACGCTGCGAGATAAAGCCCGGCAGCAGGTCGGTCTTGCCTTCGTTGAGCAGCTTGGCCATCTGCTCCGGCAGGATCTCCTGTTGCAGGATGATGCGGCTGGAACGGAAGTCGCAAGTCTTCGGCTTGGCTACCTGGTTTTCGCAGGTATAGGCCAGGCCCATCTCGTACACGCCGCCGGCGCACTTCGGGCAAGGGCCGAGCGGCGTCTGGCCGCTGAAGTCGACGCCTTCGCCGTCCTCGCCTTCCTCGTCGTTCTGGCCGAAGTCGAACTCCAGCTTGAAATTCTTGATCTCTTCATCGCGCACGATGCGCAGGATCGCCGCGAACGGACGCCCCATCTTGGAACGGAAGCCTTGCAGCGGGCCGATGGTGCGGTCGCGCAGCAGCTGTTCCACTTCCT
>CBHWEO010000041.1:0-27432 GCA_966112955.1 uncultured Duganella sp. | reverse complement strand
GCCAGCACGGCCAGGATGATCACCATGATCATGAAGGTGCCCAGCAGCGCGATATTGCCGGGCACCGGTCCCAGTTCGGACTTGATCAGGTCACCGAGCGAACGGCCGTCGCGGCGGGTGGAGATGAACAGCACCATGAAGTCCTGCACGGCGCCGGCGAACACCACGCCGGCCAGGATCCACAGCATGCCGGGCAGGTAGCCCATTTGCGCCGCCAGCACGGGGCCGACCAGCGGGCCGGCGCCGGCAATCGCGGCAAAGTGGTGGCCGAACAGCACGTTCTTATTGGTCGGCACGTAGTCCAGGCCATCGTTGTACTTGTAGGCCGGGGTCAGGCGGTTGGCCTCCAGGCCCATGACGTTTTTGGCAATGAACAGGCTGTAGAAGCGGTACGCGATCAGGTACACGCAGACAGCGGCGATCACCAGCCAGATGGCGCTGATTGGTTCGCCACGCTTGAGGGCAATCACGCCCAGGGCGCCGGCGCCCAGCAGCGACATGCCGGCCCAGCCCAGTTTCTTCATAACGGGATTCATCGGGGTCTCCTCCAAGGATGAATGCCCAGTATTCAGGAATTGAATATCTGTCACAAGCGCACCACTACGCAATCCCGATCCGTAGAACTACGTAGGACAGGCAGGCGGTGCCAGGCTTACAATCGGCGCATGAAGCTGCGGCAAAAGTTCCTGTTCCTGGCCATCGCGCCCCTGATCCTGGCCCTGTGCGCGATCGCCATCGCGGTGCGCTACCAGGCCACCACGCTCGCCCGCCAGCAGCGCGACACCATCCAGCAAGCCTACCTGGCCAGCAAGGAGGCGGAGCTGAAGCACTACGTCACGCTGGCCACGCATTCGATCGCCCACCTGGTCAAGTCGGGCCGCAAGGACCAGGCCACGCTGGACGAGGCCAAACGCATCCTGTCCACTCTGAGTTTCGGCGACGACGGCTATTTCTTCGTCTACGACATGCAGGGCAATTCGCTGATGCACCCGCGCCAGCCGGAGCTGGTGGGGCAGAACCTGTTCATGCTGAAGGACGAGGAGGGCAACCCGACCATCCAGCGCCTGCTGGCCCGCGCCCGCCAAGGGGGAGGGCTGGAGCGCTACAACTGGGTCAAGCCGTCGACCCACAAGCCGGCGCCCAAGCTGGGCTACGTGATCCCGCTGCCGGAATGGGGCTGGATGCTGGGCACCGGCATCTACCTCGACGACGTGGACGCGGCGCTGGCCAAGGTGGATGCCCAGCAGCGCGGCAACATCCGCAATACCCTGCTGTGGATGGCCGCCATTGCCGCCATGGCGCTGGTGGCGGTGGGCGTGTCCGGCCTGGCGCTGAACATCCGCGAATACCGCGTGGCCGACGCCAAGCTCAAGGCGCTGGCGCAGCGCGTGGTGGAGTCGCAGGAAGAGGAGCGGGCGCGCCTGTCGCGCGACCTGCACGACGGCATCAGCCAGTGGCTGGTGTCGATCAAGCTGCAGATCGAGGCCGGCATCATCCGCCTGTCCAACCCCGGCCAGCAGGACAAGGCCAGGGCCGCCTTCGAGCACACGGCGGAGCAGTTGAACAACGTGCTGGGCGAGGTGCGCCGCATCTCGCACAACCTGCGCCCCGCCATCCTGGACGACCTGGGCCTGGCCGCGGCGCTGGACCACCTGGCGGCCGAATTCCGCGAGCATATCGGGGTGGACGTGTCGTTCGCCGCCAGCGGCTGCACTGACCGCCTGCCCGACGTGGCCAACACGGTGCTGTTCCGCATCGCGCAGGAAGCGCTGACCAATATCGAACGCCACGCCGGCGCCACCAGCATTAATATTGCGCTCGACGGCGATGAGGAGGGCGTCACCCTGCGCATCGCGGACAATGGCAGCGGCTTCGATGCGGAAGGCATCGCCGGCCATCCGAAGCGCGGCATCGGCTTACGGAATATGATGGAGCGGATGGAGGCGATCGGCGGCCAGTTCCGCATCGAATCCTCGCCCGCCGGCACCATCGTGCGGGCACGTGTAGACTACAAAGGCAAGCAATGAGTGAACTGCGGACCCGGATCCTGTTGGTAGACGACCATCCCCTCGTGCGCGACGGCCTGCGCGCGCGGCTGGAAGCCATGGCGCAATTCGAAGTGGTGGGCGAGGCGGGCAGCGCGGCCGAAGCGCTGGAAGCGGCGCGCCAGCACAGCCCCGACCTGGTCCTGATGGACATCAATATGCGCGGCACCAACGGCATCGAAGCCACCGCCTTGTTCAAGCAGCAGTTCCCGGCGATCGCGGTGCTGATCCTGTCGATGCACGACAAGCTGGAATACGTGACGCAGGCGATCCAGGCCGGCGCGCGCGGCTATGTGCTGAAGGATGCGCCGGGCAAGGATATCGTGATCGCCATCGAAACCGTGATGGCCGGTGGCATCTACTACAGCGCCAACCTGGCGCAGCAACTGGCCAAGCCCATGGCGCAGGACAACCAGCTCACCACCCGCGAAGCGGAAGTGTTGCGCCACCTGGCCAATGGCGAATCGAACAAGCATATCGCGCGCGAACTGGACCTGAGCGTGCGCACCGTGGAAACCCACCGTCTCAACATCAAGCGCAAGCTCGGCATCGAAGGGCAGGCAGAATTGATCAAGTTTGCCGTCCAGCACGCACAATTTAATAAGTAAATCTTGTTAAATTAGTCACCACTGTCTCGTGGCGGGAACAAACCGGCAATTCGATTGCGTCCTCTAGGCCGTTAAAACCTGACTTTTGGGCAATTTCTGCTATATTCCACAAGTCTTGTAACACAGGTGTGTCATGTACGCACAATGGTTGCTTTACATCAATAGAACATTTACCATTGTTAACATTGCCACACCGAGATTCCGATGTTTGCGTCAGATCCAAATTCGTTTCCGCTGGTGGGAATCAAGCCTGTCCTCAACGCTCAACACCAGTGGGCAGGATTGGCGTTGCAGCTGCCCTGCGCCGCGACGCTGCCGGCGCTGCAAGCGCTTCTTGGCTGTCCTGAATCCGCCGAACTGGGTTCGCTCGATTACTTCATTCCCCTGGCCGACCCGCTGGCGCTCGACCCTGCGCAACTGGACGGCTTGCCGCTGGAGCGCATTGTCTTCACCGTGCCGGCCGCCGCCCTGGGCGAAGCGGCCGTGCAGCAGCGCTGCAAGCAGCTGGCCGAACGCGGCCTGCGCCTGATGGCCGATGGCGATGCCGGGATCGCCGCCGCGCAAGCGGGCATCCGTGGCCTGGACTTCGATTGCGCCGACGCGCTGCCCGGCCCGTTGGCCATGATGACGCTGCCCGGGCCGCACCTGGCGCGCAACGCGCAGGACGAACGTGCCGAGGCCGCGCGCCGTGCCGGCTTCACTCTGTTCCGCGGCGAGCTGCCGCGCGCCCAGCTGCAAGATGCCGGGCAGGGCGACGGCACCACCCGCAAGCGCCTGCTTGCCCTGCTTGGCCTGCTGGCCCAGGACGCCGATTCGCGCGAGCTGGAAACGCTGCTCAAACAGGATCCGGCGCTGTCCTACCAGTTGCTCAAGCTGGTGAATTCGGCCGCCTTCGCGCCGAACAGCAACCCGATCCACAATTTCGGCCAGGCCATCAACCTGCTGGGCCGCCGCCAGTTGCAGCGCTGGCTGCAGCTGCTGCTGTACGCGCGCCAGCAGGTGGACGGCCCCGCCAATGCCTTGCTGCCGCTGGCCGCCCTGCGCGCCGCCCAGATGGAAGCCCTGTGCAAGCTGCGCGACGGCGACCGCGACGAGCAGGACCAGGCTTTCCTGGTCGGCGTGTTCTCGCTGCTGGACGTGCTGCTGGCCATGCCGATGGCGGAAATCGTGTCGGCCCTGAACCTGGACCTGGACGTGGTGGCAGCCCTGCTGGACCGCAGCGGTCCCCTGGGCGACATGCTGGCGCTGGTGGAAATGCACGAGCCGCAGGCCAGCGCGCTGCGCGACGTCGGCATCGACAACGAAACTTACTGGCGCAGCCTGTTGCAGGCCTATCACTGGGCCCTGCAAGTGAGCAGGAACGTGTGACGATGCACGCGCACCCGGTATCCGACTTCCTCGCCAGCAGCGCCGCCTTGTGCGATGCGGTGCTGCGCCTGCGCGGCCCCGCGCTGGTGGAGGAGCTGGGCCGCATCGCGCGCGACGTCACCGGCAGCCCGCACGGCCGCTTCGTGCCGCGCGACATGACGCCGGCCACCGGCTTGCCTGGCTGGGAACACGGCCTGTCGCAACTGATCCAGTTCGACGACCATTATTTCGGCCGCTTCGAAGTCTCCGGCCGCGATTCGTATCCGGACGTGACGAAGCAGCACCTGGCCAGCCTGGCCAGCCTGGCCGGCAGCGTGCTGCAGGTGCATTCGGTGGCGCAGCGCACCACCCATGCCTACGTCCAGGTGGAAGCGCGCCTGCAGCACCAGTCGCAGATCCTGGACCAGATCCACGAGTCGGTGCTGACCATGGACCTGAACGGCTTCATCACCAGCTGGAACAAGGGCGCCGAGCGCCTGTTCGGCTATTCCGCGGTGGAGGCGGTGGGCCGCAACATCATCTTCCTGTACGAGGACGAAGACGAAACCTTCGGCGACTGCTTCCTGGAGCAGGGTGGCCGCCTGATGGAAGTGCGCCGCAAGAAGAAAAACGGCGAAGTGTTCTGGGCCAGCCTGTCGCTGTCGCCGCTGTGCGACATGGAAGACCGCTCGATCGGCCTGATCGCCTACCTGACCGACATCACGGAACGCAAGCAGGCCGAGGAGCGCATCCACCACCTGGCCTACTACGACGCCCTGACCGGCCTGCCCAACCGCTCGCTGCTGGCCAAGCTGGTCGACCAGGCCATGACGGTCGCCCAGCGCAACAAGGAACACGGCTGCGTGATGTTCATCGACTTGAACCGCTTCAAGCTGATCAACGATACTCTGGGCCGCGTGGTGGGCGATGCGCTGCTGCGCGAAGTGTCGCAGCGCTTCCGCCTGGCGCTGCGGGACCAGGACGTGGTGGCGCGCCTGTCCGGCGACGAATTCGCGGTCGGTTTGTTCGACATCCACCAGCATTACGAAGCGAGCATGGTGGCCAACAAGCTGCTGGCCGCGCTCAACGAACCATTCCTGATCGACGGCCACGACTTGCGCGTGAGCGCCTCGATCGGCATCAGCGTCTACCCGCAGGACGGCAGCGATGCGGAAACCCTGCTGCGCCTGGCCGACATCGCCATGTACCGCGCCAAGCAGAATAGCTCGACCGACGGCGAGCATATCGCCTTCTACAGCCAGGACATGAACAAGGGCATGCAGGAGCGCATGCGCATCGAGTCCGGCCTGCGCCAGGCGCTGGGCAATGGCCAGCTGCTGCTGCACTACCAGCCCAAGTACGAAATCAGCACCGGCAAGATCATCGGCGCCGAAGCGCTGGTGCGCTGGAAGCATCCCGAGCGCGGCCTGGTGCCGCCGGCCGAATTCATCCCGCTGGCCGAAGCTACCGGCCTGGTGGTGCAGGTCGGCGAATGGGTGCTGGAAGCGGCTTGCGCGCAGGCGCAGGCATGGAAGGAGAAAGGCTTGCCGCCGGTGCGCCTGGCGGTGAACGTGTCGGCGCGCGAATTCACGTCCGCGCTGCCGGGACGGGTGATGGAAACCCTGCGGCGCTACGGCCTGGAGCCATCCTGGCTGGAGCTGGAAATCACCGAATCCACGCTGATGCACAATATTGACCGCGTGATCGGCATCATGGACCGGCTGACGGCCGAAGGCATCACGCTGTCGCTGGACGACTTCGGCACCGGCTACTCCAGCCTGTCCTACCTGAAGCGCTTCCCCATCGATACGCTGAAGATCGACCGTTCCTTCACCACCGGCATCCCGGTCGACACCAACGACTGCGCCATCGCCAGCACCATCATCAGCATCGCCCAGCAGCTGAAGCACAAGGTGATCGCGGAAGGCGTGGAGACGGTCGAACAACTGGCCTTCCTCAAGGATTCCGGCTGCGACGAAGTGCAGGGCTACCTGTTCTCGCGCCCCCTGCCGGCGCTCGAATTCGAACGCGCCTTGCTGCAGAACTGGGCACCGCCCGCCAACCTGGCCGTCAACGCCTGATTTTCCCGCTTGTTTGCAAAGCGATGCCGAATTATCGGTATCGCGGTTGGTGATTTTCGTAATTGCCGCTGAGGCTTGCGCGTTGGAGAATGCTTCACTTGGATTCCAGCAAGGAGAAAATGCATGAGGCCTTACGCGATCTATCCCGACCTGAAGGACCGCTGCGTGGTCGTGACGGGCGGCGGTAGCGGGATTGGCGCAGCCATGGTGAACGCGTTCGCGTCGCAAGGGGCGCGCGTCTATTTCATCGACATCGTCAACGAACACGGGCCGGGGGAAGGCGATGGGCCGGCGCCGCAATTCGTGCGCTGCGACCTGACCGACATCGAGGCGCTGCAGGCCGCATTCGGCCGCATCGAAGCGGATGCCGGTACGGTGGACGTGCTGGTGAATAACGCGGCCAACGACGACCGCCATGAAGTGGAAGGCGTCAGCGCGGCGTATTGGGACCAGCGCGTGGCCGTCAACCTGCGCCACCAGTTCTTCTGCGCCCAGGCCGTGGCGCCGCGCATGCGCGAGCAGGGCAGGGGTGTGATCCTGAACCTCGGATCGATCTCCTGGCACCTGGCGCTGCCGAAACTGAGCCTCTACATGACGGCGAAAGCCGGCATCGAAGGCATGACGCGCGGACTGGCGCGCGACCTGGGCAAGGACGGCATTCGCGTCAACTGCATCGTGCCCGGCGCGGTGCGCACGCCGCGCCAGGAGCGCCTGTGGCACAACCCGGAAGAAGAGAAGCGCATCCTGGCCGGCCAATGCCTGCCCAAGCGCGTGGAAGTGCAGGACGTCGCGTCGCTGGCGCTGTTCCTCGCTTCGGACAGCGCGTCCCTGTGCACGGGCCGTGATTACTTCGTCGACGCGGGCTGGTACGGCGCCTAGATGCGCAAGCTGCTGAAATCTGTTTCGCTTGCGCTGGCCGCGCTGGCCGCGCTAGCTACCCTGGCCGCCGGCCCGACAGCGCTTGCAGCACCGGCAGCGCCGGCGCCTGCCGGCTACGTGTGGGACAGCCTGGCGATCGGCGGCGGTGGCTTCGTATCCGCCGTCATCCCGAGCCGCAGCGAGGCGGGCGTGGTGTATGCCCGGACCGACGTGGGTGGCGCCTACCGCTGGGACAAGGCGGCCGGGCGTTGGGTACCGCTGCTGGACTGGCTGGGCGACGCCGACACCGGCCTGCTGGGCGTCGACGCGCTGGCCATCGACCCGCACGATGCCGGCAAGGTCTACCTGCTGGCCGGCATCGGCTACCTGCAGAATGGCCGCACTGCCATCCTGCGCTCGAAAGACTATGGCAAAACCTGGGCCGTGACCGACACCACGGCGCAGTTCAAAACGCACGGCAACGGCATGGGCCGCAACAATGGCGAGCGCCTTGCCGTCGACCCCGGCAACGGCGACGTGCTCTATGCGGGCACCCGCTGGAATGGCCTGTTCAAGAGCAGCGACGCCGGCGCCACCTGGCGGCGCATGCCGGGCCTGGATGTCACCACCACCCCGAATGGCGCCGGCATTGCCTTCGTGCTGCCCGACCCCGCCAGCGTGAAGAACGGCGCCGCGCAGCGCCTGTACATCGGCGTTTCGCGCTACGGCTCCGTGGGCCCCAACTTCTACCGCAGCGACGACGGCGGCGCGAGCTTCGCCCCCGTCAAAGGCGCACCCGCCGCACTGATGCCGCAGCGCGCCGCGCTCGATGGTGCGGGCAGGCTGTACATCACCTTCGCCAATGGCGCCGGGCCGCACCCGAGCGACCGGCAGCCGGAACCCATGGATCGCGGCGCGGTCTGGCAATACACCATCGATACCGGCGGCTGGAAGGAGGTGACGCCGGTCAGCTTCTTTGCGCCCGCGTTCAGCGGCATCAGCGTCGACGCGAAGAACCCGCGCCGCCTGGCCGTCTCCACCATCAGCGTCTACAAGCCGCAGGGCGATGGCAAGGGCGACCGCCTGTTCGTGTCGAATGACGGCGGGGAGAGCTGGACGGACGTGATCGCGCGCGGCTTTGCGAAAGACGTGCAAGGCGCCGCCTGGATCGCAGGGCATGGCATCCACTGGGCCAGCACCCTGGAGTTCGACCCCTTCGATTCGAAGGCGGCCTGGGTTACATCGGGCAATGGCATCTTCCGCACGGCCGACATCGACGCCACACCGGCCGTGTGGTCCTTCCACGTGCGCGGCCTGGAAGAGACGGTACCGCTGAACGCCGCCAGCATTCCGGGCGGCCCGCTGGTGTCGGCCATTGGCGACATCGATGGCTTCTCGCACAGCGATCCCGCGCGCTACGCGCCGATCCATATGCCGCAGATGGGAACCACCTTCGGGCTGGCCGTGGCGGGCGCCAGGCCAGGCGCCATGGTCCGCGCCGGCAAGGCGATCTACACGACCAGCGATGGCGGCCAGCACTGGGCCAAGGCGCCTTCGGTGAAGGGCGAGCAGGGACAGGTCGCGATGTCGGCCGACGGCAAGGTGATCCTGCATGCGCCGCGCGGCAGCGCCGTGGTCTACCGCAGCACCGATGCCGGCGCCAGCTGGTCCGCCGTGCGCGGCCTGGACGCCGCCAATTTGCGCCCCGTCGCCGATGCGGTGGCGGCCAATGTGTTTTACGCCTACGACAACGGCGTGATGCGGGTCAGTACCGATGGTGGCGTGTCCTTCGCGCCGCGCGCCCGGCTGGTAGCGGGCGGCTCGCGCGTGATCCGGGCCGCGCCGGGCAGGGAAGGCGATGTGTGGGTGCCGCTGTATGGCGGCGGCCTGGCGCGCTCGCGGGACGGCGGCGCCAGCTTCGCGGCGCTGCCGGGCGTCGGCTACTGCGCGGCGGTCGGTTTCGGCAAGGCCGCGCCGGGCGCCGATTATCCGGCGGTCTACATCTGGGGCAGCGTCGGCGGCATCCGGGGCGTGCACCGCTCGCTCGACGGCGGCGCGACCTGGCTGCGCATCAATGACGACGCCCACCAGTACGGCGGCCCGGGCGACGGCCAATTCATCGTCGGCGACATGAACCGCTTTGGCTTGGTCTACATGAGCACGGCAGGCCGCGGCATCGTGTACGGCATGCCCGCGAACAGCAAGCCTTGAGGGCTGTTGTATCCGGCACACAGCACGTATTGCGCTCTCCCAGTGATTGCGTGAAAACGTTTTCAAATTTGGTGAATTTCATAATTGCAGGGGCATATTTCGTACATCAAACTGTGACTACACCGTGGAAAGCCACAGTGATAACTACAACCAGGAGATATGAAAGTGAACCAGATTCGATCCAGGAGAACCGCGATCGCGGTTGCCGCTGCCCAATTTGCGTTGCTCGCCGCCAGTTCCGCCATCGCGCAGGAGGCATCCCAGTCGTCCGTGGTGGTTGTCACCGGCCAGCGTGCGGCATTGCAGTCCGCCCAGAACATCAAGCGCAATTCCGACGAAATCGTCGATTCCATCGTTGCCGAAGACATTGGCAAGCTGCCCGACCGCTCGATTACCGAGGTGCTGCAACGCGTTGTCGGCGTGGCAATCGACCGCACCATGGCGAAGGGCGATCCGGAGCACTATTCGGTGGAAGGATCCGGCGTGACCATTCGCGGCCTGACCTATGTGCGTTCCGAGCTGAATGGCCGCGACTCCTTCTCCGCCAACGGCGGCCGGTCCCTGAACTTTGAAGACGTACCACCCGAGCTGATGGCCGGGGTGGACGTGTACAAGAACCCGTCCGCCGAGCAGATCGAGGGTTCGATCGGCGGCCTGGTCAACCTGCGCACCGCACTGCCGTTCGACTACAAGGGCGCCAAGTTCTCCCTGAGCGCGGACTACACCTACAATGACCTGGGCGGCAAGAAGAAGCCGGGCGCCTCCGTCCTGGCATCGAACCGCTGGAAGACCCCGATCGGCGAAATCGGCGCCCTGGTCGACCTGGCCTATTCCGAAAGCGCCACCCGCACCGATGCCTTCCAGGTTGAGCCTTACTACCCGCGCACCGACATCGTCAACGGCAAGACCGTGTGGGTACCGAAGGGCGCACAATGGCGTACCCTGCAATTCGACCGCAAGCGCGAAGGCTATTACGGCGCCTTGCAATGGCAGCGCGACTCCAAGCTGAAGTCGCACCTGACCTACTTCAAGTCCAAGTACCAGATGCAGTGGGACGAGAACGCGATCTTCTCCCAGGCCAGCCCGTACAACATCCGCGTCAGTCCGGACGGCACCTACGGCGCGAACGGCAACCTGCTGACCGGCACGATGAGCGACCCGACCGACGGCGGCATCAACTTCGGCGGCGACACCCGTACCTCCAACCGCAAGTCCGACACCACCGACATCGGCTGGAACCTGACCTGGCGCCCGGCGGACCGCTGGACCCTGAAGTCCGACTTCCAGTACATCAAGGCCAAGACCCACAGCTTCGACTCCACCGTGGCGACGGGCATCCAGATGGCCAAGGAAAAGGTCGACCTGACCGGCGACGTGCCGCGCCTGATCTTCGACGACGCGGACAAGGCTTACCTGTCCGACCCGAAGAACTATTACTGGGCCTTCACCATGGAGCACATGGACCGCGCCAAGGCCACCGGCAAGACCTGGAAGGGTGATGCTATCTATGACTTCGAAGACCACCCATTCCTGAAAGATGTCCGCTTCGGCGTGCGCCTGTCCGACAAGGACTCGGTGACCATCAACTCCAACCCGGGCTACAACTGGTCGGCGATTTCGCAGCCATGGCAGGTGGGCTGGGACATCAGCAAGCTGGCATCGCTGGGCGACCCGCGCTTCAACAACAACGTCGAGCTGCACCCGTTCAGTAACTTCTTCAACAAGAACATGCAGGTGCCGACGCTGGTGTTCCCGGCCGTGTCGCTGGCCACCGGCTATCCGGACAGCTATGCAGCCCTGCACAAGTACCACGACATTCTTTGCGCCGAAGCGCATGGCGGCAGCACCTCCAGCTGCGGCCCTTGGAAGCCGGCCACGATGGGCACCGACCCCTCCGGCACCAACGACCAGTCGGAAAAGACCAAGGCCCTGTACACCCAGGTACGCTTCGGCTGGGATGACCTGAAGTACCCGGTCGATGGCAACATCGGGGTGCGCTATGTGAAGACCAACCTGACCGCCCACGGCTACATTAACTTCAAGCCGAACTACAATATCCCGGCCGGCAACGTGGTGCAGGGCGCGCCGTTCGCCATCATCCCGGCCTACCAGGCGGCCCAGGATTTCGACAACAGCTACCACAACTTGCTGCCCAGCCTGAATCTGCGCATGAAGGCCAGCGACCAGCTGCAATTCCGCTTTGCCTTTGCCGGCGCGATGTCGCGTCCCGACTTCAGCCAGCTGCAAGCCTACACCTCGTTGTCGCAAAATCTCGACATCACCAACAGCAATGGCGTCACCACCATCAACAGCGTGAACCAGGCTGGCGAAGGGAGCGGCAATCCGAACCTGAAGCCGATCACCTCGAAGCAGACCGACCTGACTGCCGAATGGTATTTCTCGCCGGTCGGCTCGTTCACGGTGGCTGTGTTCAACAAGCAGCTGAAGGACGTGATCCTCAAGCAGACTTTCAACTACCAGCTGCCTGACGTGACCGGCAAGATGCAGAACTTTGCCGTCACTGGCCCTGTGAACGGTGCCAAGGGCCGCGCGAGCGGCATCGAGCTCGCTTACCAGCAGTACTTCGACAAGCTGCCAGGCTGGATGTCCGGCATTGGCGTGCAGGCCAACTACACCTATATCGACAGCAAGCAGAAGCTGTACACCTCGGTGTTCTCGCCATACTGCAGCGGCAGCGCCAGCGCGCAGTCGACTGCACTGAACTCCAGCATGAATGGCTGCGACACCAATGGCCAGACGTTCACGGGCCTGCCGTTGCCGCTGCTGTCGAAGAACGCCTACAACCTGGCCCTGCTGTATGACAAGGGACCGTGGTCCGCCCGCATGGCTTACAGCTGGCGCTCCAAGAACCTGCAGGCCATCGACGTGAACGGCACCAATGGCGGCGACGCGACCGACACCAATCCGGCCAGCTCGACGTATGGCCAGCATGTGCTGCACTGGGCACTGCCAACCTGGGCGGACTCCTTCGGCCAGCTGGACGCTTCCGTGTTCTACCAGATCAACGAGAAGGCGACCATCGGCATCGAAGGCACCAACCTGACGGACGCCAAGTACCGCCAGCTGATGCAGCAGCACATCGGGATGATGGGCCGCGCCTGGTTCGTCTCCGGCCCGCGCTACGCCGTGAAGCTGCGTTACTCGTTCTAAGGAAGGGGAGGGATGAAGCGAACAATCGGCCGCATCCTGCTCTCCGTCTGCATCGCCAGCTTGGCCGCCAGCGGCCTGGCTGGCGAACTGCCACGCCTTGTCGCCAGGGACGGGCGCCATGCCCTGATGGTGGATGGCGCGCCGTTCCTGATGCTGGGCGGGCAGGCCCACAATTCCAGCAATTACCCGGCGGCGCTCAAGCCGCTCTGGGCCGCGGTGGCAGACGCCGGGGCCAATACCGTCGAAGTCCCCGTCGCGTGGGAGCAGCTCGAACCCACGGAAGGGCGCTTCGACTTCAGTTTTGTCGATACCCTGGTCAAAGAGGCGCGCCGGAACAAGGTGCGCCTGGTGCTGTTATGGTTCGGCACCTGGAAGAACACCAGCGCCAGCTACGCGCCAGAATGGGTGAAATTCGATAACCGGCGCTTCCCCCGCATGCTCGACAAGGAGGGCAAGGATCATTACTGCCTGTCCCCGTTTGGCGAGGAAACGCTGAAGGCCGACCGCAAGGCCTTTGTCGCGCTGATGAAGCACATCAAGGCGATCGACGAAAAGCAGCAAACCGTGATCATGATGCAGGTCGAGAACGAAGTCGGCACCTACGGCCTGGTGCGCGACTACGGCGCGAAGGCGCAGGCGGCGTTCGCGCAGCCGGTGCCGGAGGCCGTCCTGGCGCGCAAGAAGTCCCCGGTGCCCGGCGCCGCTGCCGGCACCTGGAGCGAGGTCTACGGGCCTTATGCGGAAGAGTACTTCCACGCCTGGGCCGTGGCCAGCTATATCGAGGCAATCGCCAAGGCCGGCCGCGCCGTCTACGATTTGCCGATGTACGTGAACAATGCACTGCGCGACCCCATCGAGCCTCTCGCGCCGTGGAAGAACAACTTCGCCAGCGGCGGCCCGACTTTCGACGTGATCGACATCTACAAGGCGGCCGCGCCACACATCGACCTGGCCGCGCCGGACATCTACCTGCCGGAGTGGAACAAGGTCACGGCGACCCTGGACAAGTTCCAGCGCCCCGACAACGCCCTGATGGTGCCGGAAATCGGCAACGCCGAAAACTACGCCCGCTACGCCTACCTGGTGCTTGGGCGCGGCGGCATCGGCTTCGCGCCGTTCGGCCTGGATTACGCGGACTACAGCAACTTCCCGCTCGGCTCCAAGCTGACCGACAAGCGGATGGCGGAGCCGTTCGCCAAAGTGTTCAAGGTGTTCCGGCCGATGGCGCGCCAGTGGGCCAGGTGGGCATTCGAGGGCCGCACTTACGGCCTGGCCGAAAGCGAAGAGCGCACGCCGCAGACCGTTGAGATGAAGGGCTGGAAGGCGACGGTCTCCTTCCGCGAATGGCAGATGGGCGAGAAGCATTTCTTCCCGGACCTGAAGGACCTGCCGGCCGATACCGAATCGCCCAATGGCGGCGTGGCGATCGCCCAGGTGGCAGACAACGAATTCATCATCGTCGGGCAGCACGCCCGCGTGAAAATCAGCAGCGCGAACAAGCGCTCCATGTTCGCACGTGTGGAGGAGGGCCATTTCGACGCCTCCGGCAAGTGGATCATGGAACGCAACTGGAACGGCGACCAGACGGACTACGGCCTGAACTTCACAGGCAAGCCGGTAGTGCTGAAGGTACGCCTCGGAACATACTGACAGGAGACATAATGCGTTATCAACCGATGCGGGCAGCCGTGCTGCTCGCCCTGGCGGCAGCCGGCAGCGCGAGCGCCGGCACCTTTGAACAGACTGCACACGGCCTGGTCGTGAAGCCCGACCAGGGCGCGGCCAGGGAGATCCGCCTGGAGCTCATGGACGACAATATCATCCACGTGCTGAAGCTGGACCAGGGCGGCAAGGCGCTCACGCCTTCCCTGATGACGGTCGCCAAGCCATGCAGCTGCGCCTTTACCGTCCAGCGCAAGGGCGACACCGTCACGCTGAAGGCCAACAAGATCGCGGCGGCCGTGTCGCTGGCCACCGGCGCCGTGCAGTTCTCCGATGCCGGCGGCAAGCCTTTCCTGAGCCAGGCGTCGGAGTCCATTGAGCCGGTCGACGTGGGCGGCAAGCCCTTCGTCGCGATCAAGCAGGGCTTCAACTACGGCACGAAAGACGCGTTCTACGGCCTGGGCCAGCACCAGAACGCCCAGATGAACCTGAACGGCGAAGACGTGCTGCTGGCCCAGCACAATATGATCGCCTCCGTACCCTTCGTGGTCTCGGACAAGAATTACGGCGTCCTGTGGGACAACAACGCCATTTCCCGCTTCGGCAATCCGCGCCCTTACGGCCCGCTCAAGCGCGACCTGAAACTGGTCGACGCCGAAGGCAAGCCAGGCGGCCTGACGGCACGCTATTACGTGGACGGCAAGCTGGCATTGACCCGCCAGGAATCGGACATCGCCTACCAGTACCTGAAGGACGTGGCCGAGAACTGGCCGAAGGAACTGGGCCCGCTGAAAGAGCTGAAGGATGTGAAGGTCGTGTGGGAAGGCACCATGTCCAGCGACAAGCCGGGCGTGCACAAGATGCAGCTGTACGCATCCGACTACGCTACGCTGACTGTCGACGGCAAGCAGGTGATGGACGTGTGGCGCCAGGGCTGGAATCCGTGGTACCACAACTTCGAGGTCAAGTTCGCGAAGAACAAACCGGTCAGCCTGAAGCTGGAGTGGAAACCGTCCGGCGGCATGGTGGCCATGACCCATAGCGACCCGCTGCCGGAGAAGGAACGCCATTCGCTGACGCTGTCCTCCGAAATCGCAAAAGGCATCGATTATTACGTGATCCGCGGCACCGACATGGACAAGGTCATCGCCGGTTACCGCCAGTTGACCGGCCAGGCGCCCATGATGCCGAAATGGGCCTACGGCTTCTGGCAATCGCGCCAGCGTTACGAAACGCAGCAGCAATTGCTGGACACCCTGAACGAATACCGCAAGCGCCAATGGCCGCTGGATAACATCGTGCAGGACTGGTTCTACTGGCCTGAAAACGCCTGGGGCTCGCACGACTTCGACAAAGTCCGCTTCCCCGACCCGAAAGGCATGGTCGACGAAGTGCACCGCCAGCATGCGCGCATCATGATCTCGATCTGGGGCAAGTTCTACGACACCACGGAGAACTACAAGGAGTTCGCGTCCAAGGGCCATATGTGGACCAAGAACGTGGAAGACGGCGCGCTGGACTGGGTCGGCCCCGGCTACAAGAACAGCCATTACAGCCCGTATGCGCAGGAAGCGCGCGACATCTACTACCGCCAGATGAAGCACAAGCTGGTGGACCTGGGCTTCGACGCCTGGTGGATGGACAATACCGAACCGGATGTGCTGTCGAATTCCCGCCCGGAAGACTTCAAGAAGCTGATCGGCCCCACCATTTACGGCGCCGGCGAAATCACCTTCAATCCGTATAGCCTGATGCACACCCAGGGCATGTACGAGGGCCTGAAGCGCGACCAGCCCGACAAGCGCCAGTTCATCCTGTCGCGTTCCGGCTTCGCGGGCATCCAGCGCAACGCCACCGCCGTGTGGAGCGGCGACGTGGCCAGCCGCTGGAACAACCTGTACGACCAGATCGCCTCCGGCGTGAACATGTCGATGTCCGGCATCCCGAACTGGACGCATGATATCGGCGGCTATGCGCAGGAAAACCGCTACCAGTACGGCGACGTGGGCTCGGCGCAGGAGAACCGCAATACCACGGGCGGCCAGATCGACCCGGCGGACATGAAGGAATGGCAGGAACTGAACCTGCGCTGGTTCCAGTTCGGCGCCTTCTCGCCGCTGTTCCGTTCCCACGGCGAGGTGGTCAAGCGCGAGATCTACAATATCGCGCCGGAAGGCTCGGAAATGCGCGACTCGATGGTGTCCTACCTGAAGCTGCGCTACCGCCTGATGCCGTACATTTACGCGACCGCGTCCGACACCTTCCACAAGTCCGGCACGATCATGCGCGGCATGGTGATGGACTTCCCGTCCGACGACCGCGTGAAGGACATCAAGGACCAGTACCTGTTCGGCCACGCTTTCCTGGTGGCGCCGGTGACCAGCTACGGCACCCGCGAACGTAGCGTCTACCTGCCGAAGGGCGCGTCCTGGTACGACTTCGACACCGGCGCGCTGCACAAGGGCGGTTCGACCATCAAGGCCGCCGCGCCGGCCGCGCGCATTCCGCTGTTCGTGAAGGCAGGCGCCATCGTGCCGACCGTGCCGGTCCAGCAGTATGTGGACGAAAAGCCGGACGCCCCGGTGACGCTGAAGGTCTACACCGGCGCCAATGGCGAGTTCTCGCTATACGAGGACGATGGCGTCAGCAATGGCTACACGCGCGGTGAGTTCAGCCGCATCCCGCTGCGTTACGACGACAAGACGGGCGTGGTCACCATCGGACAGCGCGAAGGGCAGTACAAGGGCATGGTGGAGACGCGCACATTCAGGATCCACTTCATCAAGCCCGGCATGTCCACCTCGGCCAACATGGACGCCGCCGACAAGGAAGTCGCATACGAAGGCAAGGAGATCGCCATCAAGCGCTAAGCGTGCACGAAAACAACGCCAATTTACCGGCGTGTGAGAATTCGTGACTATGTGTTCTGATCTTTCTGATAAGTTATTCTCCCTGGAAGTTTGCGATGTCGCAGACTCGCTGGGGAGAATTCATGCTAAAGCACAGAACACTCGTATGCCTGCTGCCGCTGCTATTGACCGCGTGCGCACTGCATAGCGAAACGCGGGAAAAGCAGTCGATCGCTGCCAGGGATGCCTGGAAAAAGGTCGACCTTGAAGGGCAGCTGGCCAGTGCCCGCAAGGCGGAAGCGCAGATCCTGTTCGAACAACTGCGCACCGAAGACGACATCCAGCGCGCCAGGCGCGATGCGCTGGCGCGTGGCATGGCGTATGGCGGCACGGTGGGCAGCAAGCTGCTGGCGCCCGTCGAGAAAGAACTCATGCGCCTCTTCGTGCCGAATGACGCGCGGAAGTCGCTGGACGCGGCCGAAAAATGGCTGGCGGCGCGCGACGACCAAGCTGACGCGCGCAAGGCATTCGATAAATTCGAGCTGGAGTTCCGCCGTGCCGGGCTGGAGCCGCCGACTTGCGAGAGCGTTAAAAACGGCGCGCCGCAGGAACCGCTGGCCGCGTGGACTGGCATCGTCAGCGCCTGCCGCAATCCTAAGCTGAACGCTGCGGACAGCTACCCCTTGCCGGAAGCCGGCGCCCTGAAAAAGCAGCAAGACCTGATCGTGGCCGCCGCCGCGGAGCTGTCCAAAGCCAAAGCGGCCAGCCTGAATGAGCGCAATGCCTACCGTGCCGCCGCCAAGGCGTACGCGGACGAACTGTCCAAGCTGGACCGCGACCCGACGGCCAACCGTGACCGCCTGGACCAGGCAAGGGAAGGCGTGGGCAAAGCCATGAAGGCGCTCGAAGCGCTCGAGAAAGCCGGTGGCGATGCCTTCGCCTCCAAGGTCATGGCGGAGGCGCGGCTCGACATGTTGAACAAGCAGCTGTCCTCGCCTTACCTGTCTGCCGGCGTTGAAGTAGCGGACAGTACCCGTGCCGCGCTGGCCGACGCACAGCGGCCGAGGCTTGCGCCGCTGGTCGTGGCGAAGAATCTGGAAGCCGTCAAGGCCGATGCCGCAAAACGCGATGCCGACATCCAGTTGCGCAAGGAACAGCTGCTGCGCGACCAGCTCAAGTGGATGACAGCCAAAGTCCGGGCCCTGTTCGACGCCCATACCTTCGCCGCCAAAGCCGCCCCGAACGCCGACCTGGCCTCCATGCTGCGCCCGCAGGAGCGCAATGCGACCGCGCAGGCGAAGGCGGACGTATGGAAGGCGGCCGCCATCTACCTCGACGCGGAAGGGCGCATGACGGCCGAGATCAACAAGATCGATTACCAGCTGCGCGCACTCGAACACGAGAAAGCCTTGTCCTACGCCGAGAGCAATATCGGGCAATGGAACACCCTGATTGTCTCGGTGATCGAGCAGCAGGTTGAGTATGGGGCGGCCGGCATTCGCCAGGCTGATATCACGGCCTTGATCAATTCCCTGTCCTTGCTGTGGATCGGGGTAGGGGTGAACTGATGAAGCGTATCTTGACCATTCTGGCGGGCGGCGTGCTGCTGTCCGCATGCTCCACGCCGCAGCCTGCGCTGGACCAGGCGCAGCACGGCGTTTCGCTCATTGCCGAACTGGAGTCCAACCTGGCGGAATACCGCCGCCTGCAAGGCGTATCGCAAGCAGCGCGGCATGCCGCCATCCGCATGCAGCGCGATGCCATAGGGGAGACCGAAGTGATCGCACGGCGCGACGCACGTGCCCGCGCGGCAGCCGGCGACAAGCAGACGGTCGACCTGGCGGAAGGATTGATCGCCCATGCCGATGCGATCGCAGCGGACGATGCAGCCTACCTCGCCAACCAGGCAGCCGACCAGGCGGCGCTGGCATCGCTGCTGGCGCCGATCCCGAGCACGCGCAGCGCCACCACCGATGCGCAGGCGGCACTGGCCGTAATGGGCGACCAGCTGACGGCCGAGCAGCGCCGCGAAGAGCTGAAGGGCTGGATCAAGGAAATCAGGAAGAACGTCGCCGAAAACAGGGATAAGATTGAAAAAGCCGAAGCGGAAGCGAAGGCGAAAGGAGGGATGTAATGGAAGACTTGATGACCCAGCACCAGTACCTGCTGAATTACTTCGATTCCCTGCAGCTTCTGGAGACAGCACAGAACTCGCTGCGGCGCGCCGCCACCAGCCCCAAGCTGGACGACGAGGAACGCGCGGAAGCCGCAGCGGCCTACCTCGACATCACCAACCAGATCGCGCACTTCACCAATGTGCACGAAGCCGTGATGCGCAAGTTCACCGGCACGGGCGTGAAACCGCCGGGCAAGGACGTGGTCGACAAGACCCAGGAGCTGGAAACAAAACTCGGCAAGGAAATCGCCAAAGCCCAAACGCACCAAGCGCTATTGAAGGCGGTCACCGACTTCGTCGGCAAATGGGCAACGCTGGCGTCACCGGACGGAAGCCCCGTCGCCGATACCGCCTCCACCAAACCCCAAGCCCCCGACATGCACCTAGCCTTCCTCGGCAAGTGAGCCCCAGCCCATAATGGTGCCTGACCCCGCGGGTCAGGCACCGCCTTACCGGTTTTCCTTCGATATGCCTCGCGCATTGCCTCCTCCCGTGCACGTAAGCTGACAAAGAACAACATGCTCGATTCACCGAGGGATGAAAATTTTCATTCCCACGCTGATTTGCGTGTATCCTATTTTATACACATCGATCATGTATGTCGTCCAGACAACAGAAGCATTCGAAGACTGGTTTTCGAGGCTGCGCGACAAGAGGGCTGTTAGTCGTATCCAGGCTCGCATTGACAGGGCGGAAGACGGAAATTTCGGCGACTGCAAGCCGATAGGCGAGGGCGTCTCAGAGATGCGAATCCACTACGGACCGGGTTATCGCGTCTACTTTACGCGGCGAGGTATGGAAATTGTGGTTCTGCTTGCTGGCGGCGATAAGTCCACACAGGATAGGGACATCAGGGCAGCATTAAGACTAGCTCGGCAAATTTAGGAGTCAATATGGAAACCATTAGGTTACGCAAATGGGATAGTGCCGAGCATCTGAAGACCTCGGAGGACATGGCAATGTACTTGGAGGCGTGTTTAGAGGAAGCTGGCGACGATGCGGCGTTCATTGCCAAGGCATTGGGCAACATCGCCCGAGCCAAAGGCATGACTCAGCTTGCCCAAGACACTGGCTTGGGGCGAGAAAGCCTCTACAAGGCGCTATCCGGCGAAGGTAACCCGAGCTTCGCCACGATACTCAAAGTCGTGCATGCACTTGGTCTTAGATTTCACGTTGAGTCAACCGAATGAATGGTCGGCTGTCGTAGGTGACGCAGGCTCGAACCGCTCCTCGGCTTGCAGTTCTCCAAGGTGCATTGGAAATACACGCGGCAGAAAATCGGCGGCGGCGTTGGTGGCAATACCGCTGGCGGTTGGGATCTTTCGACAAACCGGATCGCTTGACAGGGGCGCGCCATGATCGAAATCCAGCCCAAGGATTCCCGCGCATACTTCATGCTCCCGCAGGCTCCCGAGGACGCGGGTTACTACGTGTATGGATTACTCGACGGCAAGCCAAGCCGCGGCGCTTTCCAATACGCCTCCCCGTCGGTGATCACGGCTATCCTTCGGGTCGAACGGGAATGGCAAGCCATTGACAATCGAAAATTTGGTGTCGGCGATATCAGTTTGGCCGGCGGTCCAGCGAACAAGGACCACAAGTCCCATATGAGCGGTATGGAAGTTGACATCCGCCCATTGCGTAAGGACGGACTTCATCTTCCCGTGACGTGGCTCCAAGCGGAATACGATCACGATGCCACATTCAGGTTAATCGAATTGTTCCGCGCCAATGCACCGGTCGAGTTGATCTATTTTAATGATCCCGAGATACCGTTCGTGATCGAGAGGGCAAAGCACGATAACCACTTCCATGTGAAGCTTAGGGGATGATATGCATAAGATTGCAAATGCGCTTGTTGTCGTATGCTTGTTGGCTTCGAATTCAAACGCTGCCGAATGGTCAGGAGCCTGGAAACCGCTGCATGCCAGCTATACGATTTACTCCGGTGAACTGGCGGAACGTGAGGTACCTAGGTCGACTGAGCGGACGATGACCATTGCTGTCGAAGGTCCAGCAGCGAAGGAAATTTTTGACTCGATTGGCCCTGATATCCGACCGACCTGCAGTCAAGAGAAGGGGGGCCGCGAAAGGCGCAAGAAGGGCGTAAATTGCACTTATGAGCCGAACGGCTCGTCGCAGGGCTACCGATGCTGGATCGGACTCAATATGCGCACAGGGGAGAGTATCCCAACCGTGAGTTGCTAGTTCCGTGAGCGGACATCTTTGTTCTGGCGGAAGCGGTGAGATTCGAACTCACGAACGGGATTAACCGTCGGCAGTTTTCAAGACTGCTGCCTTCAACCACTCGGCCACGCTTCCGGAGCGCTGGATTATACCTTCCCGGGACGGTATAGTCATCCGAATATCGTTCCGGGAGGCAAAATGAAGTTGAAATCCTTCGCCCTTGCGGCGACGACGCTGGTGGCCGGCATGGCGGCCGCGGAGCCGATCAGCGTCTTCGTGGGGCCCAGGAAGCCATTGATAGAGCAGGGCAAAAGCCAGCAGTTGCTGAACATTGACTTCCTTGTCAAGAATGAAAGCAAGGACACCATCGAGCTCAGTGAAATCGAGGTCTCGGTGCTGGGCGAGGGCGACAAGCTGCTGGCGCAATACCGCGTAGGCGGCAATGGCGGCAGCGTGCAGGTGGTGCCAAACCGCGTGGTCGAGGCAGGGAAGTCGGAGCTGGTCTTCAACCCGCTCTACGCCTTCCCGCAAGAGCTGGACTTGTCGCGCCTGCGCTTCAACTTCAAGTTCGACGTCAATCACGACACCAAGTACACCGTCGAAATCCCGGTCAGGCCGACCCTCTACAAACCCAAAGTGCAGCTGCATCTGCCGGTCGCCGGACCGGTGCTGGTGCACGACGGCCACGACTTCTACGGCCACCACCGCCGCCTCGCGTTGCTTGACCCCATGCCGCAGTCGCTGCGCTGGACGCGCAACTTCATGCGCTATAGCTACGACTTCGTCGTGACGGACGACCTGGGCCGCATGTACCAGGGCGAAGGCTTGCGCAACGAAGACTGGTACGGCTGGGGCAAGCCAGTCGTGGCCCCGGCGGCGGGCAAGGTAGTGCGCGCCGTTGGCAGCATGCCCGACAAGGGCTTCGGCCAGCGGCCAGCGTTCAGCAAGGATGAACTGATCGCCAACCCAAGCCTCATGTGGGGCAATTACGTGGAGATCGACCACGGCAACGGAGAGGTCAGCATGCTGGCCCACTTGAAACAGGGCAGCGTGAAGGTCAAGGTGGGCGATGCCGTGAAGGCCGGCCAGCAGGTCGGCGAAATGGGCTTTTCAGGCGACGCGTCCCTGGTGCACCTGCATTACGACTTGAAAAGCGGCGTCGGCTTCGAGGCGGAAGGGCTGCCGTCTCCGTTCAACAACTTCGAGCGCCTGGGCAGCAAGGGCTGGCTCAAGGTCAAACAGGGCCAGGTCGATAGCGGGGACGTGGTACGCCCGGCAGCGCGGCGCTGATCAGCGGGCGCGCCGTGTGGTTTCGCGCACCACCAGTTCCACCGGAGGGATCGTGCCTTCCACTTCCTCGCCGTTGATCAGGCCCAGCATCGACTGCACGGCGGTCTGGCCGATCACGTACAGCGGCTGGCGGATGGTGGTCAGCGGCGGCGTGGTGTAGGAAGAGCCGGGCAGGTCGTCGAAGCCGACCAGCGAAATATCGTCCGGCACGCGGATGCCTTTGCGGTACAGGAACAGGCGCGCGCCATATGCAGTCTGGTCGTTGACCGCGAAAATCGCGCTGAACGGCTGCCGGCTGTCGAACAGGCGGTCCATGGCCACCAGGCCGCCGGCTTCCTGCAGGTCGGCTTCCACCACCAGCGCGGGATCGAAGGGAATGTCGGCTTCCTTCAGGGCGCGCTTGTAGCCGGCCAGGCGTTCCACGGAGTCGCGGTGGTCGGCCGGGCCGGCCAGGTGGGCGATGCGACGGTGGCCCAGTTCGATCAGGTGGCGCACTGCCAGCCAGGCGCCATATTCATTATCGAGCGTGAAGCCGATGGCGCGCTTGGTGCGCAGCACGCGGCCCAGCGAGACGATCGGGCGTTGCGCAGCGAAGCCCAGCACGGTTTCATCGGTCATGCGCCCGGTCAGCAGCACGATGCCGTCGACTTTGCGCGCCAGCAGCAGGCGGATGCGCTGCGCTTCTTCATCGGCGTTCCAGTGCCCGCTGACGATGACCGAGGCGTAGCCGGTGCCCTTCAAACCATCGTCCACCCCGTGCAGGATTTCGTCGAAGAAGGGGGAGGCGATATCCTGCACCACGATCCCGATGGTCATCGAGCGCCCATGCTTCAGGCTTTGGGCCATCAGGTTGGGAGCGAAATTCAGGTCCTTGATGGCGGCCAGCACGGCCTGCCGCTTCTCGTCGGCCACCCTGGCGGTACCGTTGAGGATGCGGGAAACGGTGGCGGGGGAAACGCCCGCGCGGCGGGCAACGTCGGTCAGCGTGGCGGGCGTGGCGGCAATGGCTTGGTCGTTCAAGGGGTTCTCGTGGTGAAATGCATTTCAAGTCGGACAATTATAGAACTGTGCCGTTATGCCTGATCAGTATATTTTGTGCCGGTTGCGCTAACAATTTTTCACATGAAGCCAAATATATGTTGACTTTTGACCTCGAAAATGTAGCATGAAAACGTTTTCAAGAACTGGGAAATCGTTTTCATGAAAGATCAAAGACTGCCATCCGATTTTCTCTGGGGCGTAGCGACCAGCGCCTTCCAGATCGAGGGGGCCAACCAGGAAGACGGCAAGGGCCTCTCCATCTGGGACGTTTTCTGCAACACGCCCGGCAAGATCAAGGATGGCAGCGACGGCAGCGTCGCCTGCGACCACTACCACCGCTACCTGGAGGACGTCGGCATCATCGATTCGCTCGGCGTCGATGCCTACCGCTTTTCCATCGCCTGGGCGCGCGTGCAGCCGGACGGCAAGGGCGCCTGGAACGAGGCCGGCTTCGCCTTCTATGAGCGCCTGCTCGATGCGCTGGAAGCCAAGGGCAAGCAGGCTTACGTGACCCTGTACCACTGGGACTTGCCGCAGGCCTTGCAGGAAGAGGGCGGCTGGCTCAATCGCGCCACCTGCCAGCATTTCGCCGCCTACGCCGCCGAAGTGGCGCGCCGCTTCGGCAATCGCGTCGCCAGCATCGCCACCCATAACGAGCCATGGTGCACCGCCAACCTGGGCTACGGCAACGGCCAGTTCGCGCCCGGCGTGCGCGACGCCAAGGCTGCGGTGCAGGTGTCGCACCACCTGCTGCTGTCGCACGGCCTGGCCATGAGCGCCATGCGTGCCGTGGGCGCCAGCGCAAAGCTGGGCATTGTGCTCAACCAGTGGACCGCCGACCCGGCCACCGACAGCGCGGAGGACCACGCGCTGGCCGAGTGGGAGTACGCGCGTTCGGTACAATGGTTCATGGATCCGATTTTCAAAGGCCGCTATCCGGAGCGCGCGCTGCGCGGCCACGGCGCCAATGCGCCGCACGTGGAACCGGGCGACATGGCCGTCATCCACCAGCCGATCGATTTCCTCGGCGTGAATTACTACTTCCGCGCCTATTGCAGCGCCGAGAACCCGCCGCGTACACCGCCGCTGGAAAACGGCCGCACCGACATGGGCTGGGAAATCTACCCGCAAGGCTTGACCGAACTGCTGCTCAAGCTCAAGGGTGAATACGAGCTGCCGCCGATCTACATCACGGAAAACGGCATGGCCAGCAGCACGCCGCAGCACGATGAAGAGCGCATTTCCTTCATCAGCCGCCACTTCGATGCCATGGCCAGGGCCATGGAGCAGGGCGTGGACGTGCGCGGCTACTTCATGTGGAGCCTGCTGGACAACTTCGAATGGGATTCCGGCTACGCCAAGCGCTTCGGCATCGTCCACGTCGATTACGCGACCCAGAAACGCACGCTGAAGGATAGCGCGTACTGGTACCGCGATTTCATCAAGGCACAACGCGCATGAACCGCTCGCCGCTGCAGTGGGTCCCCACCGGCTACTTCGCCATGGCGATGGGCTACATGATGCTCACCAGCGTCACGTCCATCATGTTCAAGAACCTGGGCATGGACAATGGCCGCGCCGCCCAGTATTCGAGCATGCTGATCCTGGCCTACACCATCAAGCCGCTGTTCGCGCCGGTGGTGGAAATGTACCGCACCAAGAAGTTCTTCGTGCTGGTCACCCAGCTGCTGCTGGGCCTCGGCTTTGGCGCCGTGGCGCTGGCGATGGGCATGCCGGGCTCGATGGCCCTGATGATGGGGCTGTTCTGGATCATGTCCTTCATCGGCGCCACGATGGACATTGCCAGCGACGGCGTCTACGTCACGTCCCTCAGTTCGCGCAACCAGTCGCTGTATTGCGGCGTGCAGAGCCTGAGCTGGAATATCGGCCCGGTGGTCGCATCGGGCGTGCTGGTCTACCTGAGTGGGCTGCTGCACAACGATTACGGCATGGATTGGCTGGGCGCCTGGCGCATCGTCTTCCTCGCCGTCGCGGTCATGCTGCTGCTGATCACCGCCTGGCACTGGCGCGTGATGCCGGAAGGCGCGCGCGCCGCCGACACGCCGGAAAGCCTGGGCCAGGCCGCCTTCATCCTGCGCGATGCGTTCAAGACCTTCTTTGAGAAGCGCGGCGTCTGGACCATGGTGGCGTTCGCGCTGCTGTACCGTGTGTCGATCGGCCTGCTGGAAAAGATCGGCCCCTTCTTCATGGTCGACCCGGTCGAGAAGGGCGGCCTGGGCATGTCGAACGAACTGCTCGGCATCATTTACGGCACCTACGGCCTGCTGGCCGTGCTGGCCGGTTCCCTGATCGGCGGCTGGTACGTGGCCAGGCGCGGCCTGAAGCCGGTGCTGTTCACGCTGTGCTGCGTGCTGAACATCCCGATCGCCACCTTCCTGCTGATGGCAATCTACCAGCCGTCCAACTTGTGGGTGATCGGCGCCGGCGTGGTGATCGAGAAGTTCTCTTTCGGCTTCGGCTCGGTGGGCTTCATGATCTACCTGATGCAGCAACTGGCGCCCGGCAAGTACACCACCACCCACTACGCCTTCGGCACCGGCCTGATGGGAACCTGCGCCATGTTGACCGGCATGGTCAGCGGCCACCTGCAGGAAGCCCTGGGCTACGTCAATTACTTCTGGTTGGTGATGGTGGCGACCGTGCCGTCCTTCATCGTCACCTGGTACGCGCCGTTCCACCACGAAGAGGCGCGTCCCTCGGAGGAGGCTGGGGAGCTGCAGCGCAAGGCTGGTTGAGGCGGATCCCGGCAGGGTAGAATGTGGCTTTCGTCTTGAAGGGAGCCCGTGATGAAGCCTATCCTGTTCGCCTTGCCCGGAAATGAAGCCATGACAGCGCAGCTGGCCGGCTTGTTGGGATGGGAGCAGGGCAGTTTGCAGGTGCGGCGCTTCCCGGACGGCGAGTCCTACGTCCGCTATCACTCCGAGGTCAACGGGCGCCAGGTGGTGCTGGTCTGCACCCTGGACCGGCCGGACGACCGTTTCATGCCCATGTACTTCGCCGCCGGCATCGCGCGCGAACTGGGCGCGGCCAGCGTGGGACTGGTGGCGCCTTACCTGTCCTATATGCGGCAGGACGCCATTTTCAACCCGGGCGAGGGCATCACGTCCGCCCACTTTGCGCGGCTGGTGTCCGGCGTCTTCCACTGGATGGTGACCATCGATCCCCACCTGCACCGCCACCACGACCTGGCTGAAATCTATACCATCCCCACCCGCGTGGTGCGCGCCGCGCCGGCCATCTCGCAATGGATCGCCGCCAACGTGCCGCAGCCGCTGGTGATCGGGCCGGATTCCGAGAGCGAGCAATGGGCGGCCGAAGTGGCGCGCGGCGCCAACTGCCCCTGCATCGTGCTGGAGAAAGTGCGCCGCGGCGACCACGACGTGGAGGTGTCGGTGCCCGACACCGAACGCTGGCTGCACCACACACCCGTTATCGTTGACGATATTGCATCGACCGCGCGCACCATGATCGCCGCCGTCGGGCACGTGCGCAAGGCCGGCTTGCCGGCCCCGGTCTGCGTCGCGGTGCACCCGCTGTTCGCCGGCAGCGCGTTCGCGGAGTTAATGGCGGCCGGTGTGGCCCGCACGGCCAGCTGCGACACGGTCCCGCACAGCAGCAATGCCATCGCGGTCGCGTCCCTGCTGGCGCCGGCCGTGGCAGACATGACACGCGCCGCCGCCTAAGCTATATTCCTGCCTATGTGGAATCGGATCCGTCAGTGGTATCGCAAGCTGCGCATGCCCGCAGCCTACCGCGCTTACGAGCGCAAGCTGCGTGCCGCCCATGAGGAGGAAGCGCGCAGGAAGTTTTCGACGGTGCGCCTGGAAGCGCGCCTGCTGGCGGCCAACAAGGCGATGGAGGAGCGCGCCCAGCGCCGCTTCGACA
>CBHWEO010000040.1:0-27456 GCA_966112955.1 uncultured Duganella sp. | reverse complement strand
ACGCTGAACGCGCTGACGATGCCGCCGCACATGCCGGCGCAATGCACGCTGCCGGCGAGGCCGGCAAGCAGGATGGGCAGCAGGTTCATCGAAGCCTCAGATGGTGCGCGAGAAGCGCAGCGGGTGCACCTGCCCCGGCGCCGTGCCCGTGGCGCGGTCGGCGGCCAGGTGGCGGTCGAACACCATGCAGATATTGCGGATCAGCAGGCGGCCCTTCGGCGTGACGGAGATCCAGTCATCCTCAATGGCCAGCAAGCCGTCGCGTTCGAATTCACGCAGCTTTTCAATCTCTTTCGCGAAGTACTGCTTGAAGCGGAATGGGGAGCCCACTTCCAGCGCCGAAATCGACAGCTCGAAATTGCACATCAACATCTGGATCACCATGCGGCGCAGCAGGTCGTCGCTGTCCATGGCATAGCCGCGCGCGATGGGCAGGCGGCCCTGGTCCAGGCGGGCATAGTATTCATCGAGCGTCTTTTCATTCTGGCTGTAGGTGCCGTTCACCGAGCTGATGGCCGACACGCCCAGCGCTACCAGGTCGGTTTCGGCATGGGTCGAATAGCCCTGGAAATTGCGGTGCAGGCGGCCCTGGCGCTGCGCCACGGCCAGGTCGTCGTTCGGCTTGGCGAAATGGTCCATGCCGATGTAGACGTAGCCGGCCTCGGTCAGGCGCCTGATGCACAGGGCCAGCATGTCGAGCTTCATGGCCGGCGATGGCAGTTCGTCATCGGCAATGCGGCGCTGCGGCTTGAACAGGTGCGGCATGTGGGCGTAGTTGTACAGCGCGATGCGGTCGGGATTGGCCTCGATCACCTTGTCCATCGTGGCCTGCATGGTGGTCAGGTTCTGCTTCGGCAAGCCGTAGATCAGGTCCACGCTGATGGAGCGGAAGCCGGCATCGCGCGCCGCCTGGATCACGGCCAGGGTTTCCTCGGCCGGCTGGATGCGGTTGACCGCCTTCTGCACGTCGGGATCGAAGTCCTGCACGCCCATGCTGACGCGGTTGAAGCCTTGCTGGCGCAGGGTGTGGATGCGCGCCGCATCGACGGTGCGCGGATCGATCTCGATCGAGTACTCGCCTTCCTCGTCCGGCGCGAATTCGAAGTGCTTGCGCAGGTGGGCCAGCAGTTCGCCCATCTGCTCGTCGCTCAGGTAGGTCGGGGTACCGCCGCCGAAGTGCAGCTGCTCGACCCGGTTCATGCCGGCAAACAGCTTGCCCTGCATATCGATTTCCTGCTTCAGGTAGCCGAGGTAGGTGACGGCCTTGCTGCGGTCCTTGGTGACCACCTTGTTGCACGCGCAGTAGTAGCACACCACATTGCAGAACGGGATATGCACATACAGCGACAGCGGTGCGCGGGCGCCGCGCATGCGCAGGTTGGCTTGTGCCTCCAGGAAGTTCGAGTAGCCGAAGTCAGGCTTGAAGCGGTCGGCCGTCGGGTACGAGGTATAGCGTGGCCCCGAGGTACTCATGCGGCGGATCAGCTCTGCATCGAACTGGACGGATGGTTCTACGATAGTGTTCATGGTGTCTTTCATTCGGGTCAGGCTGCCAGGCGTTTGGTCGCCAGGCGGGTTCGCTGCGCGCCGCGTACCGGTTTGACAGCCGCCAGGCGCGCATGGCGGGAGCGTTCGAACTTGAACAGGCTGAAGGCATCGCGCAGGTGGCCCGCCTCGTCGGCCAGGCTTGCCGCCGCAGCGGCGGCTTCCTGGACCAGGGCGGCATTCTGCTGCGTCACCTGGTCCATATGATTGATGGCCTGGTTGACCTGGTCCACGCCAATGCTCTGTTCGCGGGAAGCGGTGGAGATTTCATGCATGATGGTGGTGACCTGTTTGACCGAGTGCACCACCTGCTCCATGGTGGCGCCGGCGCGCTGGGCGCGCTCCATGCCGGCGCTGACCTTGCCGACCGAGACTTCGATCAGCTGCTTGATGTCCTTGGCGGCGGCCGACGAACGCTGCGCCAGGCTGCGCACCTCGCCCGCCACCACGGCAAAGCCGCGGCCCTGCTCGCCGGCGCGCGCAGCCTCGACGGCGGCATTCAGCGCCAGGATATTGGTCTGGAACGCGATACCTTCGATCAGGCCGATGATGTCGACCACGCGCCGGGACGAAGCGTTGATTTCGTCCATCGTCGCGATCACTTCCGACACGATCTCGCCGCCTTGCACTGCCACGTCGGAAGCATTCACGGCCAGGCCGTTGGCCTCGATCGAATTGTCGGCGTTGGCTTTCACGGTCGAAGAAAATTCCTCGATGCTCGATGCAGTCTTCTCCAGGCTGGCCGCTTGCGACTCGGTGCGCCCGGCCAGGTCGGCGTTGCCGGCCGCAATCTGCTTGGTGGCCACGGCCATCGCGTCGATATTGGTGTGCACATCGCGGATGGTGGCGATCAGGTTGTTGTTCATCTGCTGCAGGGCGCGCAGCAGCTGGCCGACTTCGTCGGTGCTGTCGGTGTCGAAGGAGCCGGTCAGGTCGCCGGCCGCGATCAGGCGCGCGCCTTCCAATGCCCGGCCCAGCGGCTGCAGCATGCCGATGCGCAGCGTGTACCACAGGAATACGTTGATCAGGAAGCCGAGCGCGGTGGCGCCGAAGATGCCCCAGCGGGTCACGTCGCTGGTGCCGTCGGCAAACAGCGCCGCCAGGCACACCACGATCTGCAGCACGTTGACCACGCTGGTGGCCAGCCAGATGCGCATGGCCAGCGACACGTGGCTCAGGCGTGCCACCACGTTGGACAGGCCAAGGTGCACGATCTGGCCGTTCCTGATGCGGATATTTTTCGCGCCGGCGGCGACCTTGCGGTAAGCCTCGGCCGCAGCCGCGACCTGGCCGCGCTCGGGCTTGGTGCGCACCGACATGTAGCCGATGGTGCGGCCATTTTCCTTGATCGGGGTAATGTTCGCCTTGACCCAGTAAAAGTCGCCATTCTTGCAGCGGTTCTTCACCAGGCCGGTCCACGGGATGCCGGCGCGGATGGTCTGCCACAGGTCGGCGAATGCTTCCACGGGCATGTCCGGGTGGCGGATGATGTTCTGGGGCTGGCCAATCAGCTCTTCCGCGCTGAAGCCACTGATGTGTTCGAAGTAGGGATTGACATAGACGATATTGCCGTCCAGGTCGGTCTTGGAGACGATGGCCTGGTCTTCGTCGATCTCTACTTCCTGGTCGGTTACCGGTAAATTCTGACGCATCTCGCGCTCCCTGTTGAACTTCTTGCCATAACGCAAGATCACAGGGAACAGTCTAGGGACTTGGGCGCGATTTTTTAATGATGTAGATCAAATCCGGCCGGGTTGGCCCCGGCCCGGGCAAGTCAGCGTTTGAGGGTGCCCAACAGCTTGCCGCCGGCGGTCACGACGGCCAGCACGATGGCGCCGGCGACCACGCCGGCAACGGCGTCCAGGGTGGTCGGGGTGACGGCAGCCAGCATGGGGCCGATGCCGCCCACCGAGCCGGCCGCTTCGGCCGCGTGGTGGATCACCTCGTGCGCGCCCGGAATGCCATGGGTCAGGATGCCGCCGCCGACCATGAACATGGCTACCGTGCCCGCCACCGACAGGAATTTCATCAGCTTGGGCGCCGCATTCAGCAGGAAGCGGCCAACGGCCTGCACCCCGGCGCCTGCGCGCCGGCTGAGGTAAAGACCGGCATCGTCCATCTTCACGATGGCACCCACCAGGCCGTAGACGCCGATCGTCATCACGATCGCAATGCCGATCAGTACCGTCACCTGCTGCAGGAAGGTGGCGTCGGCCACCGTGCCCAGCGCGATCACGATGATTTCCGCCGACAGGATGAAGTCGGTGCGCACCGCACCCTTGACCTTCTCCTTTTCCATTGCCACAAGGTCAACATTCTGGTTCGCTTCCAGCAGCTCCTGGTGGTGCTGTTCATCCTCCGCCGGCGAGTGCAGCAGCTTGTGGGCGATCTTCTCGAAACCTTCGAAGCACAGGTAGGCGCCGCCCAGCATCAGCAGCGGCGTGATGGCCCAGGGCGCGAACGCGCTGATCGCCAGCGCCGCCGGCACCAGGATTGCCTTGTTCACCATCGAACCGCGCGCCACCGCCCACACCACCGGCAGTTCACGGTCGGCCTGCACGCCCGCCACCTGCTGCGCGTTGAGCGCCAGGTCGTCCCCCAGCACGCCCGCGGTCTTCTTGGCCGCCACTTTGCTCATGGCAGCCACATCGTCCAGGATGGTGGCAATATCGTCGATCAGTGCAAGCAGGCTGGAACCGGCCATTCGTTTCACTCCAAAGGAAAAATTTCAGGAACGACAATCTAACATGCCACCGCAGCGATCGGGCGGCTTCGACGCTACAATGGCCTTTTAAATCGTCGGTAATCGGTCATGACTTTCACCACCTGGATCACCTTTGTCATCGCAGCCTGCATCATCGCCGTGTCGCCCGGTTCGGGCGCCGTGTTGTCGATGTCGCATGGCCTGTCCTATGGCGTGAAGCGCACCACCGCCACCATCCTCGGCCTGCAACTGGGCTTGCTGCTGGTGCTGGCGATTGCCGGCGCGGGCGTCGGTTCGCTGCTGATCGCCTCCGAATTCGCCTTCAGCGTGGTGAAGACCGTCGGCGCGCTGTACCTGATCTGGCTGGGTTTGAGCCAATGGCGTGCCAAAGTCGCCGCCGGGGAGGGCGTGCACGCCGCCCGCCAGGCCCTGCCAACCTTCCGCAAGCGCGTGATGATCGGCTTCCTGACCAATTCGACCAACCCCAAGGGCATCATCTTCATGGTGGCCGTGCTGCCGCAGTTCATCAACCAGCATGCCCCGCTGCTGCCGCAACTGGGCATCCTGGCCGCGACCATGTGCGTGATCGACTTGGTGGTGATGCACAGCTACGCCTTCCTGGCCTCGTCGATGCAGCGCTTCTTCCGTGAATCTGCTGCGATCAAGGCGCAAAATCGCGTATTTGGCGGCCTTCTCATGATGATTGGCGGGGCCCTGTTCTTCGTCAAGCGGGCAGCGGCGCAGGCATGACGACCCGGTTCCGGCACTACAAGGGCGGCATCTACGAGCTGGTGTGCGAAGCCACGCTGGAATCCGACCTCAGCACCATGATCGTGTACAAGGCCGCCAACGGCAGCATCTGGTGCCGCCCGCGCGACGTGTTCTTTGAAATCATCGAAGTCGATGGCAAACAGGTCCAGCGCTTCACCCCCATTTCGATTTGAAATTATTTGTAACTTGCGTCCTCCCCCTGCCGTTTTTGGCTTTATATGAAAACAAACACGCCGTTAAAACACCCTTGGAGAGAGAAATGAGCCGCAAGATCGTGCAGTTCCTGATGCTGGCAGCGCTGGTTGCCGTGACCTCGGTCGCCATGGCCGATCCGCCCGCCCGGGTGGGCCGCGTCACGGTGACGGAAGGCCGCGTGACCATGCTTGTCAACGGCGAAGAAGAATCCGGCAACCTGATGAACTGGCCGGTCACCACGGAAAACCACCTGACCACCGCCCCCGGCGCCCGCGCGGAATTCCGCGTCGGCTCCACCGCCGTTCGCCTGGACGGCGATTCCGACATCGAGGTCGAACAGCTGGACGACGAACGCCTGCGCCTGCGCCTGAACTACGGCACCGCCAGCGTGCGCGTGCGCGACCCGTCCATGCTGAATGAATTCGAACTGACCACCCCGCAAGCGCGGGTCACGCTGGCCGAGCCGGGCAGTTTCCGCGTCGATACCGAACGCGCGCCCGAAACCACGGTGGTCAACGTCTTCGGCGGCAGCGCCCGCGTCGAGGGCGCCGGCACCATGCTGACGGCCCGCGCCGGCAAGCGCGTTGAAGTGCGCGGCGACGAAGTGTTCACTGCCCTGGCCGTGCGCGACCGCTTCGACGACTGGGTCACCACCCGCGACCGCCGCGAAGAAGGCCTGGTCGCCTCGCGCTACGTGCCGGCCGACATGACCGGCTACGAAGACCTCGACTATTACGGCAACTGGGTGGACGACCGCGAATACGGCACCGTCTGGTTCCCGCGCGCCGTGCCGGTCGGCTGGGCGCCTTACCGCGACGGCCGCTGGGTCTGGATCTCGCCCTGGGGCTGGACCTGGGTCGACAATTCGCCTTGGGGTTACGCCCCCTTCCACTATGGCCGCTGGGTCGTGGTGAGCGGCCGCTGGTGCTGGGCGCCGGGCCGCTACTATGGCCGCCCGGTGTGGTCGCCGGCCCTGGTGGGCTGGGTGGGCGGCAATAACTGGAGCGTGAGCTTCGGCACCGGCCGCTCGGGTCCGGCAGTCGGCTGGTACCCGCTGACCCCGCGCGACCGCTATGTGCCGGGCTACCGCGTATCGGCCGACTATGAGCGCCGCCTGATATGGAACCACCGCAGCAACGAGCGCTGGCATGAGCGCTACCAGGACCGCCACAATGACGGCCGCCGTGAAGGGGTGACCGCCCTGCCGCGCGAGCAGTTCGACCAGGGCCGCCGTATTTCCGTCACCAACGTGGCACGCGTGACGCCGCAGGAAGTGCGCAATGTGCCGGCGATGGTAACGCCGCCGCAGCTGACTGCCGGCCAGGTGCGTCCGCAGCGTCCGGAATGGCGCCAGGAGCGCGACAGCCGCAGCGACCGTGAAGACCGCGGCAATCGCGGCATCGACCGCCGCGTCGAGCGCGGTCCCGAGCAGCGCGGTCCCGAAATGCGTGGCCCTGAGTTGCGCGGCCCGGACCGCCAGGTGCGCGAAGAGCGCCAGGAGCAGCCGCGCCAGCCGCAGCAGTTACAAGCCGTGCCGCCAGTGCAGCAGCAGCCGCAGCAGCGTTCCAACGCGATCCGCACCGACAACGACGAGCGCGACATCTGGCGCGGCCAGAACATGCGCAACGAGCAGCGCCGCTCGGTCATCACCACCGCGCCGCAGCCGCAGCCGCAACTGCAAGCGGCGCCGCCGCAGCAGCCGCAACGCATGGAGCAGCCGCAACGCTTCGAGCCGCCACGCCATGAACAGCCGCGTATGGAGCAGCGCGCCGAGCAGCGCCCGGAGCCGCGTCCCGAACCGCGCCTCGAGCCACGCGAGAACCGCGAAGAGCGTGGCCGCCGCGAGATGCCGCAGCAAGTGCAGCGCCAGGCCCCGCCGCCGGTGCAGGCCCAGCCGCAACCCCAAGCGCAGCCGCAACCCCAGCCCCAACAGCGGAACGAGCGTCGCGAACGCGCCCAGGACCGCCGGGATGAAAACCAGGCCGACCGCTTCCGCTAGGATACGGAAACCGGGAAACCGGAAAATCGGGGTCTGACCCGCTGGGGCAGACCCCGCCCTCCATCACTTGCCAATCTTGGCGCGCTGGCGAATCCGCTCGCGCCATTCCCCCAAAGCCGACAGCGCGCCGTGGAATTCGCGCTCGATCAGGTCGGCCTCCGCTTCCGTCACCTTGCCGTCGAGCAGGGCGGTCGATACCGCCTCCGCCACCGCGCCCACCTGGGCCATCACCTTGCACACCGTCTGCGACAGGTCGTCGGTGCTCACTTCATCCGGAATCGGTACGATGAACGCCGCCATGCCGTGCCGCGTCAACAATGCATGCAGCGGCAGCATCGCCTCATGCACGCCCGCCTTGTGGCACAGGTCGACGATGGTGGAAACCTCCTCGAACGAAGGGTAGTGGGAGGCGATGGTCGGGGCCAGCTTGTTGCGTAGTACGTTGGCGGAAATGCCCATTTGCTGGGCCAGCGCCTCGATGCCGCCGGGGTAGGTACGCGCCACTTTGTAGAGCGCGTCGTGTTGGTTCATGTCCAGGTATTTCTTCGTCATGGTGAAGCGGGCCTTTTTTTACCGATGCGGTCGGATTGTTTGAACGATATCCTGATTTTCATCAAAGTTTAACTACCTGACAACGGTGAAAGACATGTTCAAGCGCAATCGCTTCGCGGCCGTCGTGGCAATCGTGGTGGCAATTGTAGCCGCCAACCCGGCCGATGCCCGCCCGAGCGGCTCCTTCCGCGGTGGCTTCTCGTCGGGCCGGAGCACGGTATCGCGCCCCGCCGCCACGCCGCGCCAGCCGTCCTTCGGCAGCTTCGGCCAGCGCCAGTCGCAGCCGCCCGTTGCGGCCCGCACGCCGCAACGCGATTCTGCCATGTCGCGCGACCTGGACCGCCGCGCCGCCCAGGAACAGGCGATTCGCACTTTTGACAACCGCAATGCCGGCAGCACCGCCGCCGGCTCGCCGTCGACGGCTGCCCGTTCCGGCGCAGCCGTGCCCCCGCTGCCGCCCTTGAACCCGGCGATGCCCGGCGGCGCGGGTGGCAGCGGCGGCGGCAGCTATGGCACCAGCGGCGGCTACGCCCAGCGCGGCCAGCCTGCCGGCGCCGCCACCAGCGCTGCCACCCCGGTGATCGTCCGCGACAGCAGCAACGGCTGGCTGTGGGGCATTGGCGGCTTCATGCTCGGCCGCGCTGCCAGCGGCCATGCCGCGCCCGCCCCAGCCCCGGCCGCCCAGCAAGCACCCGCACCGTCTGCCGACACTTCAGGCAACACCGGCGCCATGGCAGACGCGGCCGGCGCCAACGACATCGCCACGACAGGCAGCACCAGCGGGAGCGCAGGCCAGCCCCAGGCCGCCAAACCTGCAGCGCATGAATCGAGCACCCTGGCCCGGCTCGCGGTAGCCCTGCTGCTTGGCGGCCTGGTGTGGCTGGCCTGGAAAGCCTTCCGACTGATGTCTGCCGCACAGGAAGTGAAAAAGCACGCGAACTACTCGTTTGAAAGGAATTAATGAAATGGGCTGGAAAGACGCCATCGACTACCTGCGCAGCGGCGCCAAGCGCCGCGGCGTTGAAGGTGACGCACCGCAACCGGAAGACCGCGGCCTGCCGCTGGCAGCACGCATCGGCAGCGTGGTGGACCTGCAGATGTCGCCCCTGCTGCGCGCCAGCGCCAACGGTTCACTGGTCGCGCTGCCGGCAGCGGAAGACAGCCGCATCCTCGCCATTTCCCAGTTCAAGCTGTCGATGGCGGGCCGCCTGTACCGCTACTACCTGGCCAAGGGCGACGATGACGACCGCGAAAAATTCCTCCAGTTGTACGTGGATGAACACGGCGCGGTGCAGGAAATCCTGTACTGCACGCAGCTGGTGCGCTTCATCCCCACCACGGCGGAAGACCAGGACGCCTTCACCGGCGCCAATGGCAGCGGCCTCGGCGACCTGCAATTCAGCCTGTGGCGCAGCCAGCTCGAAGAGTACGGCGTCGACAGCGCCACACTGGACAGTGCTTTCGGCAGCGAAGATGCGCTGGATTTCGAGCGCGACGTGGGCGACCCGCATGCCGGTTTCGTGCCGCCCTTCACGGGCACCGAAACCCGCATCGACGAGGCCACCGGCATGCAGGGCTTGAAGCAGCAGCTGTACTTCATGCCCTATGCCCGCCGGCTGGCCGATGGCGGCAAGGAATACCTGCTGGTCACGACGGAGATCCTCCAGAGCGTGAACGGCGATGCAGGAAAACGCGGGATACACGTCGACTTCGTCGTGGGGATCCCGGTTGAGCAGGAACGGCTGGTCATCCAATAAGACCGCCGCAATTTGAACTTCACTGAAAGGATGCGAAACATGAGCAACTCGAATGGCTGGGCCCTGACTGCACGACTGATTTCCAAGCACTTTGGCGCCCTGGGCGATCGCGTGTCGGAAGCGATCGCCAGTTTTGACCCGGAAACGGCGACCGAGGCCGACCGCGACCGCCTGGCCGACACCCTGCGCAGCGCCGCGCAAAAGCTGGCCCAGGCCCGCGCCGCCTTCAACAAGGAGCGCGACGACGTGGTCCGCCTGCGCAAGCTGATCGAAACCGATGAAAAGGCCACCGGCACCCTGGCCGAGCGCCTGGCCGCCGGCCAGATTTCCGAGGCAACGATCAACCTGTTCTGCGACGAGCTGGAAGCCAACAAGCACCGCCTGCCGCAGGAAATCCAGGAAGAAGCCGACGCCCAGGCCTACATGGAGGAACTGCAGAAGATCGTCGACGCCCTGTCGCAGCAGCTGGCCGACTTCGACGCCGCCGCCAGGAAAGCGATGCAAGCCCTGGCCCAGGCGAAGGCCCAGCGCGACCTGCAGCAAGTGCGTGCCGAGCGCCAGAGCCAACTGGCCAGCCTGTCCGGCATGCGCGGTAACACCAGCGCCCTGAACGCCCTGACCAAGCGTGCCCAGGCGATCACCAACGAAGCAGAAGGCATGAAGATCGTGTCCGACATCGGCCAGCGCCCTTACGACCAGGCCGCCGAAATCGAAGCCATCCGCAAATCGGTCGCCAACCCGGCAAGCGGCACCGAGTCCGCCCTGGAACGCCTGCAGCGCCTGTCGAACAAGGCGCCAGAGGCAGCCTGATCTTGAAATACGGTCCCCAGGGACCATATAGGTAACGTTGTAAAATGGAACCCGGCGCGACTCGCACCGCGCCGGGTCTTTTTTTTGTTACACGATTGGAAAAATCATGATGAAACCCATCTCGCCTGAAGAGTCCCTCATTGAGTACCCGAGCGACTTCCCGATCAAGGTGATGGGCGCCACCCACGACGCCTTCGCCGCCACGATCATTGAAGTGGTCGTCGAGCACGACCCTACTTTCCATGAAGGGAAGCTGGAGTCGCGCCCGTCCGCGAAGGGCAATTACACCAGCCTGACCGTGACCGTACGCGCCACCAGCCGCGAGCAGCTGGACAATATCTACCGCGCGCTGTCCGGCCACCCGATGGTCAAGATGGTGTTGTAAGGAGCTGGCTGCGGGCGATTTCCGCCTTCAGCCACTCACGGAACGCCCGCACCTGCGGTTTCTGCAGGGCGCCGGGCGGACTGACCAGGTAGTAGTCATCCGGGCAGGGCGTGGCAATATCGAACAGCCGCACCAGCTGGCCCGTCGCAATTTCCTGCATCGCCACGATATGGCGCACCAGCGCCACGCCGTCGCCATCGACGGCGGAGCGGATCAGCATCGACAAATCCTCGAACATCACGCCGCCGGAAGGCTCCGGCAAGTCCAGCCCGGCGGCCCGGAACCAGGGCGCCCACGGCTCGTTCGAGCGCAGCAAAATCGCCTTCGCCAGGTCCTGTGGACAAGCAGGAAGCTGTCCACAGCGATAGTGTGGACTCACTACCGGATAGTAGATCTCGCCGATCAAACGTTCAACATCCAGCCCCGGATACTTGCCGCGCCCGAAGCGGATGCCGACATCGATCCCCTCCCGCACCAGGTCCTGCAGCGCCCCGCTGGCTTGCAGGATCACCTCGATGGTCGGGTGTTGCTCGATGAACTGCCCCAGCCGGGGCGCCAGCCAGCGCGCCGCAAACGAAGGAATGGCGGTCACGCTCAGGCGCTGCACGCCCTCCTGCGGCCGTAGCGCCGCCGCCCCGTCCGCCAGTTCGGCCATGCAGCGCGCCACCGTCGCCGCATAGCGCCGCGCCTCGGGCGTGGCCGTCACCTGCCGCCCATTGCGGACGAACAGTTGCACGCCGAGTTCTTCTTCCAGCCCGCGCACCTGGTGGCTGATCGCGCCGTGCGTCAGGCACAGCTCCGCCGCAGCCCGCGAAAAGTTCTCGTGGCGGACCGCAGCCTCGAAGGCGCGCAAGGCGGATAGATTGGGTAGCTTCATGTGAAGAAAATTAGCAAGTCAAATGAAAATATATCGTTTTGACAAGCATTCAGCAAGGCATACCATGTGAATAAATATAACCAAGCCGGAGCCCCGCCATGAGCCTGAAACTGTATGTGGACAGCCAGTTCACCAGCCCCTACGCCATTTCCGCCTTCGTCGCCCTGCGCGAAAAAGGCCTCGATTTCGAGATGGAGACTGTCGACCTGGAAGCGGGCAAGAACAAGGAACTGTCCTATACCGGCAAGGCCCTGACTGGCCGCGTACCCTGCCTGGTGCACAACGACTTCATGCTGACCGAGTCCAGCGCCATCACCGAATACCTGGAAGAGATGTTCCCCGCCCCGGAACATCGCGCCCTCTACCCCGTGCTGCCGCAGAAGCGCGCCGTGGCCCGCCAGATCCAGGCCTGGGTCCGCAGCGACCTGGGCGCACTGCGCGAAGAACGCAGCACCTACACGGTGTTCTACCGCCGTGCCGAACAGCCGCTGTCCCCCGCCGCCCAGGCGGCGGCGGATAAGCTGGTGCACCTGGCCGAACGCGTGATCGACGGCCCCTACCTGTTCGGGCGCTGGTGCATCGCCGATACCGACCTGGCCATCATGCTGAGCCGCCTGGTGATGAACGGCGACCCGGTGCCCCAAAAGCTCAAGGATTACGTGGCCCACCAGTGGCAGCGCGAATCGTTGCAAGATTGGTTAAAGAACATCAACCTGATGCCAGCTTAAGGAAATCGGCATAAAACTGCTTAGCCATTAAGCAGCGAAAGGGCTGGGCCGGTATAATGGCGGGGCTTTTCCCGACCTGAAGCCCTATGCCTATCCAGCCGGCGGTCATCCGCCATCTCGGCCAAGCCGACTACGAGCCAACGTTTGCCGCCATGCGCGCCTTCACCGACGCGCGCGAGGAAGACACGCCCGACGAACTGTGGATCGTCGAGCATCCGCCCGTCTATACGCTGGGCCTGGGCGCCGACCGCGGCCACCTGCTGGCCGGCGCGGCCAACATTCCCGTGGTGCAGACCGACCGCGGCGGCGAGGTGACCTACCACGGTCCCGGCCAGGTCGTGATCTACCTGATGATGGACCTGCGCCGCAACAAGAAGGGCGGCAAGCTGTATGCCCGCCAATTCGTCAACAAGATCGAAGAAGCGATCATCAACGTGCTGGCCGCGTATAATCTCGCCGGCGAGCGCATCGAAGGTGCGCCCGGCATCTACATCGCCAACGGCCCGAAGAAAGGCGCCAAGATCGCCGCCCTCGGCCTGAAGGTGCGCGGCAACGGCTGCACCTACCACGGCGTATCGCTGAACGTGGGCATGGACCTGGCCCCCTTCACCTGGATCAATCCCTGCGGTTACGCAGGCCTGGAAACCATCGACATGCGGTCGATGGGCGTGGATGTCCCGCTGGCCGATGTCCAGCAGGCACTGGCCGACGAGCTGGTTCGCCAGCTGCAGGTGGCCGAACCTGAATTAACCTGAAAGCAAGCAGCCATGACCTACAACCCAAGCGACAAGCAAAAAGGCGCCGACAAGACTTCCCGCATCCCGATCAAGATCATCCCGATCGAGCAGGCCGAGCGCCTGAAGAAGCCGGAATGGATCCGCGTGAAGGCGGCATCGGCCTCTTCCCGCTTCTACGAGATCAAGGACATCCTGCGCGAGAACAAGCTGGTGACCGTGTGCGAAGAAGCGAGCTGCCCGAATATCGGCGAATGCTTCGGCAAGGGGACTGCTACCTTCATGATCATGGGTGACAAGTGCACTCGCCGCTGCCCGTTCTGCGACGTGGGCCACGGTCGTCCGGATCCGCTGGACGTGAACGAACCGCAAAACCTGGCCAACACCATCGCCAAGCTGCGCCTGTCCTACGTGGTGATTACCTCGGTGGACCGCGACGACCTGCGCGACGGCGGCGCCGCCCACTTCGTCGAGTGCATCACCAAGACCCGCGACCTGTCGCCCAAGACCCAGGTCGAAGTGCTGGTGCCCGACTTCCGCGGCCGCCTGGAAAAGGCGCTGGACATTTTCGCCGACGGCCTGCCGGACGTGATGAACCACAACCTGGAAACCGTGCCGCGCCTGTACAAGGAAGCCCGTCCCGGCGCGGACTACCTGCACTCGCTGAAGCTGCTGAAAGACTTCAAGGCACGCTACCCGCACGTCAAGACCAAGTCCGGCCTGATGGTCGGCCTGGGCGAGACCGACGAAGAGATCCTGGAAGTGATGCGCGACATGCGTGCGCACGACATCGACATGCTGACCATCGGCCAGTACCTGGCGCCGTCCAACAGCCACCTGCCGGTGCGCCGCTACGTGCACCCGGACGTGTTCAAGATGTTCGAAGAAGAAGCGTACAAGATGGGCTTCGCCCACGCCGCAGTCGGCGCCATGGTGCGTTCCTCCTACCACGCCGACGTCCAGGCGCACAACGTCCTCGAGCAAGCGTAATCCTCCCTTCGAACGTGTTCAGCGGCATTCGACGCTGAACACGTTCTGCCCCGCTTTAGCCCCCTTCTTCCCCTTGACCGTGCAAGCCGTGATGCGGTCATCCAGCCGTTTCGAAAGCACGACTTCATTCAACATGCCGTAGCTGCACTGCAGCCACTTCCCCTCGGGGAAAGGACCGCGCAGATCATACACGTCAGTCCAGCCGTTTTTGCCGGTCCTTACCTGCCGGCCCATAAGCTGGCCAAGCCGCTCGGGCGGCCCGTCAGTGGGCGCCACCGAATGCAAGTAGAGCGGCGAAGCGACATACGGCTGCCAGCCCGCACCGACATTGTTGATTGCGAGTGAGGACGTTGAGATCTGCTCAGGACAAACCAGCTTCGAATCGCTCTCCGCCCGGCATGGACGAAAATAGGAAGACCGTTGCAACGAAGAAGCTGGAGGGATAGTTCATCATATAGTTCCTATTCGATCACCGCGTATGCGTCAGCGTTATCGCTCGCCTCATGTAGCAGTTCGATTCTCCGGCAGGGGCGCCAGGGGAGTGTTGACATGCGTCAGGCTTGGGGAGCGAATCTGCAGTAGTATTACGTCAACAAAAAATGATGGAGGCGTAGATGGCTGAACATAAGTGGCACGAAGAGTTTGAGGCACTCAAGAAAATCGTCCTCTCCACGCACCTGACCGAGGAGAAGAAATGGGGGTGCGCGTGCTTCACGTACAACGACCAGAACATCGTCCTGATCCACGGCTTCAAGGAATACTGCGCGCTGCTGTTCTTCAAGGGTGCCCTGATGCAGGACCCTGAAGGTATCCTTGTACAGCAGACGGAAAACGTGCAGGCCGCGCGCCAGCTGCGCTTTACCAGCCTTGCGGAAATCAAGAAGCAGGCGAAGACCATCAAGGCTTATGTCGAGGAAGCCATCCGGGTCGAAAAGTCCGGCGCCAAAATCGACTTCAAGGAAACCAGCGACTTCCCTATGGCCGATGAGTTCCTGCAGAAGCTGGACGAACATCCCGACCTGGCGGAAGCCTTCTACGCCCTGACGCCAGGCCGCCAGCGCGGCTACCTGCTGCACTTCTCCTCGGCCAAGCAGTCGAAGACACGCGTGTCCCGCGTAGAAAAATGCATGCCGCAGATCCTGGCCGGCAAGGGCCTCGACGACTAAAGCTTGCGCCGCGCGAAGCGGCAGGCATCCGGCAAGGCGTTTTCCAGGCGCCCTGCCAGCAAACCTTCCAGGAAAGACAGCTCCGCCGCGTGCGCCGGCAGCCGGTCCTGCAAGGTACGCAGCAGGTCGCGGGCGACGCGGCCATCGTTCAAGCTGCCCAGCTTTTCCTGCGCATCGGATAGCACCGGCAGGCGGCGGCCATCCCCGAAGAATTCACGCAAGTAGCGCTCCTTCTTCACCGCAATGCGCAGCCGGTGCAGGCTGCCCGGGCGCGACGCGTCCAGCTGCCGCACCCGTTTGCCGACCCGCTCGCGGGCTTGCCGCAGCAAAGCACGCGCCACCTTGCGCGCATCCTTGTCCCAAGGCTGGATGCGCGCAGGATCGCGCCACAGCCGTTCCAGGCTCCACAGCGCCAGTTCCTCCATCAAGGCCCGGCAGCGCGGCCCTTGCAGCACTTCGCGCAGATGGACGTGCTGTTGCCTGGCCAGCTCACGCGCCATCGCATCGACCGGTTGCGAAGCACCGCCCAGGCCCGGCAAGGTCGTCTCGAGGAAGACATCCCAGTTGCGTACCTGGCCCAGCTCCTGTCCCAGCCAGCGCAGCTTGTCGGCAGTGTCCTCCGGCATGGCATCCCACGGCTGCACCGCCGACAGCAGCGCGCGCAGGCGCCGCACGCCCACCCGCATCTGGTGCAGGCTCTCCACGTCGCCTGCCTGCACGCCGGGCAGGTTGCCGCGCACCTGCGCCAGGCAATTCCGCGCGATGGCCTCAAAGGCCTCGCCGAACTTCGCCGTGCGCCGGAAATGCAGCGGCGGGGCGGTCACGGCATGGGTGAACAGCGTGGGATGGGCTTTCATGCGGCCCAGTATAGGCTTCCTGCGGAATGATAAGATTCCGGTATGACAGTCCGCATTGAACCCACCTGGAAGGCACAACTGGAAGAGGAATTCACGCAGCCCTACTGGCAAGCGCTGACCAGCTTCGTCCGCACCGAGTACGCCGAACGCCAATGCTTTCCCGCCGGCCGCAACATCTTCCGCGCATTTGATTTGACGCCGTTCGATGACGTGAAAGTCGTCATTCTCGGCCAGGACCCATACCACACTCCCGGCGCCGCAATGGGCTTCTGCTTCTCGGTCCCGGACGGCAACCGCCCGCAACCGAGCTTGCAGAACATTTTCCAGGAGCTGGAAACGGACCTGGGCATCGCGCGCCAGCGCACCGACCTGTCCGACTGGGCCAGCCAGGGCGTCTTCCTGTTGAACAGCGTATTGACGGTACGTGCCCGCGAAGCCGGCTCGCACGCCGGCAAAGGCTGGGAGAATTTCACCGACAGCGCCATCAAGCGCCTGTCGGCTGGGCGCGAAGGCCTGGTCTTCATCCTGTGGGGCAGCTATGCGATTGCCAAGCGCGCCCTGATCGACGCGCGCAAGCACCTGGTGATCACCTCACCCCACCCTTCGCCGTTCTCCGCCCACAAAGGCTTCTTCGGCAGCCGCCCCTTCTCGCGCGCCAATACCTACCTGGTGCAGCAAGGCAAAGAACCCATCAACTGGGCTTAATGCGTGGTGCGCTTGCCGTAGCAGAGGGTATAGAGCTGCGTGCGCAGTTCGCTGAATTCTTCGTCGAGCTGGAGGTCGCTGATCGAGCCGGCGCCGCCGAAGTAATGCAGGATCTCGCCTTTGGCGGCCGAGCAGTCGAAGGCGCTCAGCGTGCGGGCACGGTGCAGCAGGCGGGCCCAGTCTTCCTGGTGCCCTTGGACAAGTTTCGTTTCCATGCGCTGCACAATGGCAGACAGTTGCTCTCGTTCGTTCATAGGTCGTTCTCCGTCAGTCAATCGGTTGAATCCACCTTGTGAGCTTCTGGTCTTGCCTGCAGACCAGGCCCTTGTGGGGCTGGTCGCGCAGCCATAAGCATACCCTGTTTCCGGCTGATATGATTCATGATCTGCAATGGAGACCCAGCCGATGAAGTTCGACCGCGAAAAACTCAACCAGCTCACCCACAACACCCTGCCCGGCCACCTGGGCATCCGCGTCACCGCAGTCGCCGAAGGCGAACTGCACGCTGAACTCGACATCGCCCAGCACCACCTGGCGCCGAACGGCTACCTGCATGCCGGCACCGTGGTCACCCTGGCCGACACGGCCTGCGGCTTCGGCTGCATCGCCAACCTGCCGGAAGGCGCGCAGAATTTCACCACCATCGAGCTGAAATCGAACCACCTCGGCACCGCGCGCGAGGGCAGCATTGCCGTCGCAGCCCGGCTGGTCCACGGCGGCCGCACCACCCAGGTGTGGGACGCCACGGTGACCAGCAAGGCGAACGGCAAGACCATCGCCCTGTTCCGCTGCACGCAGATGATCCTGTATCCGAAGGGCTGAACATGAGGAAGCTGATTGGCGCCGGCCTGCTGATGGCCGCATCGGCCGCGCACGCACAAAACGATGGCCTTTACCGCGACCTGGGCGGTGACGCAGGCCTCAAGCGCATCGTCGACACGATGTTCGAGATCGTCCTCGCCGACGACCGCATCAAGGAAACCTTCGACGGCTTCGACATCGCGCAAACCAAGGCCCGGCTGGCGCTGCAGCTCTGCGAACTGACCGGCGGCCCCTGCAAGTTCCACGGCGTGGGCAAGAACCGCGACATGAAATCCGCGCATGAAGACCTGAAGCTCGCCGACAAGCACTTCAACGCCCTGACGGAAGACCTGCAGGTCGCCATGGAGCGCAACAAGGTGCCGACCAGCGTCTCGAACAGGCTGGTCGCGCGGCTCGCCCCCATGCACCGCGATATCGTGACCGCCGGCGGCGGCATGCCGTCCGCGCAGCCCGACCACGGCAAGTTCATCGCCACCGGCGGAGCCAGCATGGTCGAAGGCAGCGCCGGCGGCGGCATCGTCCCATGGGCGCTGATCACCGGCTATGGCACGCGCGACAGCTGGGGCGCCAGCGCCTTCACCACGCGCGTCGCCACGCAGGACTACAGCCTGCTGAGCTACGGCGCCGCAGTCGGTATCGGCGACCGCGTTGAAGTTTCGCTGGCGCGCCAGGACTTCCAGGGCGACCTCGCCCCGCTCGACCAGTTGCGCATCAAGCAGGACATCGTCGGCATCAAGCTGCGCGTGGCCGGCGATGCCATTTATGCGCAGGACAGCTGGCTGCCGCAAATCGCCATCGGCGTGCAGCACAAGAAGAACAAGGGTGTCAGTGGCCTCGGCGCGCTCGGCGTCAACAACGTCAAGCAGCTCGGCGCCAAGTCCGACCGCGGCACGGATTTCTATGTCGCCGCCACCAAGATCCTGTTCGACCAAAGCCTGTTGCTGAATGCCACCCTGCGCAGCACCCGCGCCAACCAGCTGGGATTGATGGGATTCGGCGGCGACAAGGAAGCCAGCCGCCGCCTGATGCCTGAACTATCGGCTGGCTACCTGCTGACGCGCAAGCTGGTGCTAGGCGTGGAATACCGCCACAAGCCGCATAACCTGGGCGTCGATAACGAGAAGGCCTACAAGGACATCTTCCTGGCCTGGTTCCCCAGCCGCCACTTCTCGTTGACAGCGGCCTACGCCGACCTTGGCACGATCACGGTCTTCAACCCGAAAACCCAGCGCGGCGCCTATGTCTCGGCGCAGCTGGCGTATTAGCCCTTCAGGGCCTTTTCGAGCAGGGCGTGCAAGGCCGGGAAATCCGGCTTGCCGAGGTAGCGCTTGATGATGTTGCCATCCTTGTCGATGACGAAGGTGGTGGGGGTCATCGACACGTCGCCATACGCTTTGGCGGCTTCGCCGGTCACGTCCAGCGCGACCTTGAACGGCAACTGGCGGGTTTCGGTGAAGTTGACGACGTAGTTGGGCGGGTCGTATTTCATCGCCACGGCGACGAACTCCAGGCCCTGGCTCTTGAACTTGTTGTAGGTCTCGACCATTTCAGGCATTTCGGCCACGCAGGTGGTGCACGAAGTGGCCCAGAAATTGACCATCACGACCTTGCCTTTCAGGCTGTCGGGCGTGATTTTTTCCCCTTTGATGCCGAGGAAAGTGACCGCAGGCGCGGCCTGGTGCTTGTTCAGCGACTGGTAGGCCGTCAAGCCAATACCGGCGATGACTGCAAGTGCAATCGCCGGCTTGATCCACGCCCTGGAGCCATTGTTCATAGTCAGCCCTGGGAAGACGACGACTGGTATTGCTTGGCGTCGTCCTCGGAAATGTACTCGAATACTTTGACAACCTTGGTCACGCCGGACACGCCGCGCGCAATATCAGCCGCCTGTGCGCCTTCGCGCTGGGTCACGCGGCCCATCAGGAACACGGCGCCTTTCTCGGTGATCACCTTGAAGGAATTGGCCGAGATATCCTTGGCGTCGGCCAGGCTCAGTTTGACCTTGGAGGTGATCAGCGCATCGTTGGAACGCGAGGTGTAGCTGGAGGCAAAGCCGATTTCCAGCTCGTTGGTCACGCTCGCCACGCCCTCGATGGCGCGCACTTCGCGTTCCACCTTGGCCTTGGTTTCTTCGTCGGGAACTTCGCCGGTGATCAGCACGCGGCGGTTAAAGCTGTTCACATTGACGTGCGAGCTCTTGTCGACGATGTTCGGCATTTTCACCTCTGCCTTCACCACGATCGACTTGTCCTCGGTCTGGGCGCCGAAAGTGCGGCGGTCCGAAGCGGCCAGGGTGCCGGCAACCGCGCCGCCGACGATGATCGGGGCGCAAGCGGACAGCGTGGTGCTCGCCAGGACTGCGGCCATCACGGCCAGCGTCAATGGACGCGCTTTATTCATTTACATCTCCTCCGAACAGGGCGACGTCGATGCCGTCGCACAGGCAATGGATGGTCAGCAGGTGGACTTCCTGGATGCGGGCCGTACGGTCGGCCGGCACGCAGATGTGCACGTCGGCGTCGGTCAGCATCTTGCCGATGGCGCCACCGCCTTTACCGGTCAGTGCCACTACGCGCATCTCACGCTCCAGCGCCGCTTCGATGGCCGCCATCACGTTGGCCGAATTGCCCGACGTGGAAATGGCCAGCAGGATGTCGCCCGCCTGGCCGTACGCCTGCACCTGCTTGGAGAAGATCTCGCGGTAGCTGTAGTCGTTGGCCACAGCGGTCAGGATGGAGGTGTCGGTCGCCAGCGAAATCGCCGGCAGCGGGAAGCGTTCGCGCTCGAAGCGGCCTACCAGTTCCGCCGCGAAGTGCTGGGCGTCGGCCGCCGAGCCGCCGTTACCGCAAGCCAGGATCTTGTTGCCGTTCGAGAGGGCGGAGAACATCAGTTCCACCGCTTGAGCGATAGGCTGCGCCAGGACGGTTGCGGACTGGATCTTGATTTCGGCACTTTCGTGGAAGTGCGAGAGGATGCGTTGATTAGTCATAGTGTGCGTAATTATAGTGCAGCGGCCCGCCGGGCCTCACAAGCGCTGTTAAAAATGCTTACATTTGGTCAATGATAGCGTTACGGATCCAATTGATGCGATCCCCGTCGATGGCAACAATGTCAATCCGGCAGGGCGGCAGCGGCTGGCAGCGCAGCAGGTAGAATTTGGCCGCCCGCAGGATGCGGCGCTGCTTGGCCGGGGAAATGCTGGCGGCGGCGCCGCCGAACTGGGGATTGTTGCGCTCCCGGACTTCGACGAAGACCAGGTGGGCGCCGTCGCGCATGACCAGGTCCAGCTCCCCCGCCTTGCACAGGAAATTGCGTTCGACCAGGGTCAGGCCCTGCCGCTGCAGGTAAGCCAGGGCGCGGTCTTCGCCGCCCCGGCCGATCTCCTGCAGCTCCGTGCGCGGCATCAGCGCACCGGCACCGGTACGCCGTTGCGGTATTCGGCCTGCACTTCCATGCGCTCGAACCACGAGGGGCCCTTGCCGAAATCGATGGTCAGCTGGCCCGTCACCCCATCCAGCTGGAAGCGCTGCTGCGGCTTGCGCGCAAGCTCGCGCGCGATGCGGAAGGCGTCGATGCCCAGGGCATACAAGCGCTCCATGTCGGGACTGAGGCGCGCCTCATCGTCGCGCGGCACCGGCTGCGGATACACCATCACCGCCGGATGGTCGCGCTGCACCAGCCAGGGCAGGTCGAGCAGGCGCACGCCATCCAGCTCGGGCCCGGCGCGGTACATGGTGCGGCCCGGGTTCAGCGAGGAAGTGCCGTACACCGGGATGTCGCCAAGGGGCGGCGCCGACAAGGCGATCTTCAACTGGCGCACCTGGTCCGGGTCGAGCGCCGCGAACAGCACGCCCGCCGGCTCGTTCTGCAACCGGTTGCGCAGGGCCACCAGTTCCGCATCCTGCAGGTAGCCGTTGAGCGGGGTCAGGTCGTGGCCGCGGGCCGTGAGTCCGAGACGCTGCCACTGCGAAGTGATGGCGCCGGCAATGCGCTTCTGCCAGGCCGAATTGCCGGCAATGACCAGTGCCTTGGCCGACGGATTCTCGCGCGCCGCCCATTCCGCCACCTGGCGCGCCTCATCCTCGATCGACAGGCCGACCACCAGCAGCTGCGGCGGAATGCGCGGATCGCCGCGCAGTTCAGGATGGTTCAGCGCGATGGTCGGCTTCTCCACCAGCGGACTGGCGGCGATGGACGTGACAGCGGAACGGGCCAGCGGGCCCACCACCATATCGTTCTGTTCCTGCGCCTTCACATAGGCCGACAGCACTTCCTGCGCCAGGTCGCCCGTTTCCACCACATTGATCTCGAAGCCCTTGCTGTCGCGCTCATACGCCGCCATGAAACCGGCACGCAGCGCATCGGCAGCGCGGCCCAGCCCCTCGGAGCGCAGCGGCAGCAGCAGCGCGATGCGGTAAGGCGGCTTGTCGCCCGCTTCCGCCGGCTGCGGCACCACCTGCATGATGCCCGGCGGCCGCGCCGCATCCGGCGACGGCACCGCGAAAGTCTCGACCACCACCTCCGGTTCCGGCGGTGGCGCGGGCGGTTTCGGCCGCGGCGCCGGCACTGCCGCCGGCGGCGCACTTGTCACCGACGTGATTGGCGCGCACAATCGCCCCGGCGTGCCGCACGGCGCACTGCAGGCGCTGGTCAGCAAGGCCGCGACGCAGAGTATCAGTTTGTTGATATTTTTTGACAGCATCCTACCCCCAATGACAGCACAAGATTCCAGCCCGCTCGCCGGCTTGCCCATCCTCGGCGAGACCGTCCACCAGACCTATCCTACGGCATCTTTGTACGTGGTGGCTACGCCAATTGGCAATGTTACCGACATTAGCCTGCGTGCCTTGCATGTGCTGTCGCTGGTGGATGCCGTGGCATGCGAAGACACCCGCAACACGGCCCAGCTGATGAACCGCTTCGGCCTGCACAAGCCCCTGGTCGCCGCCCACATGCACAACGAACGCGAAGCGGCGGAAGGCCTGATCGCCCGCCTGCAAGCTGGCGAACGCATCGCCCTGGTATCGGACGCCGGCACCCCGGCCGTATCCGACCCCGGCGCGCGCATCGTGGACGCCGTGCGCGCCGCCGGCTTGCGCGTGATCCCGCTGCCGGGCGCCTCGGCCGCCGTGGCCGCCCTGTCGGCAAGCGGGCTGGTCAACGACCAGTTCCATTTTGTTGGCTTCCTGCCATCGAAAGCCAAACAGCGCGAAGCCGTGCTGCAAAGCCTGGTGGCCGCCCCGGCCACGCTGGTGTTCTACGAAGCGCCGCACCGCATTGTCGAATGCGCCCAGGCGCTGGCCGACGCCTTCGGTCCGAACCGCCAGGTGGTCTTCGCACGCGAAGTCACCAAGCTGTTCGAACAGATCCACCGCTGCCCGCTGGGCGAAGCGGTGGCCTGGCTGAAAGCCGACGCCAACCATGAAAAAGGCGAATTCGTCGTGCTGGTGGAAGGCGCCCCGCCGGCCGCCGAAGGCCAGGATGCTGAAACCGACCGCATCCTGCAGATCCTGCTGGCCGAATTGCCAGTCAAACAAGCCGCCGCCCTCGCCGCCCAGATCACCGGCAAGAAAAAGAACGCCCTCTACGACCGCGCCCTTGAGCTGAAGCAATAATTGTCCCCCCGGGGTCAGGAACCGGGTGGACAAAAATTTACCATTTGCAACCGCTGTCTTTCTTGTCCATTAACAGGACGAGCGGGGCCAGCAGGCCGCCGGGTATGCCATCCTTGCAATTCGGGCGGGCGGCGTTCTGGATCTCGCGGGCCAGTTTCTGGTCGCGCGTTTCGCGCAATTTGGTCGGGGAAGGGCCCAGTTCAGCTGCGATATCGCGCGCGGCGGCCTTGGCGGCTTCGCGGTCGAATGGCTGCGCAGGCCCGGGCTCGGCGGGCCGCAGCACCAGGGTGCCTTCGCGGGCCGGCTGCACGGATTGTTGCGACGGCTTCTGCCGCGCCACCACGCGCATGTCGCGGCGCCTCTGCCGGGCGCGCTCCTCGGCGGCGAGGCGACGCGGTTCGGGCGCGGCTTCGGGCTCCGGCTCTGGCGGCTTCGGCGGCGGAGGCTGCACAATCCTCACCTCCACCTGCGTCAGCCAAGTCCGCGCATCGGCAGCCATGCGCGGCTCCGGCAGCCGCAGGAAATAGATGGCCGCCCCGTGCAGTAGCAAAGAAATAACAATACCGATTGCAATGCGCCATCCCGGCGTACGTACAGGCATCTGAATTCTCCAACTTTCAAATCCGGGGGCTTGACGATTCCCTGCCCAGCTTGTATTATCTTGCTTCTTCGGAGTGTAGCGCAGCCCGGTAGCGCATCTGCTTTGGGAGCAGAGGGTCCAAGGTTCGAATCCTTGTACTCCGACCAAGTTTCAGAAAAAAGACCTGCATTCGTGCAGGTCTTTTTTTTTCTGCGATAGGAACAGCGACATGTACACCTGCCCTTGCTGCGGATATGCCACCTTCGCCGGCGCTCCCGGCTCCCTCGCCACTTGCCCCGTCTGCGGATGGCAAGACGACCTGCCGCAACTTTACACCCCCTTCCTTGCCGGCGGCGCCAACCCGCACAGCCTGGCGGAAGCGCAAGTACGCTACGTGCAGTTTGGCAGCGCCCAAGACGCTGCCGGACATTTGCGCGACCCGCACTGGTTCCCCCTCTGGCAACAGAAGGCCGACATCCCCGACAGCGAACCGCCAGCCAACGCCACCACCTACGACCTGTATTACTGGCTCCGCACGCCGCGCGCCTCAGTTCCTGAGCAGCCGATCGGCCTGCGCCGCGTGCGCAACCGCATCATCGACTACCTGGAGCTGGCCAGCTCCTTCGAAGCGCAACGGCAGCTGGAGGCCAGCGCCCCCGCCATGTCGGCAGCGGACGAGATCCTGAACCAATGGGAAGACTGGGTCACACCGGACTGGAAACAGCATTTCACTGAACCGGTCTTCTCGGCGGAAGAACGCAACGGCATCGCGCAATTCGCGCGGGTGTGGAGCGACATCGCGGACAGCGCGCCGCATCCCCTGCCGCGGCTGGAACAGCTGTTCGCAACGCCCAACTGGCAAGCGTTGCAGCGCGCCGCGGCCGCGCTGCTGGCAGTGTTCCTGCTGCGCGGCCGCTCGAACGAGAAGAATTGATCAGCCGGCGCGCTTGGCGGCAATCGCATTGCCCGCGCGGCTGGCAGCCTTGCGGCCGAGGAAGTTCGAAATGAATTGGCCCGCGTCGACCACCTTGTCCAGGTCCACGCCGGTCTCGATGCCCAGGCCATTCATCATGTAGATCACGTCTTCCGTGGCGACGTTGCCGGTGGCGCCCTTGGCATACGGGCAGCCGCCCAGGCCGGACACGGAGGAGTGGAAGATCTCGATTCCCACTTCCATCGAGGCGTAGATATTCGCCAGCGCCTGCCCGTAGGTATCGTGGAAATGGCCCGCCAGCCCGTTGGCGCGGAATTCCTTGATGGCGCGTTCCATCACGGCCTGCGTCTTGTGCGGGGTCGATACGCCGATGGTGTCGGCAATGTCGATCTCGTCGCAACCCAGGTCGCGCATGCGGCCCACCACGTAAGCCACGGATTCCAGCGGCACCTCGCCCTGGTAAGGGCAGCCGAACGCGGTGCTGACCGAAGCGCGCAGGCGCAGGCCCGCGTCCTTGGCGGCCTTCGCGACCGGCACGAAGCGCTCGATCGACTCGGCGATCGAGCAATTGATGTTCTTTTGCGAGAACGCTTCCGACGCGGCGCCGAAGATCACCACCTCGTTCGCGCCCGCTGCCAGTGCGGCCTCGAAGCCCTGCATGTTCGGCGTCAGCGCGGAGTAGATCACGCCCGGCTTGCGTGTGATGCCGGCCATGACTTCCTTCGACGTCGCCATCTGCGGCACCCATTTCGGCGACACGAAGGAAGCCGCCTCGATATTCGGGAAGCCGGCTTCCGTCAGGCGGTTCACCAGCTCGATCTTCACCTCGGCCGGCACGTCGCCCTTCTCGTTCTGCAGGCCATCGCGCGGACCCACTTCAACAATCTTGACCTTCTTTGGCAAACTCATTTCAGTAACCCTTTTCGCGGTTGATAACGTCGGCGATGGTTTCGCCGCGTGCGTGCTGGCGCATCTTGCCGGCCATCTGCTCCACACTTTCGCGGCGCAGCGTCAGCGCGGAAATATGCGGCGTGATCGTGATGCGCGGCTCCTGCCAGAACGGATGCTGCGCCGGCAGCGGCTCGTTGCGGAACACGTCCAGCGTGGCGCCGGCAATGTGGCCGGATTTGATCAACGTCAGCAAGTCCGGTTCGGAAATATGCGCGCCGCGCCCGACGTTGATGATGTAGGCGCCCTTTGGCAGCTTCTGCATCGCCGTGCGGCTGAGGATGTTCACCGTCTCCGGCGTGAGCGGCAGCATGCAGATCACCACGCGCGTCGAGCCGAGGAAGCCGTCCAGCCCTTCAGCGCCGTGGAAGCACTCCACGCCCGGCAGGGACTTCGGCGTGCGGCTCCAGGCGCGCAGCGGGAAACCGAAAGGCCGCAGCGCCTCGATCACCTGCGAACCGAGGGCACCGACGCCCATCACGCCCACGGAAAATTCAGCCTTGTCCAGCGCGTCCAGCTGCAGCCAGGCGCCGGCCCGGGCTTGCGCCTCGTACTCGTCCAGGCGGCGGAAGTAGCGCAGCACCGCGTGCGTCACGTATTCCGCCATCTGGATGCCCATGCCCGCGTCATTCAGGCGCACGATGGGAATGTGCGCTGGAATCGCATGTGCATACTTCATGATCGCGTCGGCGCCCGCACCGGTGAGGAAGATCGCCTTGACCCGCCCCAGGTCGCCCAACATGGCTTCAGGCGGCGCCCACAGCACCGCGTAATCGCAGGCCGGCAGCTCGGCGCCTTCGCGCCATACCACCACTTCGGCTTCCGGCAGGAAGTCGGCGAAATCCTTGATCCACGGCGCGGTGTTGCCATCCGCGCGATACAGCAGGATGCGCATGCGCCCTCCTTACGCGGCGGCCTTGAAGGCCAGCAGCGGCGCGCCGTCGGCCACCTGGTCGCCCACGGCGTACAGCACGTCCTCCACCACGCCGTCATGCGGCGCGGAGATAGTGTGCTCCATTTTCATCGCTTCCATGATCACCAGGGCGTCGCCCTTCTTCACTTCCTGGCCCTTCCCGGCCAGCACGGCGACGACCTTGCCCGGCATCGGCGCGGTCAGGCGGCCTCCTTCGGCCTCGGACTCGCCGGCGTGCGCCATCGGGTCGTTATAGTCCAGCACATAGTGGCCGCCGCCGGTGAACACGTGGAATACGTCGCCATCGCGGCGCACGGTGCCATGCACCGAGGTTTCGCCCAGCTTGATGCTCAGGTCCACACCGTCCTGCTTGAACAGTGACAGGTCCACGCCCAGCCCCTTGATCTCGAAGTGCCAGCCGTGCGGCAGGTAGGTCAGCATCGGCGCGTAATGCTTGCCATGCTCGTCGCTGAAGGCCAGCTTGCGTACGTAGTGGAAGTTCATGCGCCAGCCCAGGGCCTGGCCCCACGGGTCGCCTTTGTTGGCGCCGGATTGGGCGGCCGACTTGTCCTTCTCCTCTTCGATCAGCGCCACCGCGGCCAGCGCCACCGCCGCCACGGGGATCGAGCGTGCGGGCGGGAACAGCGCCTCCTGGTTGCGCTCGATCAGGCCCGTATCCAGGTCGGCGTTGGCGAAGGCATCGCCTTCCACCAGACGCTTCAGGAAGGCGATATTGGTTGCCAGGCCGACGATCTGGTACTGCGACAGCGCCTGGGCCATGCGGGCCAGCGCCTGCTTGCGGTCCGCGCCCCATACGATCAGCTTGGCGATCATCGGGTCGTAGAACGGCGAAATCGCATCGCCTTCGC
>CBHWEO010000039.1:0-27592 GCA_966112955.1 uncultured Duganella sp. | reverse complement strand
GGGTTCTAAAAAACTTCGCAAGTGTCCACGCGATGGGGGGCTGGGTGCCACCCTTTCTGGTGCTTTTTTTTAACGGGGAGAACCGGAAAACCGGGGTACGACCCGCAGGGCCGGACCCCGGTTTTCCGGTTTCCAGGGTTTTCAGCGGGTCGCCCGCTCGATCGCGCGATCCGTCGCGCTGGGCGGTGCTTCGGCAGCCGGCTTGGCCGGCACCTTGGGCGCCTCGATCCCGCGCGAGTCGTGGATCTCGATCACCTTGCCCTGGTCGGCGCACTCGGTATTGGACACCACGGTCTTGCCATGAATGACACACTTGCGCAGCGGCGCGGCCGGCGCGGGCGCCGTCACCGGCGCCGCCACTTCCGCCGCCTTGGCGCGCGCCTTGTCCACGCCTTCCGCGAACAGGTTGCGGTCTTGCCGCATCGAGATCAGCGCAAATACCGCCGCCGCGCCCAGCACGCCCATGACCACCACCACCGCAATAAGACTGATCCCCGTTTGACGCTTCATGGCAGCTCCGCTGAATTCATTCGTTGCATGATGACGCCGGCCCGCTTCGCCAGGTAGGACGACTCGCGGTGGGCATCGAAGTATTTCGGCCGCGGCAGCATGACCGCCAGCCGCGCCGCCTGCTCCGCCCCCAGCCTGGCCGCCGGGATGCCGTAATAATGCCGCGCCGCCGCTTCCGCGCCGTAGATGCCGCGCCCGAATTCGGCCACGTTCAGGTAAATCTCGAAAATGCGGCGCTTGTCCATCAGCGTTTCCAGCATATAGGTGATGATCAGCTCCTGCCCCTTGCGGAAGTAGCTGCGCGAACCGGACAGGAACAGGTTCTTGGCCAGCTGCTGCGTGATGGTCGAGCCGCCATGGATCTTCTTGCCCGGCTTCTTTTTCTGGTTGTATTCGTACGCCTTCTGCATCGCTTCCCAATCCACGCCCTCGTGCTCGGCGAAGTTGGCGTCTTCGGACGCGATCACGGCGCGCTTCAGGTTGGGCGAGATGGCCTGGTAATCGACCCACATCTGCTTGACGCGCGCTTTCGGGTCCTTTTCCTGCATGGCCGCCTGCTGCTCGCGCATGAAGGCGGTCATGGTCGGGTTATGGTCGACCCACCACCAGATCTGCACGAAGAAGTAGAGCTGCACCGCGAGGAAGATCGCGACCGGCACGATGATGAACCACTTCAGCTTGCGGATCATAGCTTGTCGCGCAATTGCTGCAGCACCTGGGCGGTTTGCGGGCGCACGCCGCGCCACACCTCGAAGGCTTCGGCGGCCTGCTCGACCAGCATGCCCAGGCCGTCGCGGGTGGCGGCGCTATGGCTGGCGGCGAATTCCATGAAGACGGTCGGCCTGGCGCCGTACATCATGTCCAGCGCCAGCGCGCCGCGGGCGAAAGCGCCGGCCGGCACCGGCGGCAGTTCGGCGCCCAGGCTGGCGGAGGTGGCGTTGATGACGATGTCAAAGGCGCCCTGCACTTGCGCGAAGCCGCAGGCGGACAGCACGCCGGGGCCGGCCAGGGCGCCGAATTGCGCGACCAGGGCTTCGGCCGTGGCCACGGTGCGGTTGGCAATCACCAGTTCCGCCGGGCGGTGTTCGAGGATGGGCAACACCACGCCGCGCGCCGCGCCGCCGGCGCCCAGCAGCAGCACGCGCTTGCCCGCAATCGGCACGCCGGCGTTCTGCACGATGTCGGCCACCAGGCCGGCGCCGTCGGTATTGTCGCCGGTGATGCTGCCGTCGGCGCCGAACACCAGGGTATTCACGGCGCCCGCCGCCTGGGCGCGCACGGTCAGGGACGTCGCCAGCTTGTGTGCTTCCAGCTTGAAGGGCACGGTGACGTTGGCGCCCTTGCCGCCTTCGGCGATGAAGCCGCGCACGGCGTCCGCGAAGCCGTCGACCGGCGCCAGGCGCTTGTCGTACACCAGCTGCTGGCCGGTCTGGGCCGCGTAGGCCGCGTGGATCTCCGGGGACTTGCTGTGGGCAATCGGGTTGCCGAAGACGCAGTACTTGTCCATTATTGGACGCCGCCGGTCAGGTTGGCTTCCATCTTTTCCTCGCGGGTGAACTTGAAGGTGGTGATGATGACCCACAGGTCGTCGCGGTCCTGCGACAGCATGTTCGGCGGGAAGCGGCCGAACGGCGAGGCGCGCCGCACGATGTTCACGGCCGCCGCGTCCAGGTCCGGATTGCCCGAGCTGCGCTCGATGCGGATGCCGCCCTCCTTCATATAAATGGAGCCATCCATGAAGATCGGGATGTACAGCACCAGTTCGCCGTACAGCTTCTTGCCGTTCTTCTGCGGGAAGTTCAGCGTGCCGATTTCTTCCACGCGGCGCTGGAAGGTCTTGTAATACATGGCATAGCCCACTTCACGCGTGCTGGGCGTGATCATGGTCTTTTTCGGCCGCTTGTTCTGGTCCTCGATGGTCTGCGTGATTTCCGCTTCCATGCGGGCGATGGCCTTGCTGCTTTCGATCAGGTCGGCGCCCGTGCGGCTGGGGTCGGTCTGTTTCTTTTCCGTCACAGGCGGCGCGGACAGCGGGCTCTTTTTCAGCTGGGTCAGCAGGTTTTTCTGGCGCTCTTCCAGTTCCTGCATGTAGCGCTGGGACGCCTTGATGCTTTCGCCGGTGTCCATGCGGCGCATGTCGGGCAGCGGCGATTTGGCGCGGCCGGCTTCGGCATTGCCGCCGCCGTCCAGGTTGGCTTGCGCCAGCGCGTCGGCTTTCAACGGCTTCTGCGCGTGTTTGGCGTTGACCAGGATGACCTCCAGGCCGGGGTCGGTGGGCTCGACCTTGAAGGCTTTGGGGGCGACAAAATGCACCATCAGCGCTACGGCGTGGACCGCCACCGAAACAGTGGAAGCGATGACAAGGAACTGGTTTTCTTTGAAATACTTCACGCGCTGGGATCTGGGATGATGCTTTTGGGAATCTGAATTCTACGCCAAACCGGGACAACCGGAAAACCGGGGTACGGCCCGCAGGGCCGGACCCCAAAAGGTTTACCGGTTTATTCTGGCCCCGGCTCCGTGACCACCGTCTCGCTGGCCAGCGAAGCCTCCTCCGCATCGACCTCGGTCGGCTGCGCCGGATCGGCCGGTACCTCTTCCTCGTCCAGTTCCGCCTCCGGCTCGGCCGGCAAGGTGACCGAGCCTTCCTGCAGGCGGGTTTCGATCGACAGGTCGACCTCGTCCCAGCGCAACACGTCCAGCTTCACATGCGCGCCGCGCGCCACGGCCGGCATGCCCGGCATGCGCACGATCAGCGGAATCTCGGCCAGGCGCAGCACTTCATCCTTCAGCACCACGGCCTCGACTTCCTTCGCGTCGTGCTGGCCCAGCCAGCGCAGGCACCAGTAGCGCTCCATGTTCGACTGGAAGTCCGCGTAGGCCGCGTAGGCGGCGTCGAACGCCGACACGATGGCGAACAGGTTGGCGTCCTTGTGCTTGAACGGCGCCACCATCGGCGCCGTCACGCCGTGCGAGGCGCAGGCCAGGATCTGCCACTGGTTGACCAGGTCGGTATACCGGCGCAGCGGCGAAGTCGACCACGCATACTGGTCCACGCCCAGGCCCTGGTGCGGGGCCGCCTGCGTCATCATGCGCACCTGCATCTTGGCGGCCCAGCCGCCCACGCCCTGGCCCTGGGTGCGGTAAATGCCCGGCACGCCATGGTCGTGCATCAGCTTGCCCCAGGTGCTGTTGGCGAAGATCATCAGCTCGGCCACGATCTTGTCCAGCGGCGCGCCGCGCTTGCGGCGGGTAATGGTGACCACGTCGTCTTCCACGTAGAAGTTGAAGTCGACGCGGTTGTTCTGTTCCGGCTTCAGGCCGAACGCTTCGCGCTTGGCCATGCGGCCCCGCTCCAGGTGCTGGGCCCAGGACCACAGCAGGGTCAGTTCGGCCTTGCGCGGGTAGTCGCCGGCGCCGCTGGCCAGGGTTTCCTCGTTGACCAGTTCGTCCAGCGTGTTGTGGCGGAGGTTGTTGGCGATCGGCACCAGCTCGGCCTTCGTTTCGGTCGAGACCACCGACCAGTCGGCCGGATCGAGCACGGCATACAGCGACAGGGCCGGGCAGGTCTTGCCCTCGGCCAGGGTGAAGGCGTCCACGATGGCGTCCGGCAGCATGGTGATCTTGTCGCCCGGCATATACACGGTGGACATGCGGCTGCGCGCGATCTTGTCGATGGCGTCGTCCGGCTTGATGCCCAGGCCCGGCGCGGCGATGTGGATGCCGACGCGCACCTTGCCGTCCGCCTGGTGCACCACGGAGAAGGCGTCGTCGATCTCGGTGGTGGTCACGTCGTCGATCGAGAACGCTTCAACCGCCGCCAGCGGCAGGTTGGCCGGGGCCGCCGGCACCGGCAGCTCGGGGAAGCCATGGCCTTTCGGGAAGTTCTCGAACAGGAACTTGGACATGTGCAAGTCTTTCGGCGACTTGATGCCGCCGGCGGCCAGCATCATGCGGGCCGGCGTGGTATGCGCTTCGCTGGCGGCCTGCTCCAGCGCCTTGTATTCGATGGTGTTCTTGTCCGGCTTGAACAGCAGTTGCTGCACGATGTTCTGCATCGCGCCCGGCAGCTTGCCGGCCTTCAGCTCTTCGGCGTACTGGCCTTGGATGATGGCTTGCTGCTTTTTCTTCTCGATGCCGGCCAGGGCCGCCTTCAGGGTCTGCTCCGGCGCCTTCTTGTAACGGCCGCGGCCCTTCTTGTGGAAATAGATGGGAGCGGAATGCAGGCTCAGGATCAGGCCGGCCGCTTCCGCCGGCTGCGGCGCATGGCCGAAATATTCGGCGCCCAGTTCGGCGAAACCGAATTCCTCTTCGCCCGCCACTTCCCACAGGAAGTCGAGGTCGACCTCGGCGGCGATGGCCTTGGCTTGCTCCAGTAGCTCGGCCGGCGACGGTTTGTCGAATTGCAGCATCACATCCTTGGCTTTCACCTTGTTGCGCTTGCCGCTCGCCATTTCAACCTGGTAGGCCTCGCCTGCCTGCGACAGCACGCTGCCTACCTTGAAATCGCCGGATTCTTCAAAAAATACATTCATCGATCATTGTTCCTGTGGAGCTTGAGCACCGCGGGCAGGAAGACCTCGGTCACAAGCAAAGTTCCTTCGCGGCGCCGGTACAGGCAGCGCCGTGCATACAGTAAAGCGTCCTCCGGCACTTCGGCGCCCTGGGCCGCCAGCGCGGCACGGGCGCGCCGGGCCAGGGGATGGGTTGCGCGCAGGCGGGCAAAGGCCAGTTCGCCGCGCCGCACCCGCGGGTCGCCGAACAGCGTACTGCCGAGCGAGCGTTCGCCCAGGGCACTGAACAGCGGCCAGTCCGAGGCGTCGGCCGACATCGGCACCACGGTGTGGGCGAAGACGACAGGCGTATTATCACACCGCAGCAGGACCTCCCTCTCCCAGACGCGGCCGGGGCGGTGGTAGCCGATCACATTGGCTTCGTCGGCCAGGCAGATCGCCGTATCCTGGTGCAGCAGCTGCACGCGGAAGGTCCGGCTGTGGTCTTTCAGTTTATTGGTCAGCGAACCGCCGCCCGCCAGCCAGTGGCGGTAGGGGGGCGGGGCATTCGTGGCGAGCACGTGACCGTGCCAGTTGGCCTGGCGCAGCGATTGTCCTTTCATCGGCCCTCGCCCGTGATGCCGCAGAACGCCAGGACTTCGTCCAGGTAATCGGCGTACTCGCTGATGGCGTGGTCGCTGCCCTGCACCACCTTCTGCCGCGCGCCCGGGTAATGGGCCAGCATGTCGCGGTAGTCCAGCACTTCGTCACCGGTGCAGGCGATGAGGAAGTAGCGCCCGGGCCGGGTCACCTTGGGCACGGCCAGCTCGCGCAACTCCTCTATATATTCACGCTTGAACTCGAACGGTTCGTCCGAATGGTAGGCGGTGGTGACGCCGACGTGCTGGTCCAGGTCCAGCATGGGCACCACGGCGGGGTTCAGCAGCACGGCGCGGCAGCCGAGCCGCTCCGCCATCCAGGTGGCGTAATAGCCGCCCAGCGAGGAACCGATGATGGCCAGCTCGCCGGCCGGCACGCCTTCGACCAGCTGGAAAGCCAGTTCCATCGCCAGCCGGGGGCTGGCCGGCAGCTGGGGGCAGACGAACTCCGCGCTGCGGCCGAGCTGCGCCATCCGCTCCCCGGTCAGCCGCGCCTTCATCGACAGCGGCGAGGAGCGGAAGCCATGCAGGTACAGGATCATTTACTTCAGGGCCTCCAGCAATTTCTGGTGGACGCTGCCGAAGCCGCCATTGCTCATGACCAGGATATGGTCGCCCGGCCGGGCCGCCCGGGCGATGGCTTGCACCATCGCGTCGAGGTCGTCGTAGGCCGAGGCGATATCGCCCATCGGCGACAGTGCTTCGCCCAGCTTCCAGCCCAGGGCTTGTTCGCTGCCGAAGCCGAACACCAGGTCGGCTTCCTGCAGGCTGCCGGGCAGCGCGTCTTTCATGGTGCCCAGCTTCATGGTGTTGGAGCGCGGCTCCAGCACGGCCAGGATGCGGCCGGTCTTGCCCAGCTTCTGGCGCAGGCCCCCGACTGTGGTGGCGATGGCGGTCGGGTGGTGGGCGAAGTCGTCGTAGACGGTGACGCCGTTGACGGTGCCGCGCACTTCCATGCGGCGCTTGACGCTCTGGAAGCTTTCCAGCGCCTTGGCCGCGACCTCGATCGGCACGCCCACGTGGCGCGCGGCGGCGATGGCAGCCAGCGCGTTGGCGCGGTTATGTTTTCCAGTCAGTTGCCAGTGCACGGTGGCGGCTTGGGCGCCCTGGAAGAAGACGTCGAAACTGCCGTCGGCGTGTTCGGCCATGGTCCAGTCGGCGCCTTCGGCGCTGCCGAAGCTTTCCTTTTCGCTCCAGCAGCCGCGCTTCAGCACGCGCTGCAGGCTGGCTTCGTCGGCGTTGAAGATCACGCGGCCGATGCCGGGCACGGTGCGTACCAGGTGGTGGAACTGGGTTTCGATGGCACCGATATCGGGGAAGATGTCGGCGTGGTCGTATTCCAGGTTGTTCAGGATGGCGGTCTTCGAGTGGTAGTGCACGAACTTGCTGCGCTTGTCGAAGAAGGCGGTGTCGTATTCGTCGGCTTCGATGACGAAGAATTCGGAGTTGGCGCCGGGGCCGGTCAGGCGCGCCGAGATGCCGAAGTTCTGCGGGATGCCGCCGATCAGGAAGCCGGGCGCGTAGCCGGCCGATTCCAGGATCCAGGCCAGCATGGCGGAAGTGGTGGTCTTGCCATGCGTGCCGGCCACCGACAGCACCCACTTGTCCTTCAGGATATGGTCGCCGATCCATTGCGGGCCGGAGATCATCGGCAGGTTGCGGTTCATGATCGCTTCGATCAGCGGGTTGCCGCGCGAAACCACGTTGCCGATCACGTACAGGTCGGGATTCAATTCCACCTGCTCGGGGCCGAAACCCTGGATCAGCTCAATGCCCTGGGCTTCCAGCTGCGTGCTCATCGGGGGGTAGACGTTGGCGTCGCAACCCGTTACGCGATGGCCGGCTTCTTTTGCCAAGACGGCAAGGCCGCCCATGAAAGTGCCGCAAATGCCTAGGATGTGGATGTGCATGGTGGAGATGGAAAACAGTCAAGAGTCGGATTTTACCCGACAAAACCGGGAAACCGGGGTACGGCCCAGGGGCCGGACCCGCCAGCTCGTCTGCCAGGGCTTAAGGTTGTGCGATGTTGATCTTCGACGAAAGTCAACAGCCTGGAACCAACGCTGCGGCCGTGAGACCGTTGGGGGTCTGACCCTGCGGGTCGGAACCCCGGTTTACCGGTTTTAGGTATGATGCAACCATGAACCCCGAGATCAAAACCGAAATCGCCGCCGCCGCCGCCCGCATGATCGCGCAGGATGGCGCCGACTACGGCAGCGCCAAGCGCAAGGCCGCGCGCCAGATATTGGGCGAGGCCCAGGCCCGCGACCTGTCCGACATCCTCCCCGACAACGAGCAGATCGAAGAAGAAGTCCGCCTGTATCACGCCCTCTATAACGCCGACACCCACCCGGCCCACTTGTTCCGCCTGCGCAGCCTGGCTTTGCAAGTGATGGAAATGCTGGAACAATACCAACCCTTCCTGACCGGCGCCGTGCTGCACGGCACCGCCGGCATGCACGACGACATCCACTTGCAAGTGTTCGTGGACAGCGCCAAGGAAGTCGAGATCTATTTATTGAACAAGAACCTGCAACTGGAAATCTCCGAATCGCCCCACTTCCGCGGCCCCCGTTACGACCCGGTCGAAACGGTCAGCTTCATGTGGAAGAAAGAAGGCGTGCACGTCGAACTGTATGAACAGGACGACTTGCGCGGCGCGAAAAAGAAAAGCGGCGACAAGCTGCTGCGCGCCGACATCGCCGAACTGCGCACCCTCCTTACCAACAGCTCCCACCCAGTCCAACAATGAAAAAAATCCTGATGTACGCCGTGGTTGCCTTCCTGTTCGCCGGCACCGGCGCCTGGTACGGCATGCATAAAAAGCAGACGCCAGCCCCGATCACCACCACCGCCCCCGCCGGCGTCAGCGGCCCCGTCGCCGCCATGATGGCCGAGACCCTGCCCACCGCCCAGGGCAGCAAGGAAGCGCTGTCGAAATGGCAAGGCAAGAACCTGCTGGTGAATTTCTGGGCGCCATGGTGCGCGCCGTGCGTGGAAGAAATGCCGGAATTGTCGGCGCTGCAGAACTCCGACCTCGGCAAGAAAATCCAGGTGATCGGCATCGGCATCGACTCGCCGTCGAATATTGCCGAATTTACACAGAAAGTGCAGGTCGCCTACCCGATTTACGTGGCCGGCATGAGCGGCACCGAACTGTCGCGGCAGTTCGGCAATACCCAGGGCGGGCTGCCTTTCACGGTCCTGATCGGGGCCGACGGCACGGTCAAAAAGACTTACCTGGCACGCTTGAATTTCGAACAACTCAAGGCCGACCTGGCAAGCTTGTGAGTGTCGCGAACGCTCGTTCTATTACGTTCCCGGTAGATATTTTCTCTTGCCAATGCTCGTAGATGGCGGCAAAATGCGGAACTTTCGCGGAAAATGGTCAGGGAATCATGGCAAAGAACCTGCTGCTCCTTAATGGCCCCAACCTGAACCTGTTGGGGACGCGCGAGCCTGAAACCTACGGCGCCAGCACGCTGGCGGACGTCGAACAGGCTGCGCAGGCACAAGCCAAGGCAGCCGGCGCCCAGATCGCCTGTTACCAGAGTAACCACGAAGGCGGGTTGATCGACCGCATCCACGCCGCCCGCACCGAGGGCGTGGATTTCATCGTCATCAACCCGGGTGGCTATACCCACACCAGCGTCGCACTGCGCGATGCGCTGGCCGGCGTGGCGATCCCGTTTATTGAAGTACACATTTCGAATATTTATCGGCGGGAGGAGTTCCGCCACCATTCCTATCTCAGCGCAATCGCACAGGGGACGATCTGCGGGCTTGGTATCGAGGGATACCGTCTCGCCATCGACTTTGCTTTAAAAAGCAGATAATCTACCGCGAACTGCGCGCATCTAACGCGATGGCACCCACAAGGCGACGTCGCAGAAACCGTCAACATAATAGATAGAACAAGGGAGCCAACAACATGGATCTACGCAAGCTGAAGACGCTGATCGACCTGGTTGCAGAGTCGGACATCGCTGAACTGGAAGTGACCGAAGGCGAAAGCAAGGTTCGCATCGTCAAGTCCGGCGGCATGCCGCAAAACCAGGTAGTGATGATGCCGCCGCAAGCGCCAACCCACTACGCGCCGGCTGCCGCTCCCGTGGCAGCACCGGTCGCCGCGCCTGCCGCCGCCCCAGCTGCCGCCGAGCCGACCGGCCACGTTGTGAAGTCCCCGATGGTGGGCACTTTCTACCGCGCCTCCGCACCTGGCAACCCTCCATTCGTGGAAGTGGGCGCCACCGTGAAGGAAGGCGACACCCTGTGCATCATCGAAGCGATGAAGCTGCTGAACGAAATCGACGCCGACAAGTCCGGCACCATTACCCAGATCCTGGTCGAGAATGGCCAACCGGTCGAATTCGGCCAGCCACTGTTTGTGATCGGCTAACACCTGGCCATGGCCGCCGCCGACATGACCGCGGCCATCACAACCTCTCCTCCTATCACAAACATAGAAGCTGCCATGTTTGAAAAAATCCTTATTGCCAATCGCGGTGAAATCGCCTTGCGCATCCAGCGCGCGTGCCGCGAACTGGGCATCAAGACCGTGGTCGTGCACTCCGAGGCCGACCGCGACGCCAAGTACGTGAAACTGGCCGACGAATCCGTCTGCATCGGCCCTGCGCCTTCGGCCCAGTCCTACCTGAATATGCCGGCCATCATTTCCGCGGCCGAAGTAACCGACGCGGAAGCGATCCACCCGGGCTACGGCTTCCTGTCCGAGAATGCGGACTTCGCCGAGCGCGTGGAAAAATCCGGTTTCGTCTTCATCGGCCCGCGCGCCGAATCGATCCGCATGATGGGCGACAAGGTGTCGGCCAAGCAGGCGATGATCAAGGCCGGCGTGCCTTGCGTGCCGGGTTCCGACGGCGCCCTGCCGGACGACCCGAAAGCCATCGTGCAGATTGCGCGCAAGGTCGGCTACCCGGTCATCATCAAGGCCGCCGGCGGCGGCGGTGGCCGCGGCATGCGCGTGGTGCATACCGAAGCGGCGCTGCTGAACGCCGTGACCATGACCAAGACTGAAGCCGGCGCCGCTTTCGGCAACCCGGAAGTCTATATGGAGAAATACCTGGAGAATCCGCGCCACGTGGAAATCCAGATCCTGGCCGACGAACACAAGAACGCCGTCTGGCTGGGCGAGCGCGATTGCTCCATGCAGCGCCGCCACCAGAAAGTGATCGAGGAAGCGCCTGCCCCGGGCATCCCGCGCAAGCTGATCGAAAAGATCGGCGACCGCTGCGCCGAAGCCTGCCGCAAGATCGGCTACCGCGGCGCCGGCACCTTCGAATTCCTGTACGAAAACGGCGAGTTCTATTTCATTGAAATGAACACCCGCGTGCAGGTCGAGCACCCGGTGACCGAAATGATCACCGGCATCGACATCGTGCAGGAGCAGATCCGCATCGCCTCCGGCGAAAAGCTGCGCTTCCGCCAGCGCGACGTGATGCTATCCGGCCACGCGATCGAGTGCCGCATCAACGCCGAAGACCCGTTCAAGTTCACCCCGTCGCCAGGCCGCATCACCGCATGGCATACCCCGGGCGGCCCAGGCGTGCGTGTTGACTCGCACTCCTACGCGGGTTACTTTGTACCACCGAACTACGATTCGATGATCGGCAAGGTGATCACCTATGGCGCCACGCGCGACCAAGCGATCCGCCGCATGCAGATCGCGCTGTCGGAAATGGTGGTGGAAGGCATTTCGACCAACATCCCGCTGCACCGCGAGCTGATGGTGGATGCCCGCTTCATCGAAGGCGGCACCAACATCCACTATCTGGAACAACGCCTGGCAGAAATGCCGAAAGCAGGCAAATAAGGCAGGTAAGTCATACTATGAGCTGGACTGAAATCGTCATCGAAGTAGCCCGTGAACATGCGGAGGCTTTGTCCGAAGCGTTGATGGATGCGGGCGCGCTGTCGGTGTCGGTGGAGGATGCCGACGAAGGCACCGACGCCGAAAAACCCCTGTTCGGCGAGCCGGGCATGGAACCGACCGAAGCGGCCTGGGATCACAGCCGCGTGGTCGCGCTGACCGATGACGAGGACGACCAGGCCCTGATCGTGGCGGCGGCCGCCGGCGCGATCGGGCTGGCCCACCTGCCCAAGTTCTCCACCCGCAAGGTGGAGGATGCCGACTGGGTGCGTTTGACCCAGTCGCAATTCGACCCTATCCACATCGGCAAGAACATCTGGGTGGTGCCGAGCTGGCACGAGGTGCCCGATCCTTCGGCCCTGGTGCTGGAACTGGACCCGGGCCTGGCCTTCGGTACCGGTTCGCACCCGACCACCCGCCTGTGCATGGAGTGGCTGGAGGCGCATCCGGCGCCGGGCAAGACCGTGCTGGATTACGGTTGCGGTTCCGGCATCCTGGCCATGGTGGCGCGCAAGCTGGGCGCCACGACCGTGGCGGGTGTGGATATCGATCCACAGGCGATCGTGTCGGCGCGCGACAACGCGGTGCGCAACCGCGTGGAAGATATCCAGTACTTCGTGCCGGACGATTTCGCCGAATCGTCGTTCGCTGCCCAGCGTTTCGACATCGTGGTGGCCAATATCCTGTCGTCGCCCTTGAAGCTGATGGCGCCGATGCTGTCCGGCCGCGTGGCCGACGGCGGTTCGCTGGTGCTGTCCGGCGTGCTGGCGCGCCAGGCGGACGAAGTTGCCGCGGCCTATGCGCCGTTCATCAAGCTGAGCGTCTGGGCCGAGCACGAAGGCTGGGTGTGCCTGTCCGGCACGCTGGGCGCAAGCTAATTCCCGGGAAGAATGGCGCTCGCCACTAAATGCCCCCACTGCAATACGATCTTCAGGGTCGCGGCTGACCAGCTGAAACTGCGGGGGGGCATTGTGCGTTGTGGCGCTTGCCACGAAGTCTTCGACGGCAATGCCGCGCTGGTGGAACCGGCGGCCAAGCCGACTCCCGTCATTCCCGATGTCGCCGCCGAGGTGGCCGCCGCCGCGCCGCATGCGCCGGCAGCGGCTTCCGCGCCTGCCGAGCCGCCGGCTTCTCCATACGTCCACGGCGGTCCGGTCGACTTTGAGCTCGACCTTGAGGAGGAACCGGCAGCCGCCAGCCAGGCGCCAGCCGAAGCCTCCCCGGCGTCCGTCGATGAGCCGTCACACGCCGACGTGCCCTCGCCCGCCGATGCCCAGCGGCCCGCCGTGTGGCGCACTGCCGCTGCGGAAGCGGCACCGCCGGCAGACACTCGGGCCGCCGAACCACCATCTCCCGATGACATCGCGCGGGCTGCCGTAGCGCGGGCTTTTGCCGCCGTCGTGCCCCCGCCAGCGCACACCGAGTACCCCGCTGCCCAGCCATCGCCCGACACTGCGCCTGCGCCGGCTGCGACCGCGCCAGCCTCCGCTCCGCTGTCCGCCGCGGAACCATGGTCCGTCGCCGGAGAGTCGTCCGATGCTGCCGCTCCATCGCCCGATGCGGCCGAACCATCGCCTGATGCCGTCTCGCCGGCGGACGCTGTCGCCGGACAGTCGCCCGACGCCACTGCCCCATCGCCCGATGCCACCGCCCCGTCGCGCGGTACCGTCGCTTCGCCAGATGCCGCCGCGACGCCGGCAGCAGCCGACGAGCCTTGCCTGCCGTGGGACGAAGCGCCGGCTGCCGAAGCGCCCTTGTCCAGCGACGCCGCCCCATCCGCGGACGGCACCGCACCAGCCGCAGCAATCGAGACTGTGGACGATGAGCACGTGCACCCTGACGGCCGTATCGAGCCCTCGCTCGACACGCCGCAAGAACACGTTGTCGCCGCCGCCCTCGACGACGCACACCATTTTGAAGACTTGCCGGCCGACGAGCCGCCCGCGCCCGAAGAAGCCATTGCGGACGCCAGCGCATCCGCCGCCAGCCCACTCGAGCCCTCGCTCGGCGACGAAAGCTGGTCCGCCGCCGGCGGTATTGGCGGCGAGCCAGCGCCAGCCGAAGAGCCATGGAGCCTGTCCGAGCCCGATCCGGTGCGCGACGACACCGCGCTGCACGCCGTGGCAGCCGTCAACACCGACGCTCCGGATGACGGTGAATCGCTGCCGGCCGACGAACCGCCCGCTGAAGAAGCCCGCGCCACCAGCCGCCGCGAGCGCGCGCTGAAACGCGCCAAGTCCCGCCGCGACGCCAGCGGCCCCGTCCAGCCGTCGGCCGCCGAGGACACCGGCGAAGGCAGCACCGGCTTCGGGGACGCGGAAGCCACTGCCAGCGACGACGCCAAGTCGCAAGCCGCCGCCCGCATGCGCGCCCTGGCCGGCGTCGACGAAGCGGCGGAGGACCTCGACCATTCCGACCTCAGTTTCGTGAAGCGCGTCGACCGCAGCCAGAAATACGGCAAGGCCATCAAGCTCACCATGGCGTTCGGCATCCCCGTGCTGCTGGCCGGCCTGGTACTGCAGGCGGCCACCACCTTCCGCGACACGCTGGCCGCCAACTACCCGCAATTGAAGCCCGCACTGGCCGCCATCTGCCAGCCGCTGGGCTGCAAGATCGCCCTGCCCGCCCAGCTCGACGCGCTGAGCATCGAGCAAGGCGAACTGGCCAGCATGGCCGACAACACCTTCAGCTTCAGCACCGTCCTGCGCAACCAGTCCAAGACAGTGCAGGCCTGGCCGCACATCGAGCTGACCCTGAACGACAATGCCGACAAGCCGGTGCTGCGCCGCGTGTTCGCCCCGCGCGAATACCTGCCCTCGCCGGCGGATGCCGAGAAGGGCTTCGGCCCGCGCAGCGAACAAAGCATTAAACTGTACTTCGAGCTGAAAGACCTCAAAGCTTCCGGCTATCACATCGCGATTTTCTACCCTTAAAAATACTATGAACAAAACCGCCCTGGTCTGTGGCTCGCTGGCCATCGACATCATCATGCAATACGAAGGACGCTTCGGTGACACGCTGCTGGCCGACCAGCTGCACAAGGTCAATGTGTCCTTCCTGGTGCCAACCATGCGCACCGAGTTCGGCGGCTGCTCCGGCAATATCGCCTACTCGCTGAAGATGCTGGGCGGCGAGCCGCGCATCGTCGGCGTGCTGGGGCAGGATTGCGCGGCTTACCTGGAGCGCTTCCAGAAGCTCGGCCTGTCGACCGAGAATATCCTGATCAAGAAGGATGCCTACAACGCCCAGTGCTTCGTGACCGCCGATGCGGACCACAACCAGATCAATGCCTTCCACCCGGGCGCCATGTCGTTCGCGCACGAGAACCCGATCGAGAAGGCCGGCCCGGCCCGCATCGCGATCATTTCGCCGGACGGCCACCTGGGCATGCTGAAGCACGCGGAAGACCTGGCGCGCCTGGGCATTCCTTTCGTGTTCGACCCGGGCCAGCAGATGCCGATGTTCACGCCTGAGCAGTTGATCGGCTTCATCGAGAAGGCCACTTATGTGACCTGCAACGACTATGAAATCGAACTGCTGATGGACCGCACCGGCCTGACCATCCCCGATATCGCCTCGCGCCTGGAGGCGCTGATCGTGACGCGCGGCGAAAAGGGTTCGGAGATTTATACGGGCGGCAAGCGGATTGATATCCCGGCGGTGCCGGTCGATCCGTCGCTGGACCTGGACCCGACCGGCTGCGGCGACGCTTACCGCGCCGGCCTGCTGTTTGGCCTGGTCAACGACCTGGGCTGGGAATCCACCGGCCGCCTGGCCAGCTTGCTGGGCGCGATCAAGATTGTCACCAAGGGGGCGCAGAACCATGTGTTCACGCCTGCCGAGATCGCGAACAAGTTCGAAGCGGCGTTCGGGTACCGCTTTTAAAAACCGCTGAAACCGGAAAACCGGGGTCCGACCCGAAGGGTCAGACCCCGGTTTTCCGGTTTCACGGGTTCAAAAGCCGCCCCACATCCTCCAGCGTCACCCCCGCCACCTCCAGCAACTTCTTCTTATTGGACTGCCCGTGCGTCAGCGTCACCGCGCTGCGCGGCACACCGAGGGCGCCGGCCAGCCACTTCACCAGCGCCTCGTTGGCCTTGCCTTCGATGGGTTGCGCGGCCAGCCTGACCTTCAGCGCATCATCCAGCACGCCGACCACTTCGGTCTTCTTCGCATTGGGCTGGACCTGCACCGCCAGGCGTACCCCGCCCGGCGATGGCGAACACCACGGGCGGCTCATCGGCCGAACAGCATGCCGAGCAGGATCTGGCAGATCTGCAGCAGGATCAGGGCCACCAGCAGCGACAAGTCCAGGTTGCCGACCAGCGGCACCACTTTGCGGATGGGGTTGAGCAGCGGCTCATTGAGCGCGCGCACGAACGGCGCCAGCGGCGCATGCGGGTTGACCCAGCTGAACACGGCTTCGATGATCAGCAGCGCCATGAAGCCGAACAGGATCCACTCCAGGAAGCGGTGCAAGGCGGCCAGCAGCACGATCTCCGGCGTGGCGCCGACCAGGAACAGCACCGAGGTCGCCAGGATCACCATCAGGAAGGCGCCAATCAGGCTGGCCCAGTCATAGCCCCCCATGCCGGGGACGATGCGGCGCAGCGGGCGCACCAGCCAGTCCGATAACTGGAAAGTAAACTGTGCCACCGACGACGGCGGACGGACGCGGATAGCCTGCATCCAGAATCGCAGCAAGAGCACACCACCGAGCAGCCCGGCGACGACATCGACGATCAGCTTGAGAATACTAAACACGAGTTCACTCCAAATAAAAAAACCGCTGTGCGATTGTCTCACACAGCGGTGTTTTCGCCATCCGGCACTAAGCGTTTAACGGCTTAGGATGGACGGGTGCTGGTCGGGAACGGCCAGGCGGCTGCCGGGGCGATCACGGTTTTGGCTGCCGGTGCGGCGGCTGGAGCCGGGGCTGCAGCGGCAGGTGCCGGTGCGGCGGCTGGCTTCGCAGCTTCCTTCTTGGGAGCGGCAGGCTTCTTCGGAGCGGCGGCCTTCTTGGGGGCAGCTGGTTTGGCAGCTGGTGCTGCAGCCGGTGCTGCGGCTACTGGCGCAGCAGCTGGCTTGGCTGCTGGCTTAGCCGAGGCTTTTTTTGGGGCGGCCTTTTTAGCTGCAGGCTTGGCAGCTGGTTTGGCAGCAGCTTTAGGAGCGGCTTTCTTGGCAGCTGGCTTGGCAGCGGCTTTCTTGGCGGCTGGCTTGGCAGCGGCTTTCTTGGCAGCTGGCTTGGCAGCAGCTTTCTTGGCGGCTGGCTTGGCAGCAGCTTTCTTCGCAGCTGGCTTGGCAGCGGCTTTCTTGGCAGCTGGCTTGGCAGCGGATTTCGCTGCGGTCTTCTTGGCTGCTGGTTTAGCTGCAGCTTTCTTGGCCGCTGGCTTGGCTGCGGCTTTCTTTGCTACTGGCTTGGCTGCGGCTTTTTTGGCAACAGCTTTTTTAGCTGCTGGCTTGGCTGCTGCTTTCTTTGCTGCTGGCTTGGCTGCTGCCTTGGCGACGGTCTTCTTCGCTGCTGGCTTGGCGGCTGCTTTCTTCGCTGCTGGTTTTGCTGCTGGTTTTGCAGCGGCTTTCTTCGCTACTGGCTTGGCTGCTGCCTTCTTCGCTGCTGGTTTTGCAGCTGGCTTGGCGGCGGCTTTCTTGGCTGCTGGCTTAGCGGCTGGCTTGGCAGCAGCTTTCTTGGCAGCTGGTTTAGCAGCTGGCTTGGCAGCGGCTTTCTTGGCGGCCGGCTTGGCGGCGGCCTTCTTTGCTGGGGCAGCTGCTTTAGCGGCTGCTGGTTTCTTCTTAGCGGCGGTTGCCATTTTTAGTTCTCCTTCATCTGGGATGGGAAAATTCACGCACAAGATTTAAACCCGTCCGGCCCTGCGCTGTGGACCAGGCGAATTATTCATCGGCACAAACAGGATTGCGGTTTGCGCTAATGAATTCGGCACCCAGCTGAACTGCTGCACCTCCTCACAAGTGCAGCGCTTCAGCCATCGATTCCTGCGCCGGTGCTTGGCAGCGCAGGACTCAAATTCTTTATCGCGACGATTGCGCGGGTGGGGCGTGAACACAGCTCCTCGACCCCTCGTCGGGCCACGTGATGCGACCAGCGTTCAAAGAAAAAACCGCCCGGCCTGATCGGGTGATCAGGAGAGCGGCTTCGCTGTCGTCGTGTGGTCTTTAAGCATACTTATGCGTTTTTGGTTCCCGTTATTCTTCGATTTTTGCGGTAACAACACACTCGAAAAAACAGTGCTTGCAAATTCACGCGTTTTCAAGTTCGCAAAGTACACGAAAGCTTGTCGATGCGCAACCAGCACGAATGATTTTCTTCTTCTTTTTTTGCTTCGATCTGCGCGTTCGCGCACATTGGAGCGCATCGCGCGTGCCCTCGACGCACATCGCGGACCATCGGCGAAGCCAGCCCGCTTCGCATAAGGCCTTTAGGTAAAGGCTGTATCAAAAGCGAGGCGAGGCAGGCCGCGATCGCGCGCACGTGCGCGACGGCCTCCCGCGCAGTTTGAAGATTTTTTTTTCGTCGCGATTGCGCGACATGCACGATTCACGGTTTGGCGCTGGAAGGCAGGCGCGTGTCGAGTCCAAGCACGCTCCATTTCGGTTCCGCGTAGTAGTGGCGCACCAGGCGGCTGTACTCGCCGCGCGCCACCAGCAGCTGGATGGCATCGCGCAGGCGCGCGACGTCTGCGGCAGGCAGCGCATGGCGCTGCAGGTAGATGCCGACGTGGGCCGGCTGCATGCCGGCGATCGCGGTGACGGCCACCTTGTCGGCCAGGCCGGCGCGCTGTGCCGCCTCGGCAAACACGGAGGGACCGGCCAGCACCGCATCGAAGCGGCCGGCAGCCAGCATGCGCGCCGCCGTGTCCGGGTCGCTCACCAGGGACAGGCGCGGCAGGCTGCCCGCTTCCTCGACCAGGCGCATATATTCGGGCCCATAGTTATTGCCGCGTACTGCGCCGAAGGCCGCCACGCGCTTGCCGACTTCTTCCAGCCCCAGCTCGGGCGGCAATCTGCCGGCCAGCGCGATCAGCATGGCGCGCGAGTTATACATATGTACAAAGATGCCGGCCTGGTCGCGCTCCGCGGTGCGGGTGGCGCCGGGCAGCAGGTCGATCTCGCCCGACTGCAGCATGGCCAGGGCGCGGGCGCGCGGTACGGTGATGAAATCGAAGCGGCAGCCGGTGCGCGCCGCCGCCAGTTGCAGGAAGTCCGGCACCAGGCCGCCCACGCTGCCGTCCGCCTCGACCATCATATTGCGCCCCATCGGGCTGATGGCGACTTTGACCGGCCGGCTGCAGGCCGCCTGCGCCGGCCCTGCGCCGGCCAGGAGGGCAACCACGAGCAGGCGGCGCAGCGTCTTCATTCCTCGTGGAAGGCTTCTTCCCTTTTCTTGCGCAAGGCGGGCGACAGCACCACCGCCAGCGCCAGCGCCGCCAGCACCAGCAGGGTGGCGCTGATCGGGCGGTTGAGGAACACCATCGGGTCGCCATGCGACAGCAGCATGGCGCGGCGCAGGTACTCCTCCAGCATGGGGCCGATGATGAAGCCGAGCAGCATGGGCGCCGGCTCGGCATCGAGCTTGGCGCAGACATAGCCGAACACCCCGAACAGGGCCATCAGCCAGACGTCGAACTGGGCATTGTTGAGGCTGAACACCCCGATCGCGCAGAACAGCAGGATGGCCGGATACAGGCGGTGGTAAGGCACGGTGATCATCTTCACCCACAGGCCGATCATCGGCAGGTTCAGCACCACCAGGAACAGGTTGCCGAACCACATGGAGACGATCAGGCCCCAGAACAGGTCCGGTTTCTCCGTCATCACGCCCGGGCCGGGCGTGATACCCTGGATGATCATGGCACCGATCATCAGCGCCATCACCGGGTTGGACGGGATGCCCAGCGTCAGCATCGGGATGAAGGAAGTCTGGGCGCCGGCATTGTTGGCCGACTCCGGCGCCGCCACGCCCTCGATGGCGCCCTTGCCGAACTCCCTGGCATTGGGCGACACCTTCTTTTCCAGCGAGTAGGAGGCGAAGGAGGCCAGCATGGCGCCGCCGCCGGGCAGGATGCCCAGCGCCGAACCGAGGAAGGTGCCGCGCAGCACCGGCGCCAGGATGCGCTTGAAGTCCTCCTTGTTGAGCATGAGGCCGGACACCTTCTTCATCAGCACGTGGCGTTCCTCGTCATGTTCCAGGTTGCGCACGATCTCGCCGATGCCGAACATGCCCATCGCCACGATCACGAAGCTGATGCCCTCGGCCAGTTCCGGCAGGTCGTAGGTGTAGCGCTGCTGGCCGGAATTGACGTCGGTGCCGATCATGCCCAGCAGCAGGCCCAGGATCACCATGCCGATGGCGTTCAGCAGCGAGCCGCTGGCCAGCACCACGGCCGCCACCAGGCCCAGCACCATCAGCGAGAAGTAGTCGGCCGGGCCGAACTGCAGGGCCAGGTCGGCCAGCGGCGGCGCGAAGCAGGCCACCACCACGGTCGCCACGGTACCCGCAAAAAAGGAACCCAGCGCCGCCGTCGCCAGGGCCTTGCCGGCATGGCCCTGGCGCGCCATCTGGTAGCCGTCGATGGCCGTCACCACCGACGATGATTAGCCCGGCAGGTTGACCAGGATGGCGGTGGTGGAGCCACCATACTGCGCGCCATAATAAATACCGGCCAGCATGATCAGCGCCGCCACCGGCGGCAGGCCGAAGGTGGCCGGCAGCAGCATGGCGATGGTGGCGATCGGTCCCAGGCCCGGCAGCACACCGACGGCGGTGCCGATGAAGACGCCCAGCAGGCAATACATCAGGTTAGTCAGGGTGAAGGCCGTCTCAAAGCCCAACCCCAGGTTGCTCAGGATTTCCATGGCGGCCCCTCAGAAACCGAGCCAGGGGCCGAGCGCAGGTATCGGCAATCCCAGCAGTTTAATGAACAGCACGTAGGCGAAGGCGGCCAGGCCGGCGGCCAGCAAGCCCGCCTCCTGCCAGCGGAACTTGGGGCTGGCCAGGGCGCTGACCAGCACCAGCACCGCGGCAGCGGGCACCAGGCCGGCGCCGCGCATGAGGACGCCGAACAGCACCACGGCCACACTCACCAGGCCGAGCGGCTTGAGGTGCAGCTTCTCCATCGGCTCGCCATGCCGGAAGAAGGCACGCAGCACCCCGGCCACGCCGATCACGGCCAGCAGGATGCCCAGCACGACCGGGAAGAAGGCCGGCCCCATGCGGAACGAGGTGCCCATGTCCAGGTCGCCGCGCGTGAACACGGCGCCCAGGCCGATGGCGATAAAGATCGCCCCGATCCAGAAATCCTTCGGGTGGCGGATAGCAGACATGGCAGCCCCCTTAGTCGGCGTACACCCCGGCCTTGCTGATGATCGGGCCCCAGCGGTCGATGTCGGCCTTCAGGTGGGCGCGCAGGGCTTCCGGCGTGGCGCGCTTCTCTTCCACCGGCTCGGTGCCGAGGTCGGCAAAGCGCTGCTTGACGGCCGGGTCCTTCAGCGCCACGTGCAGGGCGCCGACCAGGGTGTCGATGATGGGTTTCGGCGTGCCTTTCGGCGCGTACAGGCCGTGCCACACCGCCACTTCGAAGCCCGGCAGGCCGGCTTCGTTCAGGGTCGGCACGTCCGGCAGCGACGGCACGCGGGTCTTGGTGGTCACGCCATACACCTTGATCTTGCCGGCCTTGATCTGGCTGGTGGTGTTGGTGGTCTGGTCGCACATGAAGTCCACCTGGCCGCCCAGCAGGTCGTTCATGGCCGGGCCGGTGCCTTTATAGGGTACGGTGGTCAGGTCGGTCTGGATGGCGGACATGAACAGCATGCCGCACAGGTGGGAGGCCGAACCCAGGCCGGCGTTGGCGTAGGTGACCTTGGCCTTGTTGGCCTTGACGTAGGCCAGCATTTCCTTGAAATCCTTGGCCGGGAAATCCTTGCGGGCCACCAGGGTCATCGGCACGTCGGTCACCAGGCCGATCGGCTCGAAGCTGTCGATGGCGTTATAGCTGAGCTTGCGGTACAGGGCGGGCGCGGTGGCGTGGCCGATGTGGTGCAGGAAGATGGTATAGCCGTCCGGGGCCGCCTTGGCGGCGCGCGCCGCGCCGATGGTGCCGCCGGCGCCGCCGACGTTTTCCACGATGATCTGCTGTTTCAGCTTGGTGCCCATGGATTGCGCCAGCAGGCGCGCCACGGTGTCCGTCGGTCCGCCGGCGGCGAACGGCACGATCATGGTGATCGGTTTGGACGGATAGGTTTCGGCGTGGGCCAGGCCGCCGGCGGCGAAGGTCATGCAGGCCAGGGCGGAAATGAGGGTGCGTCGTTTCATCGTGTGTCTCCGTTGCTGTCGGATTAATTGAAATGCACTACTGCGCATGTTGTACCAGCAATCAATAAGGGACACAAGTAAGGCCTTCCACTTATCCTCCGGTCCAGGTTGACTTCGCCCGGCAAGGCGCACATGATGAAGTAACCATGAGCCCGAAGCCGCTCCTTGCTGCCGCCATGCTGGCGCTGCCCCTGGCTGCGCCAGGCGGGCCCTTGCAGCTGTACACCGAGTACACGCCGCCCGACATCATGCGCGCTGGAGAGCACATCGTCGGCATCTCGCCCGACAAGGTGAAGGAGATCATGTCGCGCGCCGGCATCACTTACACCATCGAGATCATGGCCTGGCGGCGCGCGTATGAACTGGCGCTGCGCATGCCGGATTCCTGTGTGTTTTCCACCTCGCGTACGCCGGAGCGGGAAGCGCTGTTCAAATGGATCGGCCCCTTGCGCGAAGTGGACTGGACGCTGTACGGCCTGGCCAACCCGCCCTTCCGCCTGGCCACGCTGGACGACGCCAAGGGCTTGCGCATCGGCGGCTATAGCGGCGACGTGCGTGCGCAATATCTGCTGGCGCGGGGCTTCACGGTGGATGCCGCCCCCGACAATTTCGCCAACCCGCGCAAGCTGCTCGGCAAGCGCATCGACCTGTGGGTAACCAGCCACCAGCTGGCCAACGGCGTGCTGGCGCGGGAAGGCTTGACCGGCAAGATCGTGCCGCTGCTCACCTTCCACACCGCAGGCGCCTACCTGGCCTGCAACAAGGCCGTGCCGGATGCCCAGGTGGCTGCGATGGCGGCGGCCCTGGCCGGAATGGTGAAGGATGGCACGGCCGCCGCGATCGACCGCAAGTACGCCAACTGGCGGCCCGCGCGCGACGACAAATGACCCTGCTCCGCCCGGCCTTGCTCGCCTGCCTGCTGCTCGCCCCCTTGCGCGGGTGGGGCGCGGAACTGGTCGTGCTGGTCGACCGCGCCGCCGACATGCCGATGGCGCGCTTCGAAAACGGGCGCCTGGTGGACGGCGTCCACAAGATGCTGGGCGACGCGCTGGCACGCGGCATCGGGCGCGAGGCGCGCTTCCTGCTGCTGCCGCGCAAGCGCATCGCCAAAGCGCTGCAGGAAGGCCAGGCCGACATCCTGTGCGGCTATACCCCGGAATGGATCGAAGGCGATTACCTGTGGACCGAACCGGTCTTCACGGCCGAAGAGGTGGTGGCGACCGATGCCCGCCTCCCGCGTCCGGCCAGCATTGCGGATTTGCGCGGCCAGGCGATCGGCACCATCCTCGGCTACCAGCACCCGGAAATGGAAAAGGTGCTTGGCGCGGATTTCGTGCGCGACGATTCGCCCAATATGGAAACCAATCTTGAAAAACTGGCACGGGGACGCGTGCACCATATCCTGATTGCGCGTTCGGTGCTCGAATACCGCCAGCGCTTGCGCACCTTCCCCCTGGTGCTGCATCCGCTGCTGCATGCCGCCAGCTTTACCACGCGCTGTGCCGTATCGCGCAAGGGCAAGCTTAGCCTGGAAGAAGCCAACCGCGCAGTGGCGGCGGCCACCAGGGACGGCAGCCTGGCCCGCATCCTGGCGGAGTTCCGCTAGCCGGTTATGCTGTCAAGTTGAAAAAAGGTTGCTTTCTGGAAAATTTGGGCTATGATGTGTTTATAAAACGGACATAAAGATGTCCGATTTACATAACCAACATCCGAGACTATGTTGCTCCACGAGCCCCATGCCGCCCCGATCCGCAAAGGACCACCGCGGCCCCAGGACGCGATAGCGCCCTTCCCGCCTTCGGCCAACTCCTATGAGATGACGACCGAAGACGAAATCGGCGACGCGCTGACCCTGCTGGCCACGCACGGGGACGCGATTTCGATGTACGTGCCCGGCAGCCGCGAGCCTGTGCTGGGGCGCATCCTGTCGGTCGATCCCGAGCTGCCGCATTTCGTGATGGAGTTGAACGAGGGGGCAAGCCTGCAGCCCGGCAAGGTCACCTTTGTCACCGTGCTGGGCAACGCCAAGATGCAGTTCCGCCTGTCGAACAACGAGTGGAGTTCGCAGCCCGGCAAGCCGCACCTGATCCCGATGACCTTCCCGGAAACCTGCACGGTGCTGAACCGCCGCGCCCACGAACGGCACGAAACGCCGCTGGGCGCGAACTTCCTGGCCTCGTTCGCGCTCAACGAAAACTCGTCCTACGAAATAGCGGTCTACGACTTCTCGCTGGGCGGGCTCGGCCTGCGCTGCTCCAAGCTCGAGGCGAAAGGGCTGCTCAGGGGCCGCAAGGTGCGCGACGTGGTGCTGGAAATGGGCGAGGAAACCATCACCATCGCGGAAATGGAAATCCGCGTCACGCGCTCCTTCCGCTCCTTCCTGCTGGGCGAGCAGCTCCATCTCGGCTGCAGGTTTACCAGCATTGCGCCGGAAGAGGAAAGCAAGCTCAAACGGGTGGTGGAACAGGTAAGCCACGCCAAGGGCTAGCCGCTGGCCACATCGCCACCCACTTTGTGGTCCAATGGTGCTTTCAGCTCTTTGCCTGCGCCATGGGAATGCCACTGCCACTTGTCCGATTGCCCTCGCTGGACCTGGTCCGCGGTTTTGTCGCGGTGGGGCGCCGCATGAGCATCACGCTCGCGGCGCAGGACTTGTGCCTGACCCAGTCCGCAGTCAGCCGCCAGGTCCATGCGCTCGAAGAGCATCTGGGCGTGCAGCTGCTGGTGCGCGGCCATCGCTCGATCGCCTTCACACCAGAGGGCGAACGCCTGTTCCGCATTGGCGACGGCGCGCTCCAGCAACTGCAGGACGTGCTGGGGGATATCGCGGCAGCCGGGGAAATGCGGCCGGTGACCGTCAGCGCCAGCATCGGCGTCACGGGCTTGTGGCTGTTGCCGAGGTTGAGCCGCTTCCAGCAGCGCTACCCAGGTGTCGACCTGCGCGTCTCCGCCAACAACCGCATCGCCGATTTGCGCAATGAAGGCATCGACCTCGCCATCCGCTATGCGACCGCGCAGGCCGTGCCGGCAGGCGCCGTGCGGCTGTTCGGCGAATCCCTGGTGCCGGTGGCGCACCCTTCACTGAAGCTGAAAACGCTGCGCTCGGCGCAGGCCGTGTCGAAGCTGAATTTGCTGGAGTTTGACGATACTCGGCGCCCCTGGCTGCAGTGGCGCGACTGGCTGGCCGCCGCCGGCTGGCCGGATGCAAAGCCGAAAGGCGTGCTGCGCTTCAACCAGTATGACCAGGTGATCCAGGCCGCCCTCGCCGGGCAAGGCGTGGCGCTGGGACGCCTGGCCCTGATCCAGCCGCTGCTCGAAGAAGGGAGGCTGGTGCCGCTGGCGCCCGCCGGGCAAGCGGAAGGAACCGGCCACGCGTATTGGCTGATCCAGGCGGAGGCCCATCCCCGCCAGGATGTGCGGCGGGTCGCGGAATGGATCGAGGCCGAGGCCCAGGCCTGCAGGTTCTGACCGGCTTCAGCGCTCCAGCTTCGCGCACTCGGCCAGCGCATCGTCCAGGCGGTCGTTCCCCCAGAACATGGCATCGCCCACGAAGAAGGTGGGCGCACCGAAGATGCCCTTCGCCTTTGCGGTGGCAGTCTGCTCGCGCAGCCTGAGTTTGTTGGCGTCCGATAGCGCGGCCTCCAGGATGCCCTGCGGTTCCAGGCCGAGCCCGTGCAGCACTTCGGTCACGGCTTCGACGTCATCGATCTCGCGGTCTTCCGCAAAATTCAGCGACATGATGCGGCGGCAGTATGCGCCGATCCAGTCCTGCTGCGCCCCCACCAGCGCCACCCGCAGCGGCAACACGGCGTTGCGCGGGAACCGCGTGGGCTGGCGCCAGGGGATGCCGGCCTTGCGGCATTGGCGCACCATGTCCTGCCAGACGTATTCGCCTTTGGCTTTTTGCAGCACGAAGGGCGAGGATTCCCATCCCAGCTCGCGGAAGAGTGGCCCCAGCAGGAAGGGTTTCCATTCGACCTGCACGCCCGCGCGGGCGGCGGCTTCTTCGATGCGCATCGTGGTCAGGTAGCTGTAATTGCTGCCGAAGTCGAACCAGAATTCCATGGCGGTGTGCTCCTTATTCAAAAATGACCAGGCAACGCAGCTCGATGCTTTCGCGCAGCGGTGCGTCCGGCGGGATGGTTGGCAGGTCGAAGGCGCTGTGCAGGACGAAGCGCGGCGTGCCGTCGGTTTGCGAGTCGAACTGCTTGAATACCAGGGCTTCATGGCGGTCCATTTCGGAAAAATAGGACCAGCGATGGCGCGGCGAATGCAGGGCGTGGTAAATCTCGCCGGTGCGGCGGGGATAGCGCACTTCGCTCTCCACCAGGTCGGCGGGCGCGACGGAACGGGCGTCGCAGACCGCCAACGGAGTGTCGAGCACGGGGCCGCTGATGGCGCGCCAGATGTTGACGATGGCGTAGCGCCCTACCCGGTGTGCTTGCGCAGGGTCGGCCAGCACCAGGCCCAGCCGCTTGCGGCCGGAGCCTTCGGTATAGTCGTTGTGGATCCGGCCATTGACGGCGGGACGGCCTTCGCTGTCCTTGCGCCCGAACGAAACGGCGGCGCGGTCGCGTTCGCGGCGCCTGACGAGATGGTCGAACACATAGGCGCGCCGCGCGCCGGTCACGGACAGCGCCAGTTCCGACGCTTCGGGATAGTAGACCGCCTTTACCACTTCATCGTCGAGGAAGTCGCGGACAGCGCTCGGCGCGTCCCTCAGCTGAAAACCCTCGCGCTGGATGGACGGCGGCTGCAGGGCAGCGCGGGCATCCCTGATCTCCATCGGGTGCAGCTCGTAGCGGCCGCTTTCCCACGGCACACCGGGCGGCGGCTCATGGACGTAACTGTATGGGCGTTCCGTGGAAGGAGCCAGGTAGTTCAACCCGGCGATGACGTCTTTCATGCTGTGCTCCCGAAGCTGGTGTGGCTTCATTAGAGCCCCGGGAGCTGTCCTGCTTCAAACGATTTGTCGGTCGCTTCGCATGCGCATTGCGAATGTGAAAAGGGGCGGAGTGCCTGACCCTGCGGGTCAGGCACTGCCTTGTCGGTTTTCGCTTGAGTGAGCCCTCCCTCTACGTCAAGCCGGCTAAGCAGGAACGAAACCGGAAAAGCAGTGCCTGACCCGCAGGGTCAGGCACTGGTCTGCGAGCGCTGCAGGCCAGGCAGGGGCTGACTCGCGTCGGAGGTCATGAAAAAAGCCCGGCGCTGCCGGGCTTTGCTGTGTTGTCTAAGGATTAATCCCAGCTCAGCGCACCGCCGGTCTGGTACTCGGTGACGCGGGTTTCGAAGAAGTTGCGTTCCTTCTTCAGGTCGATCATTTCCGACATCCATGGGAAGGGATTCTCGTCCTGGTCGAACAGGGCTTCCAGGCCGATCTGGGTGGCGCGGCGGTTGGCGATGAAGCGCAGGTAGCCTTTGAACATGGCGGCGTTCAGGCCCAGCACGCCACGCGGCATGGTGTCTTCGGCGTAGCGGTATTCCAGCTCGACCGCCTGCAGGAACAGGCCTTTGATCTCTTCCTTGAAGGCCGGGGTCCACAGGTGCGGGTTTTCCAGCTTGATGGTGTTGATCAGGTCGATACCGAAATTGCAATGCATCGATTCGTCGCGCAGGATGTACTGGTATTGCTCGGCGGCGCCGGTCATCTTGTTCTGGCGGCCCAGCGCCAGGATCTGGGTGAAGCCGACGTAGAAGAACAGGCCTTCCATCA
>CBHWEO010000038.1:0-27597 GCA_966112955.1 uncultured Duganella sp. | reverse complement strand
CAGTAAAGGAAATGTACTTTCTTACTCTTTTACCGCGGGTCCTCCACCGGGCGTCTTTTTTCTCTCAAAACCGGCAAACCGGTGCCTGACCCGCTGGGTCAGGCACCTGCCCTACCGGTTCTACTCGCCACGCTGGTGCACCTGCACCCCAGCCGCATAGGTGGCCGCAACCGCGCGGTCATCCCCCAGCAGGGCCAGCGCGAACAACAATTCTTCCAGGCTGCCGCAGCGCGTCGTGCGCCGCTCCAGCAACGGCGTGGCCTTCGGATCAAGCACAATGAAGTCCGCTTCTGCGCCGGCCACGAAGTTGCCCACCGTACCCTCCAGCCGCATGCTGCGCGCCCCACCCAGCGTGGCCAGGTAGAACATGCGCAGCGCCGGCAGATAGCTACCGCCCATGCGCGCCACCTTATAGGTTTCATTCATGGTCTGCAGCATCGAGAACGACGTGCCGCCGCCGACATCCGTTGCCAGCGACAGCGCAACACGCTGCCGGTCCGCCGAGGCAAAGTCGAATAGGCCGCTGCCCAGGAACAGGTTGGACGTGGCGCACATCGACACGGCCGCGCCGGTGTCGGCCATGCGCGCGCGGTCCTCGTCGTCGAGCCAGATGCAGTGGGCGTACATCGAGCGCGGGCGCAGCAGGCCGTAGTTGTCATACACATCGAGGTAGCTGCGCGCTTCCGGGAACAGCGACTTGACCCAGGCCACTTCATCGGTGTTTTCCGCCACGTGCGTCTGCACATAAGTGTCGGGATAAGCGCGCGCCAGCTCGCCGCACAGCGCCATCTGCGCCTCGGTCGAGGTGGGCGCAAAGCGCGGCGTCAGGGCGTACATGTTGCGGCCCTTGTTATGCCAGCGCCGGATCAGTTCTTCGCTTTCGCGGGCGCCGCGGATGGCGGTGTCCTGCAGGAAGTCAGGGCAATGGCGGTCCATCATCACCTTGCCGGCCGCCATGCGCAGGTTGCGCGCCTCGGCCGCGCCGAAGAAGGCATCGACCGACTCCGGGTGCACGGTGCAATACACCATGGCCGTGGTGGTGCCGCAACGCAGCAGCTCCTTCACGAAGAACTCCGCCACGCTACGCGCATGCGCCGGGTCCGCGAACTGCCGCTCGGTGGGAAAGGTGTAAGTGTCCAGCCACGGCAGCAGGCCGGGCGCCGGCGAGGCGATCATGTCCGTCTGCGGGTAGTGGATGTGGGTGTCGATAAAGCCCGGCATGATGATCTTGCCCCGGTAATCGCGCACCGGGGCGCCGGGCGGCAGCGAATCCTTCAGCTGCGCGTAATCGCCAGCCGCCTGCACGCGGCCATCCTGCAGCACCAACAGGCCGTCTTCGTGCCAGGAATACGACTGCTCGCTGAGGGACGGATCGGCGGTGAAGTGAAAGATACTGGCGCGGAATGCTTTCGTATTGCCCATGACGTGGTCCTAGCTTCCCCGGTAAGTCGAATAAGCCCAGGGCGACACCACGATCGGCACATGGTAATTGGCTTCAACGTCGGCGATGCCGAAGGCAATCACCACATCGTCGACGAAGCGAGGTTGCGGCAGCGCCAGGCCTTGCGCGGCAAAGTAATCGCCGGCGGAAAACACCAGCTCATACTTCCCCGCCACGACTTCGCCGCCCGCCAGCAAAGGCGTTTCGCAGCGCCCATCCTGGTTGGTGGTGTCGGTCTTCAACAACATTCTGGTCGTGCCGTCCACGCGATACAGCCGGACCTTGACGCCGGCGCCAGGCTTGCCCTGCGTGATGTCCAGCACGTGTGTACTCAGTTTGCCCATATGGTCTCCTCCTGTGAATGGAAAAAATCATATACGGCGGGACGTTGCGACATATATACCGCGGCGAATATCAACCATGAGTGTCGCGGACATAATCGGGATTCCATATCAAACAATACAGGAGACAACATGCAGCAAGCATTACGCGTAGCGGCAGCGGGCACCATCGCTGTCCTGGCCCTGGCAATGGGCGCCCAACAGGCCAGCGCCGCAGACTGGAGCGATACGTCCATCGGCTACCGCTATGGCAGCAGGTTCGCGGAACCGTACAACCCGAACGACATCAGCAAGCAGGTACTGAGCTGGACCTACGCCGACGGCTACAAATACGGCGGCAATTTCATGAACCTCGATTTCCTGCGTTCCGACGGCAAGGACAACAACGCCCACGAGGCTTACCTGTTGTACCGCCACACACTGGACCTGGGCAAGGTAAGTGGCAAGTCGTTCGGTTTCGGCCCTGTCCGCAGCGTCGGCCTCACGGCCGGTTTCGACTGGAACACCAAGAACGACAATAGCTACAACTCGCGCAAACGCATGGTGGTGGCCGGCCCGACACTGATGTTCGACGTGCCGGGCTTCCTGAATGTAAGCCTGCTCGCGCTGTGGGAAAGCAACCAGCCGCTGGGCATCGCCAAGCGCTACAAATACGACACCCACCCGATGCTGACCGCCGCCTGGGGCATTCCGCTGGGTTCGGGCTTCAGCTTTGAAGGCTATGCCAACTGGATCGGCAACAAGGGCAAGGACGAATTCGGCGGCCAGACGTCGCCGGAAGTGAACATCGATGCGCAAGTGATGTTCGACCTGAGCGCCCACCTCGGCGCCAAGCCGAACACCTTCAAACTCGGTCTGGAATACCAATACTGGCGCAACAAATTCGGCAATCCGCATAACATCCCCGGCAGCACCGCGAAGACCCCGATGATCCGCGCGGAATACCACTTGTTGGGGTCGGGCCGTGTGGGCCGTACCCGGTTTTCCGGTTTTTAAAGTTTTTTCAAACCATGCATCCATAAAACGGGGGTCAGGCCCGCTGGGCCTGACCCCGTCCAAAAATAACGGAGACAATATGAACAAGCTGCTATACCAGGTCAACGACCGCCCGCCGCCCATCACCACCGCCCTGCTGGCCGCCCAGCACATGCTGGCAGCCCTGGGCGGCATCATCGCCGTACCGCTGGTGGTGGGCGCGGTCCTGAAACTGCCCGCAGAGCAGGTCGTCGCATTGGTCAATGCGGCGCTGCTCGGTTCCGGCATCGTCACCACCATCCAGTGCATCGGCGTGGGGCCGGTCGGCATCCGCCTGCCGTGCGTGATGGGCACCAGTTTCGCCTTCGTCGGCGCCGCCATCAGCGTTGGCCTCGAACACGGCGTGCCGGGCATCCTCGGCTCCTCGCTTGCCGGCTCGGGGATCATGATCCTTGGCAGCTTTTTCATGCCCCAGATCCGCAAGCTGTTCCCGCACCAGGTAACGGCAGTCGTGGTCACCATGATCGGCTTGTCCCTGGTGCCGGTCGCGGTGGACTGGGCGGCAGGCGGCAGGAACGCTGGCGCGAACTATGGCGACCCCACCAGCCTTGGCATCGCCCTGTTCGTGCTGGCGGCCGTGATCGCGCTGGTGCAGTTCGGCAAAGGCATTATTTCCGCCGCTGCCGTGGTGATCGGCATCGCGATCGGCTACGCCGCCTGCCTCGGCCTCGGCCTGGTGAACTTTTCCGCCGTTGAAAAGGCGGCGGTATTCGCCGTGCCGCAACCGCTGTATTTCGGCATGACCTTCCCCGTCAGCGGCATCCTGGCCATGGCGCTGGCGTATGTGGTGACCATTGTCGAAACCACCGGCACCTTCATGGCCCTGGGCTCTGCCACCAATACGAAGATGAAGGGCAAGCTGCTGTGCCGCGGCGTGCTGTGCGACGGGCTTGGTTCGGCCTTCGTTTCCGTGCTGGGCGCGCCGCCCGTATCGACGTTTGCGCAAAACGTCGGCGTGATTTCCCTGACGGGCGTGGCAAGCCGCTATGTGGTGGCGCTGACCGGCGTGATGCTGGCCGCCGCCGGCCTGTTCCCGGTGCTGGGCGCGATCGTGGTGACCATCCCGCAGCCGGTGCTAGGGGGCGCGGGTCTGATGATGTTCGCCATGATCATCGCGGCAGGCGTGCAGATGCTGTCCAGCGTGGAGCACGACAAGCGTACCGGCCTGCTGATCGCCGTCTCGGTGGGCTGCGGCCTGGCGGTGTCGGTGCGGCCGGAGCTGCTGGCCAAGCTGCCGCCATTCGTGCACGAAGTCTTTGGCTCGGGCATTTCCACCGCCGCCATCGTGGCCGTGGTGCTGAACCTCGTACTGCCGGACCGCCCTGCCGCCGTGCACGACGAGGACGACGAGGAAGACCTGCCCCAGCCCATGCTGGTCCGCAAGGCCGGCTAACCCTGCCAAAGAAACGATATGAGCAAAACTCTCCTGATCAAGAATGCCCGCGTGGTCGTCACGATGGACGAAGAGCGCCGCGAAATCGCCAACGGCGCCGTCTACGTGCGCGGCAATGTGATCGAACAGGTCGGGCCCACGTCCGCCCTGCCGCACACCGCCGACGAGATCATCGATGCCACCGGCCACGTGGTCATTCCAGGCTTGGTCAACACCCACCACCACATGTACCAGAGCCTGACGCGCGTCATCCCCGCCGCGCAGGATGGCGAACTATTCAACTGGCTGACCAACCTGTACCCCATCTGGGCCAACCTGGACAGCGAGATGGTGCACGTCTCGACCCTGACGGCCATGGCGGAACTGATCCTGTCCGGCTGCACCACCAGCAGCGACCACCTGTACATCTACCCGAACGATTGCCGCCTGGACGACAGCATCGAGGCTGCCGCGCAGATCGGCATGCGCTTCCATGCCGCGCGCGGCGCAATGAGCGTGGGCCAGTCGAAAGGCGGCCTGCCACCGGACTGCGTGGTGGAAGATGAACAGGCGATCCTGCGCGATACCCAGCGCCTGATCGAGACTTACCACGACCCGGCACGCCATGCGATGCAGCGCATTGTCGTAGCGCCCTGCTCGCCCTTCTCCGTCTCGCGCGACCTGATGAAGGAAGCAGCCGCCCTGGCCCGCAGCCACGGCGTTTCGCTGCACACCCACCTGGCCGAAAACGCCAACGACATTGCCTACAGCCGCGAGAAATTCCGGATGACGCCTGCGCAGTATGCGGAAGACTGCGGCTGGGTGGGGCATGACGTGTGGCACGCCCACTGCGTGCAGCTGGACGACGACGGCGTCTACCTGTTCGCCAGGACCGGCACCGGCGTCGCGCACTGCCCGTGTTCGAACATGCGGCTGGCATCCGGCATCGCGCCGGTCCGGAAGATGGTCGATGCCGGCGTACCGGTCGGCCTCGGCGTCGACGGTTCCGCCTCCAACGACGGCGCCCACATGCTCGGCGAAGTGCGCCAGGCCATGCTGCTGCAGCGGGTCGGCTTCGGGCCTGATGCCATGACGGCGCGCCAGGCGCTGGAGCTGGCCACCCTGGGCGGCGCCAAGGTGCTGAACCGCGACGATATCGGCGCCATCAAACCAGGCATGTCGGCCGACATCGCCATGTTCAAGCTGGACCAGCTCGGCTTCGCCGGCGCCTTGCACGATCCGGTGGCGGCGCTGGTGTTCTGCACGCCTTCCAATGTGAGCCACAGCATCATCAACGGCAAGGTCGTGGTCAGGGACGGCATCCTGCAGACCATCGACCTGCCGCTCGTGGTCGAACGCCATAACAAGCTTGCCACGAGGCTGGCGCAAGCGGCCGGCGCGCGCCCCTACGCTTCCGGCGGATAAGTGATGCGCAGCCCTTCGACGTGGGCGAAGGGCGTCAGCTTGTGCGGGCGCCGCTGGCGCACGTCGATGATGTCATCGACGCGCACGCCGCGCACCAGCAAGGCGTCGGCCACCAGCGAACGGTGGCAGCGCCACGGAACAGCTTCCGCGCACATCAGTGCGCAGCACTTTTCGCGCCCCAACTCAATGACCGTTTCCACGTTGGCTGCGAATTCTTCGGTCTGCATGTAGTCGGCGTAGCCCCGGAACGACAGGTTGCGCCAGCCGGTATTCTCCGAATCCTTGCGCGCGTGCCGCAGGCCGCCCAGGCCGCGCAGGTAGCGGTACTCGATTCCCGCTTCGGCCAGCGAAGCCGCCAGCTGCTCCTGCCCGAACTGCGGGTTATGGCGCGATTTCGGCACCGTGCGGATGTCAAGCAGGCAGGCGACCCCGTTCTGGCGCAACAGCCCGATGAACTCCTCGATGGAGCGGTTCGAATGGCCGATCGTGCAGACGACTTCCGTGTTCATCCGCCTATTCTGGCACGGACGCCAGACGGCCGATGCACGCGCGGCTTGTTCTGATCCATTGACATTCGCAATACACTGTTGTGCAATAACAATTATTTGCACGAGCGAAGCGGACAGGAGAAGGCGAATGAGCACAATGCGCAAGACGGTGCCGCAAGCGCCCCCGGGGGCTATGTCCGTTCCCGCACAGAGCGGCTATTGGCTGAGTCGTATGCTGGCGGCATGAATACGCTTACCCCAACCAGGAAGTTTCGCCGGCCGGCCCCCTTTTCGCTGGCCGCGTGGAAGCATTTCCTCAACGTGGCCAAGCCTTACTGGCTCGAAGACGAAAAGAAGAAGGCCTGGAGCCTGCTGTTGTTCCTGATTGTGCTGATGCTGGTTGAAACCCAACTGGCGGTCATGCTGAACAACCAGACCGGGGAAATGACGTCGGCCCTGGCAGCCAGGGATGGCAGCCGTTTCTGGGCATCGGTGCGCGCCTGCCTGCTGGTGCTGGCATTCGCGATTCCGGTCTACGCCTACTACTATTACATGCGCGACCTGTTCGCCAACCATTGGCGGCGCTGGCTCACCGGCCGTTTCCTCGATGGCTACCTGAAGGGCCGCAAATACTACGAGCTGGGCGCCAACAGCGAGATCGACAACCCAGACCAGCGTATCAGTGAAGACATCAACACCTTCACCGGCAGGTCCATCCACTTCCTGCTGATCTTCCTCGGCTCGATCATGCAGCTGGTGGCGTTCAGTGCCGTGCTGTGGTCGATTTCGCACCTGCTGGTCGGCGTGTTGGCGATGTACGCCCTCACCGGGACCATCGTGGCGCTCTACCTCTTCGGCATGCCGCTGATCCAGCTGAACTTCTGGCAGCTGCGGCGCGAGGCCGATTTCCGTTTCAGCCTGATGCGCCTGCGCGAAAATGCCGAATCGATTGCCTTCTACCGTGGCGAGGCCCAGGAACGTGCTTTCATCGACAGCAAGTTCGAGAAGGTCATTTACAATTTTTCCCGCCTGATCAGGAAGCAGCGTACGCTCAACCTCTTCCAGCGCACTTTCAGCCAGTTGGCGCTGGTCCTGCCGGGCGTGATCCTGGCCGATGGCGTCCTGTCCGGCGAGCTGGAAGTAGGCCGTGCCATCCAGGCGACCGGCGCCTTCACCGCCGTGCTGAGCGCAGTCGGTGTGATTGTCGAGAATTTCGAAAGCCTGAGCCGCTTCGTGGCGGGCGTCGGGCGCCTGCAGACATTGTCGGACCTGGTGCTTCCCGGTGCCAGGACGAGGCTTGCCACCGCCGGCACCGAGCCTGGCATCGAAACACGGACGGCGAGCAGCCTGGCGCTGGAAAGCCTGACCTTGTGCCCGCCGGCATCGGAACGCATCCTCATCAGGAACCTGTCGTTGGCGCTGAAGCCGGGCGACGCGCTGCTCATCACGGGCGACAGCGGCTCCGGGAAAAGCTCGCTGCTGCGCGCCATTGCAGGCTTGTGGCATACCGGCAGCGGCGTGATCCAGCGCCCGCCGCTGGAAGAACTCTTCTTCCTGCCCCAGCAGCCCTACCTCCAGTCGGGCACCCTGCGCAGCCAGCTGATTTACCCCAGCGTGGAGTCCGACCTTGACGATGCCCAGTTGCTGGAAATCCTGGACCAGGTACATTTGCCGCGACTTGCGGAACACGTTGGCGGCCTGGACGCGATCCACGACTGGGCCAAGCTGCTGTCGGTGGGCGAGCAGCAGCGCCTCGCCTTTGCCCGGGTGCTGGTGCATGCACCCAGCATCGTGATCCTGGACGAAGCGACCAGTGCCCTCGACAGCGGCAATGAAGCGTCGCTGTATGGCCGCCTGCGCGGCACCGGCGCCACCCTGATCAGCATCGCCCACCGCGCCGCCGTGCTGCGCCACCATACGCAGGTGCTGGTGCGGACCGGCTTTGGCGGCTGGTAACTGCACGACGCGGGCAGCTATGATTTCGACGCGCCCGTCCGCGCGGCGGCCGTATGGGACCGCCTCGCGACCGGCAGCTGAGCGTCAGACGAATTCGCCGACCTTCTCCACCACGGCCCTGCGCACCGATCCGCTGGTGACAAAGCTGTGCGCGACCTGGATGTCGTTGTGGAACCAGCGGTCGCCTTCCAGGCAGGCCGGGATCTGGCTGCGGATGGCGTCGTACGCGGCCTGCGTGCCCTCGCCCAGCCGGAAGCCCGGCAGCAGGTGTTCGGTCATGGTCAGGGCCTGCGCCGCCAGCAGCATTTCCACGCCCACGATGTATTGCGTGTTCTGCACCACGGTATGGGCCTTGCGGGCGCACCAGGTCGAATTCGAAATGTGGTCTTCGCTATTGCCCTTGGACGGGATCGAATCCACGCTGCCCGGCATGGACAGCGTGCGATTCTCCATCACCAGGGAGCTGAGCGAACATTGCACCACCGGATAGCCGGTGTTCACGCCGCGCAGGCCTGACATCAGGTTGCGCGGCAGTCCCCACGACAGCGTGGGGTCGATCAGGCGCGCCACGCGCCGCTCGCAGATGCTGCCCAGGTCCGTGATGCTGATGGCCAGCAGGTCCATTGCCTGCGCCAGGTACTGGCCGTGGAAATTGCCGCCCGAGATGATCTCGAAGCCGCCACCGTCCTTGCCGAAGATCAGCGGGTTGTCGGTGGCGGAATTGATCTCGTTCTTCACGATGGTGTCGATGTAGTCCAGCGCATCGAACACCGGCCCGTAGACTTGGGGCGTGCAGCGCAGCGAGTACACGTCCTGGATGCGCGGAGTGTACGGAATATCGGTGCGGCGCAACTCGTCCGGGAATTGCACGGCACGCGCCTCGTGTGTGGCGCGGGTCGAGCCCTTCATCAGCTTGCGCACCACGGCCGCCGTCTTGATCTGGCCCGGGTGCGGGCGCGCCTGCTGGATGCGCGGGTCGAAGGCCGACATCTCGGCGCGCATGGCTTCCAGCGTCAGGCCCAGCGACAGGCAGGCGTCCGTCAGCAGGTCGCGCGCATCCTTGGCCGCCAGCACGGCCACCGCCAGCGAGGCGGTGCAGCCATTGATCAGGGCCGATGCATCCTTGGCCTTGAGGTCGAACTTCACCAGACCGATATCGGCCTTGGTGATGGCCTCGGCGGCCGGCATGCGCACGCCCTGGTACATCACTTCCGCTTCGTCGAAGCCGGCGATGGCGGCCGCCAGGTAGGCCAGCGGCGCCAGGTCGCCCGAGGCGCCGACCGAACCCTTTTGCGGCATGATGGGGTGGATGCCAGCGTTGATGAAGGCCAGCAGGCGGTCCACCACTTCGACCCGCGGCGCCGAGTAATTGCTGGCAAAGGCGTTGGCGCGCAGCAGCATGGTGGCGCGGCTCACTTCCTCCGAAAACGGCTCGCCGATGCCGCCGCTGTGGGCCTTGATCAGCTGCGTCTGGAACAGTTCGATGTGTTCGACCTTGATGCGGGTATCCTTCAGCAGGCCGACGCCCGTGTTAAAGCTGTACATCATCGGCGCTTCATCGTGCATCCAGGTGGATTCGATGTAGTCGCGGCTCTCCTTCAGCGCGGCGCGCGAGGTGGCGGACAGTTCGACTTTGGCGCCCTGGCGCGCCACCGCCAGCACATCTTCCGCAGTCAGGTTGAAACCGTCGATCGTTACTTTGCTCATGTCTTCTTCCTTCAATTTGCGCTGGACTCGAACCACGCGCCGATCAGTTGGCGCTCGTCGTCAGTCATATGGGTCATGTTTGCCAGCGGCATATCCTTGTTCTGCACGGCGCGCTGGTAAATCTTGGCGGCGTGCTGCCTGACCTGGTCTTCGGTATCCAGCATCACGCCACCCGGGGCTGAGGCGAAACCCGCCTGCGTCGGCGCGGCGGAATGGCAGGACACGCAGCGCTGCGCCACGACCTGCTGCACGCTGGCCAGGCTGGCCTGCCCGGCCGCTGGCGCCTCGGCCGATGCGGCCGCCACGGCCGACGCGGCGGCCGCCTTGCGTGGCGCCGGTGCGATGGCCAACGCGACGCCGGCCAGCAGGATCACGCCGGCAATCGGGAATGCCGGCGACACCTTGCCCGCATGGCGCAGGTTGAAGAAGTGGCGGATCAGCACACCAGCAGCCATGATGGCCGCCAGCACCAGCCAGCTGTAAGCGTGGCTGTAGGTCATCGCATAGTGGTTGCTGATCATGATCAGCAGCACGGGCAGCGTGAAATAGTTGTTATGCACCGAGCGTACCTTGGCGCGCTTGCCGTAAATCGGGTCCGGCGCCTCGCCCTTGGCCATCGCGTCGACCAGCTTGCGCTGGCCGGGGATGATCACGAACAGCACATTCCCCACCATCATGGTGCCGATCATGGCGCCCACGTGGATGTAGGCGGCGCGGCCGCTCAGGGTATGGGTCAGCACATAGGCGGCGCCCACGATCAGCACGAACATCACGGTGCCCAGTACGGCGGGCTTTTCCGCCAGCTTCGTCTTGCACAGCGTGTCGTACACCAGCCAGCCCCCGGCCAGCGTGCCCAAGCCCACAGCCACGGCCTGCAGCGGCGTCAGGTCGGCCACGTTCCGGTCGATCATCATGGCCGAGGCGTTGAAGTAGTAAACGATGAACAGCATGGCGAAGCCGCTCAGCCAGGTGGCGTAGGCTTCCCACTTGAACCAGTGCAGGTCTTCCGGCAGTTCTTCGGGCGCCACCAGGTATTTTTGCGGGTTGTAGAAACCGCCGCCGTGCACGGCCCACAATTCGCCCATCACACCCTTCTTCGCCAGCGGGCTGCCCGGCTTGGGCGGCCGGATCGAGTTGTCCAGCCAGACGAAGTAGAACGAGGCGCCAATCCAGGCAATCCCCGTGATCAGGTGCAGCCAGCGCACCAGCAGGTTAAGCCACTCCACCCCATACGGTCCAAATAAAGCTTCCATCACGTCTCCCTTGTTGTCGTGTATTGCGAGATGGTGGAACGATATCGGCTGCGGCTCCGGGAGACCTCAAAGCAGGCGAATAAGTCGCATATGCGCAGGAATATAGTCCGGCGCCCCTGAAGGTGAGAACCTGTCATCCATAAAACCAGATAACAAATATTCGGAGACAATGATGTCGAGATTGCCAGAACACCTGGACATCCACCTGATCCGCATTCTCTACCTGCTGCTGGTGGAGAAGAACGTGTCGCGCGTGGCCCTCAAACTCAACCAGCCGCAGCCCTCCATTTCCGGCTCGCTGCGCAAACTGCGCGAACTGACCGGCGACCCGCTGCTGGTGCGCGGCGGGCGCGGCATGGTGCCGACGCAACACGGCGAAAGCCTGTTGAAGACGGCCAAGCGCATCCTGGACGAAGCGGAAAGCCTGTTCAGCCCCAAGACGGCCTTCGTGCCGCAGGACGAAGCGCGCACCTTCCACCTCGCCGCGCCGGACTATATGAACACCCAGTTCTTCACCGAGGTCATTGCCCGCCTGCGGCGCGAATCGCCGCGCAGCCGGCTGGTGATCCATTCGCTGGGGCCGGACGTCGACTACGTGCGCCTGCTGTCGGACGGTGACCTGGACCTGGTGGTGGGCAACTGGGACGAACCGCCCCAGCACCTGCACATCTCCAAACTGTTCGACGACCCCATCGTCTGCCTGATGCGCGCCAACAGCGCCTATGCGCGCCGCACGCCCAAGGACGGCATGACGCCGGAGGAATATCTCTCGCTGCCGCACGTGGCGCCGGCCCAGATCCTGCCCGGCTACCACGGCAACATCGATTCCTTCCTCGAGGAGAAGGACATGGAGCGCAATATTGTTGTGGAATCGGCACACTTCCGCATGCTGCCTTACATCGTGCAGCAGACGGACCTGGTTTTGACGGCCGGCAAACAATTCGCCAGTTTTTACGAAAACCTGCTGGGCCTGAAATCGTACCGGGTGCCGCTGGATTTCCCGCCACTGAGCTTTTACCAGCTATGGCACGAGCGCGCCCACCACGCCACCGAGCACAAATGGCTGCGCGCCCAGGTGAGTGCCGCTGCACGCCTGCTCGTGAAGTAGATGCGGGGTACGACCCAAAGGGTCGGACCCCAATAGCCGATATCGTTCCAGCGATATATCTCCCGCGCCTTGTAGCCCTATTATCAATTCACCATTCCCCGGATTACCTACTTGGAGCGGGCCGCTGCCGGCGGCGGCCCGAATGTACGATGACGAGCCTCAAGCGACTGAACACCTGCGACGCAGACACCTTTACCGAGCTTTTGCACGGCCTGTACGAGCATTCCCCCTGGATCCCGCAACGCGCCGCAGCGCAGCGCCCTTTCCGCACCATCGATGAACTGAAGCTCGGCCTGCGCAAGGTCGTCGAGGAAGCCACGCATGAAGAACAACTGGGCCTGATCCGTGCCCACCCGGAACTGGCCGGCAAGGCTGCCGTGGCCGGCGAACTGACCCCGGAATCCACCGGCGAGCAAGCCAAGGCGGGCCTGAACCTGTGCAGCAGGGAAGAATTCGACGCGCTGCAGGAGCTGAACGCAGCCTACAACAGCAAGTTCGGCTTCCCCTTCATCCTGGCGGTGAAAGGCGGCGACGGCAAAGGCTTGACGCGCCAGGCCATCATTGCGGCATTCCGCCGGCGCCTGCGCAACCAGGCCGGCGACGAACAGCGCGAGGCGCTGCGCCAGATCCACCGCATCGCCGAAATGCGCCTGAACGCCCTGCTCTCCTTCGTGCCGCACATGGGCCGCGACATCCTGGAGTGGGCCGAACAGATCGGAGCCCTGAGCGAAGACGAGGACGGCCTGACCTGTACCTACATGACGACCACCCACCGCCGCACCGCCAGCCAGCTGGCCAAGTGGATGCGCGAGGCGGGCATGCACACCCATATCGACGCGGTGGGCAATGTGGTGGGCCGCTACCTGTCCACCGATCCGCAGGCGCGCACCCTGCTCACCGGTTCGCACTACGACACGGTGCGCAACGGCGGCAAATACGACGGCCGCCAGGGCATCCTGACCGCCATCGCGGTGGTCAGGCACCTGCACGAGACGGGCGAAACCCTGCCCTTCCACCTCGAGGTGATCGCCTTCGCCGAAGAGGAAGGCGTACGCTTCAAGAGCACCTTCCTCGGCAGCAGCGCCGTGATCGGCCAGTTCGACCCGAAGCTGCTGGACTTGCGCGACCGCGACGGCAAGCTGCTGCGCGACGTGCTGGCCGAGGCCGACCACGACGTCAACGCCATCGCCGCCATTGCACGCGACCCGGCCGACCTGCTCGGCTTTGTGGAGATCCACATCGAACAGGGCCCCGTGCTGCTGGAGCGCGGACTGCCGGTCGGCGTGGTGACCTCCATCGCGGGCAGCAAGCGCTATCTCGTCGAACTCAAAGGCGTCGCCAGCCACGCCGGCACCACGCCGATGGCCATGCGCAAGGACGCCGCCGCGGCCGCCGCCGAAATCGTGCTGTACGTGGAGCAGCGCTGCGCCCAGGACCAGGAATCGGCCCTGGTCGGCACCGTGGGCCAGTTGCAGGTGCCCAACGGCTCCACCAATGTGGTTCCGGGCGCCTGCACCCTGTCGCTCGATATCCGCGCCGCGAACAACGCCGCGCGTGACGCCGCCGTGGCCGATATCCTCGCCCACATCGAGCAAGTCTGCCTGAAACGCCACATCACCTGCGACATCGAACAAATCGTAGCGGCCGATTGCGCTCCCTGCGCGCCGCGCCTGATGCAGCAGTTGGCGGCGGCCGTCGAGCGCCACGGTGTGCCCGCTTTCCACCTCGCCTCCGGCGCCGGCCACGACGCCATGCTCATGTCGCGCGTGACCGACGTCGCCATGCTGTTCACCCGCTGCGGCAACGGCGGCATCAGCCACAACCCGCTGGAAACCATGACCGATGACGACGCCGACCTGTCGGCCCGCATCTTCCTGAGCTTCCTGCGCAACTATTCGCCAGCCTGACAGGAGGACGTCACCCACACAGATCAGACCAGCAGTGCGAGGACGCCATATTTGTCCGCCCGGAGAGGCGGAATTTCGGGCGAAAAAAACTAAACGGAGACACGCAAAATGCAATTCCTGGATCAATATTTCAAGCTCAGCGCACACGGGACCAATGTGCGCACGGAGGTGCTGGCCGGCCTCACCACTTTCCTGACGATGGCCTACATCATCTTCGTCAACCCTTCCATCCTGGGCGACGCCGGCATGCCCAAGGACGCCGTCTTTGTGGCCACCTGCGTCGCGGCCGCGGTCGGGACGCTGATCATGGGCCTGTACGCCAACTTCCCGATCGGCCTGGCCCCCGGCATGGGCTTGAACGCCTACTTCGCTTACGGCGTGGTGGCAGGCATGGGCTTCCCGTGGCAGGCCGCACTGGGCGCCGTCTTCATTTCGGGCTGCTGCTTCATGATCGTCAGCCTGCTGCGCATCCGCGAAAAGATCATGAATGCCATCCCGCATTCGCTGCGCATCGCCATCCCGGCCGGCATCGGCCTGTTCCTGGCGCTGATCTCGCTGAAGAACGCCGGCATCGTCGTGTCCAGCCCCGCCACCTTCGTCACCATGGGCGACCTGCATAAGCCGGCGCCGGTGCTGGCCATCGTCGGCTTCCTCGTCATCGTCGCGCTGGACCGCCTGAAGGTCACCGGCGCCCTGCTGATCGGTATCATGGCGGTGACCACGCTGAGCTTCTTCTTTGGCGGCAACCAGTTCCACGGCATTGTCTCCGCTCCACCTTCCATCTCGCCGACCGCGCTCGAGCTGGACATCATGGGCGCCGTCTCGCATGGCCTGTTCAACGTGGTGATGGTGTTCTTCCTGGTCGAACTGTTCGACGCCACCGGCACCCTGATGGGCGTCGCCCAGCGCGCCGGCCTGATGAAGGACGGCAAAATCCCCAAGGCCATGAACAAGGCCCTGCTGGCCGATTCCGGCGCCATCATCGCCGGTTCCCTGATGGGCACCTCGAGCACTACCGCCTTCATTGAAAGCGCCGCAGGCGTGCAGGCCGGCGGCCGCACCGGGCTCACCGCCGTTACCGTGGCCGGCCTGTTCCTGGCCGCCCTGTTCATCGCGCCGCTGGCCGGCGTGGTGCCGGCATATGCGACCGCCCCCGCCCTGTTCTTCGTCGCCTGCCTGATGCTGCGCGAACTGGCGGACATCAACTGGGCCGAGACCACGGAAAGCATTCCGGCCGTGATCACCGCGCTGGTGATGCCGTTCACCTATTCGATCGCAAATGGCCTGGCACTGGGCTTCATCAGCTACGCCGGCCTGAAGCTGTTGACCGGCAAATACAAGGAAGTCAGCGCCATGATCTGGTGTGTCGCCGGCATCTTCCTGTTCAAGACAATCTACATCGCAGGCTGAAGCAAGGAGTAGCAAAGATGTCCCAACCGATTCGTTTCTTCTACCAGGGGCGCGTGCAGGAAGTCGACTCCGCCGCCCCGACCCGCACGCTCTTGCAGCACCTGCGGGAAGACTTGCACTGCACCGGCACCAAGGAGGGCTGCGCCGAAGGCGATTGCGGCGCCTGCACCGTGGTGGTCGGCTCCCTGCTGGACGGCGAGCTGGAGCTGCGCAACGTGAATGCGTGCATCCAGTTCCTGCCCACGCTGGACGGCAAGGCGGTCTTCACGGTGGAAGACCTGAAGCAGCCGGACGGCAGCCTGCATCCGGTGCAGGAAGCCCTGGTGGAATGCCACGGCTCCCAGTGCGGTTTCTGCACGCCGGGCTTCGCCATGTCGCTGTGGAGCCTGTACTTGAAACAGGAGGGACAATCCGCGCCGCCCTGCCGCAAGGCCATCGACGAGACCTTGTCCGGCAACCTGTGCCGCTGCACGGGTTACCGCCCGATTATCGACGCCGCCGTCCGCATGGGCGAACTGCCTGCCGTCCCCTTTGACCGCCAGGCCTTGAAGGACGTCTTGAAAGGCCTGCAAAGAGAGAGCATGTTCAGCTATACCCACGACGGCCAGACCTTCCACGCACCGCGCACGCTGGCCGAGATGACCGCGCTGCGCGCCGCCAAGCCCGACGCCACCATCCTGGCCGGTTCCACCGACGTCGGGCTGTGGGTCACCAAGCAGATGCGCAACCTGGGCGACGTGATCTACACCCGGCAGGTGCAGGAATTGCACCGCATCGGCACTGTCGACGGCCAGCTGGAAATCGGCGCCGCCGTGTCGCTGGACGACGCCTACCGCGCCGTGCTTGAACTGTATCCGAACGATTCGCTGCACGAACTGTGGCAGCGCTTCGCCTCCCAGCCCATCCGCAGCACCGGCACCCTGGGCGGCAGCGTGGCCAATGGCTCGCCGATCGGCGACTCCGCGCCCTGGATGATCGTGCTGGGCGCCGACATCGTGCTGCGCTCGGACAAGGGCCAGCGCATCCTGCCGCTGCAGGACTTCTACCTCGATTACATGAAGAAGGATTGGCAGCCGGGCGAATTCGTGGAAGCCGTGCGCATCCCCGGGCTGCGTCCCGGCCAGCAATTCCGCACCTACAAGCTCGCCAAGCGCTACGACCAGGACATTTCCGCCGTCTGCGCCGCCTTCTCGCTCGAACTCGAGCAGGGCGTGGTCCGTAACGCCCGCATCGCTTACGGCGGCATGGCCGCCACCTCGCGCCGCGCCCCGCAAGCGGAAGCCGCGCTCAATGGCCAGCCATGGAACGAAGCCACGCTGCGCGCCGGTATGGAAGCCCTGGCCCGCGACTACACACCGCTGACCGATATGCGCGCCACCGCCGGCTACCGCATGCGCACCGCGCAGAACCTGCTGCGCCGCTTCTGGCTGGAGACCCGCCCGGATGGCGCGGTCGCCAGCGCTTTCGTCAACGCTTACGCATTCAAGGAAGGAGCCGCTGCATGAACAGCAAGTCCGAACCGTTCATGACCATCGGCGCCGCCAAGGGCTGGGCCGAAGTCGGCCAAAGCCATCCGCACGAATCGGCCATCCTGCACGTGCTGGGCGAAGCCGTCTACACCGACGACATCCCCGAGGCCCAGGGCACGCTGCACGCCGCGCTGGGCCTGTCGGCCAAGGCCCACGCCCGCATCGTCTCGCTCGACCTGGAGCCGGTGAAAGCCATGCCCGGCGTGGTGGCGGTTTACACGTACAAGGACATCCCGGGCACCAACGACTGCGGCCCCATCATCCACGACGACCCGATCCTGGCGGAAGGGAAGGTCGAATACGTCGGCCAGCCGGTCTTCATCGTGGTGGCGGACACGCACGACAACGCCCGCCGCGCCGCGCGCAAGGCCGATATCCGGTACGAAGACTTGCCCGCCATCCTGACGCCGCAAGCGGCACGCGACGCCGAATCCTTCGTGGTGCCGCCCATGCGGTTGACGCGCGGCGATGCCCAAGCGGCCTTCGAGCGCTCACCGAACATCCTCAAGGGCACGCTGCACGTGGGCGGCCAGGAACAGTTCTACCTGGAAGGCCAGATTTCCTACGCCATTCCCAAGGAAGGCAATGGCATGCACGTGTACTGCTCCACCCAGCACCCGACCGAGATGCAGCACGTCGTGTCGCACGCCCTGCACTATCCCGCCCACGCAGTGGTGGTGGAATGCCGCCGCATGGGTGGTGGCTTCGGCGGCAAGGAATCGCAGTCCGCGCTGTGGGCCGCCTGCGCCGCCATCAGCGCCGCGCACCTGAAGCGTCCCGTCAAGCTGCGCGCCGACCGCGACGACGACATGATGGTGACCGGCAAGCGCCATTGCTTCTACTATGAATACGAAGTCGGCTACGACGCGCAAGGCCTGATCACCGCCGCCAAGGTGCAGATGGTGACGCGCGCCGGCTTCTCGGCCGACCTGTCGGCGCCGGTGGCGACGCGCGCCATCTGCCACTTCGACAATACCTACTACCTGTCGGACGTGGATATCCGTGCCATGGCTGGCAAGACCAACACCCAGTCCAACACAGCCTTCCGCGGCTTCGGCGGCCCCCAGGGCGCCATTGCGATCGAATACATCATCGACGAAATCGCTCGCAACCTCGGCAAGGATGCGCTGGACGTGCGCAAGCTGAACTTCTACGGCCGCAACGACGAGGAAGGCCGCAACGTCACGCAGTACGGCCAGAAAGTAGTCGACAACGTGATCCACGAACTGGTGGCGCAACTGGAAAGCGACAGCGCCTACCGCGCCCGCCGCGAAGCCGTGCGCGCCTTCAATGCCGCCAGTCCGGTGCTGAAGAAGGGCTTGGCGCTGACACCTGTGAAATTCGGCATCGCCTTCAACGTCACCCACTTCAACCAGGCCGGCGCGCTGGTGCACATCTACACCGACGGCTCGGTGCTGGTGAACCACGGCGGCACCGAAATGGGCCAGGGCATCAACACCAAGGTATGCCAGGTGGTGGCGCATGAATTGGGGATTTCCCTGGCGCAGGTGCGCGCCTCCGCCACCGACACCAGCAAGGTTGCCAACACCTCCGCCACCGCCGCTTCCACCGGCGCGGACCTGAACGGCAAGGCCGCGCAGGATGCCGCCGCCACGCTACGCCGGCGCCTGGTGGAGTTCGCGGCCCGCACTTTTGGCGTCCCTTGCGCCGATGTCGTGTTGGCCAATGGCACCGTTTTCGCCGGCGAAACGGCCCTTCCCTTCGCCGACCTGGTGCAGAAAGCCTACCTGGCGCGCGTGCAGCTGTGGTCCGACGGCTTCTACGCCACGCCGGGCCTGAGCTGGGACCGCGAAACCATGCGCGGCAACCCATTCGGCTATTACGCCTACGGTGCCTCAGTATCGGAAGTGATTGTCGACACGCTGACGGGCGAGTGGAAGCTGTTGCAGGCGGACTGCCTGTACGACGCCGGCAACTCGCTCAATCCCGCCATCGACATCGGCCAGGTGGAAGGCGCCTTCATCCAGGGCATGGGCTGGCTGACCACCGAGGAACTGTGGTGGAACCAGCAGGGCAAGCTGATGACCCACGCGCCCTCCACCTACAAGATCCCGGCGGTCTCCGATTGCCCGGAAAACTTCAACGTGCGCTTGTACAGGAACCGCAACGCCTTCGACAGCATCCATCGTTCCAAGGCGGTCGGCGAACCGCCGCTGCTGCTGCCGTTCTCGGTGTTCCTCGCGATCCGCGACGCGGTGGCGTCGGTGGCCGACTACCGTGTCAACCCACCGCTGCGCGCCCCCGCCACCTGCGAGGCCATCCTCGACGCGGTGGATGCCGTGCGCGCGCAGGCATGACGCTATCGCGCCGTCTCGCCGCCGAAGGTATCGGCAGCGCGCTGCTGCTGGCCATGGTGGTGGGTTCGGCCATCATGGCCGGGCGCCTGGCGGGCGGCAATGCAGCCCTCGCCCTGCTCGCCAACTCCATCGCCTCCGCCACCGGCCTGATGGCGCTGATCCTGGCCTTCGGCGCCTTTTCCGGCGCCCACTTCAATCCTGCCGTCACCTTATCGGAAGCATGGCAGGGCCGCCTGGCCTGGAACGCGGCAGGCACGTATGTAATCGCACAATTGGCCGGGGCCCTCGCCGGCGTTGCCGCGGCACATGCCATGTTCTCCGAACCGGCATTTTCCGCCGCAGTCCACACGCGGACCGGAGCGCAGCAATGGTGGAGTGAATTTCTCGCCACGTTCGGCTTGATCGCCGTCACCAGTGGCTGCGCGCGCAGCCGCCCTGGCATCGCGCCCTTTGCGGTCGCGGCATACATTGCTTCCGCCTACTGGTTCACCGCTTCAAGCGCTTTCGCCAACCCGGCCCTCACGGTCGCCCGGGCGGCAACGGCAACCGCTGCCGGCATCCGCCTGGAAGACGTCAACGCCTACATCGCCGCACAATTCCTCGGTGCAATTGCCGCCAGTGTCCTGTTCAGGTGGCTCACCAGTCCCGCAAAGAGGCCCGCAGCCGACGCACCGCCATTTTGATGACACGGTGACAATTGGTGATTGTGTTAGCCGCTTTGACATCTAGACTGGCTCCTATCGCTCAGAAAAATCCGACCACCCACCGCGCTTTCTGACAAAACCTAGGGGAGTCATCATGGCTGTGAACCTGAACAAACCACTTGCATGGACCAAGGCACTTGCGGCGCAAACGCCGGGCGCCGCCGCGGAACTGGCCATGCTCAACGACTTGCAGGGCAATATTCTCAAGGGCCATGGCCGGCATTTCACGGTCAATCTATTCCTCGGGTTCGATCCGGACAAGCGCGAAACGGTCCTGAATGTCATCCACGAATTGGCACAGGAGGTGACGACCGCGCTGGACCAGCTGACCGGCACCCAGGTCTTCAAGGCGACCGGCAAGCCGGCCAATCCCTTCCTGGCGCTGCTGCTGACGGCCGATGGCTACCGCGCCCTGGATGCCGAAGACTTCATGCCGACGGATCCGGCTTTCATGCAAGGGATGAAGCAGCGCCCGCTCAATGATCCGCCACCGGAAAAATGGGACAGGGAACTGGCGCAGGACATCCATGCCATGCTGATCGTCGGCGCTAACGACGCTGCCGAGCAGGCCAGCCTGCAAACCGCCTTCCAGCAGCGCATTGCCGCTACGGGTGGCGCCGTGAAGCTGCTCGCCGTCGAACTGGGCAACGCCATCTTCAACGAAGACCGCAAAGGCATCGAGCATTTCGGCTATGTCGACGGTCGCAGCCAGCCGCTGGCCCTGCAGGAAGACATCGAGGAGGAAGCGAAGAACGGCGGCATCGACCAATGGGATCCATCGATTCCCCTCAGCCAGCTGCTGGTCAAATGCCCGGGCGGCAAGCTCGATGTCAGCTTCGGCAGCTATTTCGTGTTCCGCAAGCTGGAGCAGAACGTAAAAGGCTTCAAGCAGCGTGAAATCGAACTGGCCGAAATCCTGCCGGGAGCCGGCGAGCGCGCCGGCGCCAGTGTGGTCGGCCGCTTCGAGAACGGCACGCCGGTGCTGCAAAGTCCGGACGAGATCCCGATCGGGAACAACGTCCCGCCAGGCGTCCCGAACAACTTCAATTTCCTGTCGGACCCGAAAGGCTTGAAATGCCCGTTTGCCGGCCATATCCGCAAAACCAACCCGCGCTCCGACACCGCAGATTCCAAGACCCACCTGATGGCCCGTCGCGGCATCCCCTACGGCAAACGCACCGACGATCCGAACGACGGCAGGCTCGACAACAAACCGACCGGCGGTGTCGGCCTGCTGTTCATGGCCTACCAGAGCGATATCGAAAACCAGTTCGAGTTCACCCAGGTCATGTGGGCCAACAATGGCGCGTTCCGCAACCTGGGCACGGGGATCGATCCCATCATCGGCCAGCCACCAGCCGGCGGCGCGCAGCGCTATCCGAAGGAATATGGCAAATCGCTCAGCGAACCGTTCGATTTCTCGGGCTTCGTCACCATGCGCGGCGGCGCCTACTTCTTCGCGCCATCGATCTCCTTCCTGAAGCACATCCAGTGACGCCCGGGAGCCCGACATGACATTGCTCAGCGACGTGAAAGCGGTCTGTGACAACCTGGCTCCCAAGGGATGGCGCAAGCTGCTGCTCGACGTAACGCAGAACGCGCTGGATATCCAGCAGCCCAGCGAGGCCGCGCTGAAAGCGGAATTGGGCAAGGCACTGGCGTTCATCAAACGCCAGCATCCTGGCCTGGAAGACTTCGACCGCCACGCCAGCCAGGGCATTGCACCGGGGGCGCCAGCGCGCAGCCTGCTCTACCATGTGCTGGCGTCGCCCCAGGTCGTGCTGCCCGGCGCCCCGCCGGCCGAGGCCTACCCTACCCTCGAGCAGCTCGACACGATCGAAAACTACATCTACAGCCTGGTGGCGGACCGCCTGGACCTGGACGACACCTTCATCGCCGTATTCGCCTACCAGTACCGGGAAGCCAGCCGCACTACGCACCGCTGTCATGCCGACTTTGCCTACTCGCGTACCGGCGTGGCACGCGTGGGCACAGCCGGCTATCGCTACGATGCGGCGGCCCGCAGCTTCATGCCGGTGCCGAAAAACGGCAAAGGCATCGCCGTGCTGCCGGCCCGCTATGGCGCCTTCCTCGCCAAACGGGCGCGGGCGGGCGTGGCCGGCTCCGTGCAGATGGTGCCCGGCCAGCCGGAGAACAGCCGCTTTGCCTTCCCGGTCCATAAATTGTTTGCCGGCGACGAATGCCTCAAGGGCAAGCATATCGCGCTGGACTTCCTCGAGTTCCACCGCAATGAAAAGCTGCGCATGACTCATAAGCTGGGCGAGGCGGAAGGCGGCTTGCCACTGCCGCCCGGCTTCAACATCAGCCAGCCGCCCTACGTGCGCGACACCGGCAACGGCGCCAACCTGGTCGCACTGGCCCGGGCCGGTGCCTCAGTGCTGGTAGTGCCGACACCGGCGGAACGCCTGGTGCGCACGGCCGTCCAGCACAACGGCATTTCGGGCAAGGATGAACTGGTGTATTTCGAAGTGCCCAGGCTGAAGGTGCTGGCGCGGCCGGGCGGCAACCGCGAATCGCGCTTCGTCGATTCGACGCTGGAAATCAGCGGTTTCGAGGACGGCAACCAGGCGTGGCGCATGGCGCCGGAATACGTCAATATCCGGCACCAGGTCGATACCACGCAGCCGGCCACCCAGGCACTGAAAGACCTGAACCTGCTGCCGCAGAACGAGTACGCCAAGGTCCTGGCGGAAGGCGGTTATCCGGCCGCCCATTTCGTGGACGACAGCTGCGATGGCTGCGTCGAGGCGAAAGTCCAGGGCCTCGGTGCAGCAACGAAGAGCCTTGTGGCGTTCTCCCTCGTGACGGCGCCGGATTTCTTCCCGCTGGCGGACCAGATGGAAGTGCGCATGCAGCAGGGCATCGAGCGGGTCGGGCCGCTCTCGTTTGTACGCGCACCGGCCAACCCGGGCCTGCCCCTGCCCTCCCAGCGCACGCAGCCTGCATTCGAGCGCAGCGACGTGACGCTGACAGCGGTGGTCGGCGACGCCGCGACGGGCACGCCGGTGAAGGTGCTGGGCCAGGCGAACCGCAGCATCAGCTTCCTGCCCGATGGCGCTTCCGGCGTGTTCGCGCCAGGCTGGGATGTATCGAACAGCCGCGATGCCGATGGCTTCTTCTTCACCAGCTACGGCCTCGGTTCGCCGTTCCCGGAAGATGCGAAGCTGTGCGCCGCGCTGTCGTCGTTCTGGCCGGCGGTCGCGCCGGACGCCAGCCGTACTTTCGGCAATGGCTGGCCCAACCAGCTCCCCATGCTGGATGAAGAACTGGGCCTGCATCCCGGACACCCGCGCGTCAAGTCGGGCGAACTGAAGTCGTACACCGGGTGGGATGGAGAGTTCGGCCCCTTCTTCGAGACGGCCGCCGGCGCCGAGTTCGTGAACCACGCCGCCATCGAACGGTCCGATTACGTGAAGAATGCGCTCGAGGGACGCTTCCGCGTGGACCTGACGGCGTCGGTCCAGAGCGAAGACCTGATCAGCCGCTTCCGCGCCCTCAACACCTGCCTGGCCCTGGTGGACGCGCAGTTGCGCAAACTGTGCCTGGTCGAGGTGCGCAAGGTCGCCGCCTGGCCGGCGTTCCCGGGCGCGGCGCCGCAGATGCAGGGCGGCGGCTACCTGATGGTCTTCGCGGAGGTCGAAGCGCCCCAGGCCACCAGTGAATTGACGCGCGTGCGGCGCAAGGTAGTGCGCCGGCACACGTTCCAGGTTGGCGCCAACGGCACGGCCTACCAGCGCGGCACGGGGCCGCTGGTCGTCCATCCTTCATGATCGTTTGCGATGTGCTCGTGCTCGGCGGCGGCCCGGCCGGCTGTGCGGCGGCCATCCGCGCCCGGCAGGCAGGTTTAAGCGTTGCCCTGGCCGAGCAGCGCGCGAAGCCGGGACTCGCCCCCGGGGAAACGCTACATCCGGGGGCCGAAGTCCTGTTCGACCAGCTCGGGATGGGACAGGCCCTGCGCGATGCAGGGTTCCACCGCCACCTGGGCATATGGGTCGAGCACGGCGGGCAGCGCAGCTTCCAGGCCTACGGCGCCGACGACGATGGCCCCTGGCGCGGCTTCCAGGCCGATCGCGCGGTATTGCAGGACATGCTGCAAGGCGCGGCCCGCGCCTGCGGCGTGCATTGGCTGGCGGGATGCAGCCCTGAAGCCTTGCTGCGGGAAGGCGACCGCGTGGCCGGCATCAAGCTGGCAGGCGGCGAGGTGCGCGCGCGCTGGACCATCGACGCGACCGGCCGCCGTGCGTGGCTGGCCTGCCAGCTTGGGCTTCCGGCCGAGGCCTTTTCCCCGCCGCTGCGGGCGCATTTCGGCTGGCGCGAGGGCCAGGCCACGTGTCCCGACGGCCAGCCCCGCATCGTTTTCGGGCCAGGCGGCTGGGACTGGGAAGCGCCGCTGGGACAAGGCCGCACCGCGTGGCTGGCATTGCGCGCCGGCGGCCCCGACGCGGCCCGGCAAGGCATGGACATGACCTGGCGCTTGCGCCCCGCCTGCGCCGGCCCGGGCTACTTCCTCGCCGGGGACGCTGCGGCACAGGTCGACCCGTCGTCTTCCCACGGCGTGCTGCGCGCGCTCATGGGCGGCATCTACGCCGGCTTCCTTGCCGCGGCCGCCGCCACGGCAAATGCCGACGAAGATGAGCTGGCCGCGCATTACCGAACGTGGCTGCGCGGCCAGTTCCTGCACGACGTCGCGCGTCTGAGCGACATGCACCGCGCCTGGCTGGGCGACGGCACGTCCCATTCCGCAAGGAGATCCGCACCATGAGCTACCTGGCCGAAGCACTCCTGTTATGCATTGTCGGCGTCGCGACCCTGATGATCCCCGTCCTCCGCTTCCTGTGGACGGGCTGGGTGGCGAAACGGCGCGACATCCTGGATGGGCTGGACGAAGCCGCCTGCGACGCCTATTTCGAAATGTTCTGCCGCAATGGCGCGCGCCCGGCCCCGGGCACCGCACGCCGGCAGTTCGAGGCGCTGTATGAACGCTGGTACGGCCGGGCGAAATTCTGGGCGCCGGGCATCCTGCTGTTCGTCGTGGCGGCGCTGGCCGTGACGACATCCGTCTTTTCGGTCTTTGCAAGCCAGTCGGACGTCACCAGCCCTTTCATCAGGATGCCGCTGCCGGCGATCGCCGCGCTGGCCGGTGCCTACATGTGGGTGTGCGACGACCTGATCGGGCGTTGCCGCCGCCTCGACATGAACCCGAGCGACCTGCATTGGGGCGCCATGCGCTTCGTGATCGCGATCCCGATGGGCTATGCCTTCGGCAGCCTGGTGCAGGATGCGATCGCGCCTTTCATTGCCTTCGCCCTCGGCGCGTTCCCCATCAATGAGTTGAGCAATATGCTGCGCCGGCTCGCCAATGCGAAGTTGGGGATGGAACCCAAGGACGACGAAGCGTCCGACAGCATCGTGAAGCTGAATGGGACGGACCGCGACATCGCGGAGCGGCTGGCCAAGGAAGACTTGCGCACCATCGGGCAACTGGCGTACTGCGATCCGGTGCACACGACCATGCGCTCGAGCCTCTCCTTCAACTTCGTCACCGACCTGATGAACCAGGCGCTGGTCTGGAATTATCTGCGCACCGACCTGCATGCGCTATCGCGCCAGGGCCTGCGCGGCGCCGTCGAAATCCGGCACCTGATCCTGGAGATCGAGGCGGGCAGTCGGGAGCCCGGCAGTCCCTTGTCGCCACTGGCGCAGCAATCCCTCCTGAGCGCCGCCGCCACGGTCGGCATGAGTCCCGAAACGCTGCAATACACCTTCTACCAGATTGCCGACGACCCTTACACCCGCTTCCTCTACAAGATCTGGACCAATCCGGATGCACCGCAACCAGGCCACAACGCCGGGGCGCCCGCATTGCAGGTGCTGGATGGCGGCAAGGAAGGCCGGCCAGGCGTACAAGCCTAGCCGACGGTGCCGATGATCGAGACCTCGCGGTTCTCCGGCACTTCGTTGTAGGACAGCACATGCAGCCCCGGCGCGAACAGGCGCGCGTAGCGGGCCAGCAGCGGCCGGATCTGCGGCAGTACCAGCAGCAGCGGCGGCGTGGCCTGCTGTTTCATCTGCTCGCGCGCCACCGGCATGTTGACCTGCAACTGCGCCAGCAAATGGGGGTCGATCGGGTAATTGTCCAGCGCCACCTTGCCGCTCTGGCGCGCCTGGTTCAGCGAGCCAAGCAGCATGTTTTCCAGCTCCCCGCCCAGGTTGAAGGCCAGCATTTCCGTCTTCTGCCCGAACAGGCTGGAAACGATCTGGCGCCGCAGCGCGCAGCGCACTTCGGCCGCCAGCAGGATCGGGTCCTTGGTCGTTTCGGAAGAATCCAGCAGCGTGGTGGCGATCGGCACGATGTCCTTGAGCGACACCGATTCCTGCAGCAGCACGCGGAACACGCGCAGCAGCTGGGTATGCGTCAAAGCCTTGTCCAGCGCGCCCGCCAGCTTGGGCGACAGCGCGGTCAGGCGCTCCATCAGCGCCGCCACGTCCTCATGGCGGAACAGCTCCGGCAGGTATTCGCGGACCAGCTTCGACACATGGGTGGCGATGGCGCTCGGCGCTTCCACCACCTGGTAGCCCAGGCCCAGCGCATGCGCCTTGTCCTTGGCTTCGATCCAGGTCACCGGCATGCCATAGGCCGGTTCCACGCCGGGGATGCCGTCCACCTGCCCGTACACGGTCGGCGACGGGATCGCCATCAGCCGGTCGGCGTACACCTCCGCCTGGGCGATGGTGGCGCCGCCCAGCACCACCGCGTACTGCGATGGCTTGAGCCCCAGGTCGTCGCGCACGTGGATCAGCGGCAGCACCATGCCCATCGACTCGGACAGGCTTTGCCGCACGCCGCGCAGGCGCTTGGTCAGCACTTCGCCGTGGGCCTTGTCGATCATGCTTACCAGCTTGTAGCCCAGCGACACCTGCAGCGGCTGCACCACCGGCAGCGACTGCCATTCCAGCTCGGGCACCTTCTCTTCGCGCAGCGCCGCTTCGATGGCCGCCAGGTTGTCGGTGACCGGCGCGCCCTGCCGCTCGCGCAGGCGCCAGCCCACGTAGGCCAGCACCGCCGCAAAGGTGAGGAAGCTGACCTTCGGCATGCCCGGCACCAGGCCGAGCACCACCATCACGGCCGCGGCGCTGAACAGCACGTTCGGCGACGCCAGCAGTTGCTGGCCGACCTGGGATTCGAAATCGGCGCCTTCCGATTCGGACACGCGGGTCACGATGATGGCAGCCGCCGCCGACAGCAGCAGCGCCGGGATCTGCGCCACCAGGCCGTCACCGATGGTCAGCAGGGCATACTGGCGGAACGCATCGCCAAAGCTCATGTCCTGCATCAGGGTGCCGATGGCGACGCCGCCGACGATATTGATGATCAGGATCAGGATGGAGGCGATCGCATCGCCGCGCACGAACTTGGCGGCACCGTCCATGGCGCCGTAGAAGTCGGCTTCCGTCGCCACTTCCTTGCGGCGCTGGGTCGCCTTCTCCTGGTTGATCAGGCCTGCATTCAAGTCGGCGTCGATCGCCATCTGCTTGCCGGGCAAGGCGTCCAGGGTGAAGCGCGCCGACACTTCGGAGATGC
>CBHWEO010000037.1:0-27710 GCA_966112955.1 uncultured Duganella sp. | reverse complement strand
AGTTCACGGCCGCCGTAGTTCAGCACTGCGGTGCCCTTGGCATCGATCGCCGCCTGGCGGATCACCTTCTCGGTGAAGTCCATGATCCATTCGTAGTCGGTGTACGCCGCATAGAACTCCATCATGGTGAATTCAGGGTTGTGACGGACCGACACGCCTTCGTTGCGGAAGTTGCGGTTGATCTCGAACACGCGGTCGAAGCCGCCAACCACCAGGCGCTTCAGGTACAGCTCGGGCGCGATACGCAGGTACATCTGCATGTCCAGCGCATTGTGGTGGGTGATGAAGGGTTTGGCCGCCGCGCCGCCCGGGATCGGGTGCAGCATCGGGGTTTCCACTTCCATGAAGTCGTTCTTTTCCATGAAGCGGCGGATCGACGAGATTGCAGCGGTACGCGCCTTGAAGGTGCGGCGGGTTTCCTCGCTGGTGATCAGGTCGACATAACGCTGGCGGTACTTGATCTCCTGGTCGGCCAGGCCGTGGAACTTGTCCGGCAGCGGGCGCAGGGCCTTGGTGATCAGCTTGATCTCGCTGACCTTGATGGTCAGTTCATCGGTCTTGGTCTTGAACAGGGTGCCGGTCACGCCCAGGATGTCGCCCAGGTCCCAGCCGCGGAAGGCTTCCATGGAATCTTCGCCGGTGGTATCCACGGTGACGTAGATCTGGATGCGGCCGTCGGCTTTCTGGCCGGAGGCATCCTGCAGGGTGGCGAAAGCGGCCTTCTTGCCGGCTTCGCGGCGCAGCATCATGCGGCCGGCCAGCACTACGGTCACTGGCTCGGCTTCCAGTTCCTCGCGGGTCTTGGCGCCATACTGCACGTGCAGGTCGGCCGCCTTGTGCTGCGGACGGAAATCGTTCGGGAAGGCGACGCCTTTTTCGCGAATGGCGGCCAGCTTGGCGCGGCGTTCGGCGATGATCTTGTTGTCGTCCTGGCCTGGTGGCAGTTGGGTTTCCGTAGTCATGGTTAGCTTAGTTTGTCAGTTTATTGATATCGATTTCGCTGAAGTCGCGCGCAATGCAGATCACATTGTCGAAGGAAGTGAACGCTTCAGCAGGCAAAGTGGTTGTCAGGACGACGCAGCGCATGCCGGCGCGGCGCGCCGCTTCCACGCCCAGGGGCGCGTCTTCGAACACGATGCAGTGCGCCGGGTCGGCGCCGCAGCGTGCGGCCGCCAGCAGGAACACGTCGGGTTCCGGCTTGCCGCGCTTGACGTCGGCGGCGCCGACGACGGTGTCGAACAATGCGCGCACGCCCAGGCCGTCCAGCGTGAAATCCACGTTGGATGGCGGCGCGGCGGTGCCCACTGCCAGGCGGATGCCGGCCGCTTGCGCGGCGTCGACCAGCGCGCCAAAGCCCGCCACGCCGCGCAGGTGCGGGGCATAGATTTCGCGGTACAGGCCTTCCTTCTCGTCGATCAGGGTGGCGACATGGTCATGCGCCAGGCCCTCGCCGAGGTACTGGCCGATGATTTCGTGCCCGGTACGGCCGGCGGTGGAGGCAAAGAATGCCGCTTCGTCGACAGCATGGCCGCGGCGGTTGAAGAACTCCAGCCACGAGCGGGTGTGGAAACCCATGTTGTCGACGATGGTGCCATCCATGTCGAAGATGAAGGCGCGCTGCGTCATGCCTTACACGCCTTGCTTCAGCGATGCGGAGATGAAGTCGTCCAGGTCGCCGTCCAGCACACCCTTGGTATTGCCGGTTTCGAAGCCGGTGCGCAAGTCCTTGATGCGCGACTGGTCCAGCACGTAGGAACGGATCTGGTGGCCCCAGCCCACGTCGGTCTTGGAGTCTTCCAGCGACTGCTGCTCGCTCATGCGCTTGCGCAGTTCCAGTTCGTACAGCTTGGCCTTCAGCATGTCCATGGCTTCGGCCTTGTTGCGGTGCTGGGAACGGTCGTTCTGGCACTGCACGACGATGCCGGACGGGGCGTGGGTGATACGCACCGCGGAGTCGGTCTTGTTGATGTGCTGGCCACCGGCGCCGGAGGCGCGGTACGTGTCGATGCGCAGGTCGGCCGGGTTGATCTCGATCTCGATCGAATCGTCCACTTCCGGATACACGAACAGCGACACGAACGAGGTGTGGCGGCCGCCGGCCGAGTCGAACGGCGACTTGCGCACCAGGCGGTGCACGCCGGTTTCCGTGCGCAGGTGGCCGTAGGCGTATTCGCCGTCGACTTTCAGGGTGGCGGTCTTGATGCCTGCCACCTCGCCCTCGGAGACTTCCAGCACTTCGACCTTGAAGCCCTTGCGTTCGCAATAGCGCAGGTACTGGCGCAGCAGCATGGAGGCCCAGTCCTGGGCTTCGGTACCGCCGGCGCCGGCCTGGATGTCGATGAAGCAGTTGTTCGGGTCCATCGGATTGCTGAACATCCGGCGGAACTCCATGGATTCGATGACCTTCTTGATTTCCTCGGTATCGGCAATCACTGCCTCGAGGGTGTCGTCGTCGCCTTCTTCCTTGCCCATCTCGAACAGCTCGTTCATGTCGCGCAGGTCGCTTTCAGCTTTCTGCAGCGTGAGGACGACGCCTTCGAGGGCTTTTTTCTCGCGGCCCATGTCCTGGGCCTTTTTCGGGTCATTCCAAACGGCCGGATCTTCCAGTTCGGCGTTCAGTTGCTCCAGTTTCTCCGACTTCTTATCGAAGTCAAAGATACCTCCGGAGTTCGGCTTCGCGGGTGGTCAGGTCCGCGAGCAGGTTGGCGAGGGAATTGATGCGTTCAGCTTCCATGGTTTTCAGGCCTGATAGTTGTTAAATCAAACCTGAAATTATACCTCAGAGGGCGCTGCCCCGGGGCGGCTCAGACGAGCAGGCTGAAATCGGCCCGGTAGAGGGCGCCGCGTCCATCGGTTCCCGCCGGCGCCAGGTGGAGCGCAAGCCGTCCGGCGGCGGCATTGTCTATTTCGTAAATGCCGGCTTCCAGCCCGGGCGGGCCGGCAAACAGCAGCGCGAACTGTTCATGGTGCGCGGCTGCTTTGCCCGGGCGCACTTCGAGCAGGTCGAGCGCGGTGCCGCGCAAGCCCTGGTAGGCGATAAATTGCTGGCCCAGCAGTTTATGGAAGGCGGCCATGCGCAAGGCAGGCTGCTGGGCAGGCAAGGCAGCCAGCGACGCGGCGCGGACGACCGCCGGCCCGCCGATCAGTCCTCCAGCCGCCAGGATGAAATTGCGACGTTCCATGACTTATTCCTTTGCTAAGGTAGGCTGCCATTCCATGGCAAGGTACATGTCGTCCGCCTCCTTTGGCTGGAAGCCGAGGCGGGAGTACAGTTGGCGCGCCGGGTTGCCGTGCAGGACGCGCAGGCGCAGCGGCACGCCAGCCAGGACGCTTTCCTCCTGCAGCCGGGCCAGCAGGTGGCCGCCGATGCGCTGGCGCCGAAAGGGCGGCAGCAGGCTGATGTCGACCAGCCGGATCTCGTCGCGGTTACGGGCGACGTACAGGCGGCCGGCCCGGCTGCCGCCAGCCAGCACGATGCTTTCCTCCAGGCCGGGGAAGTTGCGCCGGTAGCTCGAGACTTGCGCGTCGTACTGCATGCGCACCAGCATTTCGCCGACGGTGCGTTCCAGCAGGCGCAATTCCGGCCGGGTGCTCGCCATCAGTTCCAGCAGGAACACATGGTCGGCGGCTTCCACAGGGCGCAAGGACGGGGGCATGGACATGGCGCTCAGTTTCGTGGCGGGAAGATCCCAGTCAGCGCAATGATGAAATTGACGACCAGGTAGGGCTGCATATTGTTGTGCGGCGCCCCGCCACCCGCCATGCCAAGCGGGCCCGCCGGCGAGGGCGCGATGGCCGCCGGGTCATGGTAGGGGGCGCTGAGCGTGATGGGCTTGGCGAGCATGGCGTTGGCCGGCGATTGCACTGAAGCCGTGACATTGGTGGCGTTCATGCCGTGGCTGTGCGAAGGCATCTGCAAGGCCGTGAGCGTGGTGGCCAGTTCGCCGCCTTGTTCACCCAGGTCGCGCGGGGTCAAGCCCGGCCCGGTCCCCGCATGCAGCGGCAGGCGCTGGCGCAGGTCTGGCAGGGCGAACGTCGTGATCCCATTGCCGCCATAGGTGGTGCCGAGGATGGCGAACAGGGCGGTGTTCTGGGAAATCGGGATCAACTGGCCATTGCACAGGGCCCAGCCGGATGGCGCGAAATTGCCGCCGAACATGCGGATCTCGCCTATATATCGCTCTGCCATAGTGCACTCCTCGATTAGTTCTGCGAAGGGTAAATGCCTTCGAGGGCGATGATGAAGCTGACAGCCAGGAAGGGGGCCATATTGTTGTGCGGCTGGTTGCCGCCGCTTGGCTGGATCGCCTGCGCCGCCATGGCCACGGGCCCAGAACCCGCCGGGGCATAGAACCTGGGCTTGGCCGGCGCGGCCGGCACATACGGGCTTGGGCCCGTCAGGTCGATGCCGCTCCCGGTGGCCGGCGGCAGCGCGGTGCTGGCGCTGGCACTGTGGCTGTGCGACGGGATCTGGTTGCTGGTCAGCGTCACCGTTTCAACGCCTGCCTGCTGGCCAATGACGTAGCTGTTGCCGGACAGCGAACCCTGGTGCAGCGGCACCCGGCCGCGCAAGTCGGGCAGGGCGAACGTGGTTTGCCCATCGCCGCCATAGGTGGTGCCGATCAGGGAAAACAGGGGACTGTTTTGTGCGATCGACATCAGGGCGCCGTTGCAAAAAGCCCAGCCGCGGGGCGGGAAATTGCCCGCGAAGAGGCGGATTTCACCGATGTAGTTTTCCATGCGCCAGCTCCGAAGGGTCAGCTCTGCGAGGGGAAGATGCCCTGCAGCGCAATAATGAAATTGATGGTCAGGTAGGGTTGCATATTCTCGTGGGGCTGGCTGCCGCCGGCATTGCCGACGGTATTCGGCGCCAGCGTGGCAGTGCCGTCCAGTGGCGCGTAGTAGTTCAGGGCGCCCGCCTCCACATTGCCCAGCACGCGTCCGGTGGGATCGGCCTGGTGGCTGGCGGCAGTGGAAATGCCCAGTCCATGCGTGTGCGCCGGCATTTCATTGGCCGTCACCGTGTGGCTGGCTTCGCCCGCCTTGTCGCCAAGGGCGAAGCTTGGGCCCATATGGGCGGGGACGCGGCCGCGCATGTCGGGCAGGGCGAACGTGGTGATGCCATTGCCGCCATAGGTGGTGCCAAGCAGTGCGAAGAGGGCCTGGTTCTGGTTGATCGGCAGGATTTGCCCATTGCACAGGGCCCAGCCCTTGGGCGCGAAGTTGAAACTCGTCATCCGGATTTCGGCGAGATACGGTTCGGACATGCAGCCTCCTTGCAGGTGCAAGCACCCCTGCCGGGGCGCTGCGGCTGTTTCAGTGGATTGGAAGGTTCAGGCCAGCGGATTGCGGCGGCGGCTGAGTCCCAGGGCCGCCAGGCCTCCCGCCAGCAGGGCCAGCGTGGCCGGTTCGGGCAGGTCGGGGCCGCCCGGATCATTCGGGCCGCGCACGAATTCAAGGCTGATATTATCCAGCTGGTTCCAATACACTGGATCGTTATTGAAGTTGCCGAATTCGAGGACCGTGCTGTTGCCGGTAGCCGTGACGAGGAAGGAATAGCTGGTCCAGTCGCTCGCGACATCGGATTCATTGAACACGACATTCGCCCCGAATTTGGCTTGCGCCTGGTTATCCGGCGGGAACTGCGGGTCGATGAACCAGCGCTGCAGGTCAAACTTCAGCTGGTAGGTAGCGCCGGCAATCGTGCTGATGGTCTGGCTGAGGAAGCCAAGTTGCGTGGTGTTGAAATCGCCGAAGACGGTGTTGGTGGCGTTGGCCAGCGGCGAACCGGTGGGATCGAGGCCAAACGCCTGCCCGCCGCCACCAGGGCTGGTAAGGGTCCACATGCTGTAATCGGCGCCTTCGAAGTCGCCATTCAGCACCAGGTTGGGGCCCGCTTGCGCAAGCGATGCAGCCAGGAGCAGGATCGATGTGAGCGCGGCGCGGATCTTCATGGTGTTCCTTTTGGCGGGTGGCTGGAAGTTGAGATGGATCATACGTCCAGGTATTGACAATCAAACATTTATTTCTGGAAACGTGGCAGTTTTGCAAAGTTTCCCTATAATTTTGCTAGCTAGTCAGGCGTGTGCCAGAGTGCAGGCAGGAAATCGCTTGATTGCAAGTGCCATGTCTGTCGCGCCAGGGGATACCCATCAGTAAGTTGTAAATGAAAAGTGAGCTTATGCGCAGCCTTATAGTCTTACCGGTAGCGGCCATCCTGGCAGCGTGCGCCGGCCTGCCGGCCACCGCACCGCAGGGATCGCGGGCCACCCTCGCCATCCTGGAAACGACGGACTTGCACGCCAACGTCCGCAGTTATGACTACTACAAGCTGGCGCCCGACGCTTCGCTTGGGCTGGAGCGCACTGCGACGCTGATCCGGCAGGCACGCCAGGAATTCCCGAACTCGCTGCTGCTCGATAACGGCGACACCATCCAGGGCACGGCACTCGGCGATTACCAGGCGCTGGTGGCGCCGGTGCCGTGCTCGCAGCCGCTGGCGGTGCACAAGGCCATGAACGCGCTGGGCTTCGAGGGCGGTTCGGTCGGCAACCATGAATTCAACTGGGGGCTGGACTACCTCGGCCAGGTCACCGGCAGCCGTTTCGGGGCAAGCGGCGCCACGGTACGCGCCCAGCCTTGCGCCGGCCCGGCGTTTCCGATCGTGCTGGCCAATGTGGTCGACGCGCGCAGCGGCCAGCCGTTGTTCGAACCCTACCGCATCCTCGACAAGCGCCTGCTTGCCACCGCGCCGGACGGCAGCCCTGTGGCAACCAGCGTCAAGGTCGGCATCATCGGATTCACGACGCCGGCCATCATGGGCTGGGACAAGCGCTGGCTGGAGGGGCGCGTACGGGTCGAAGGCTGGCGCGAGACGGCACAGCGCTATATTCCCGAGCTGCGCGCCAAGGGTGCGGAAGTGATCGTGGCGATCTCGCACGCCGGCCTCGATGGCGCGGCCTACACGCCGTCGATGGAGAACGGCAGCTGGCACCTGGCGCAAGTACCCGGCATCGATGCGCTGCTGCTGGGCCATTCGCATGACGTCTTCCCAAACCCGGCCAGCAAAGCCGCCAGTTTCAACCTGCCCGAGGTCGACAAGGCACAGGGCCGCGTGCACGGCGTGCCGGCGGTGATGCCCGGCCTGTGGGGAAAATACCTGGGCGTGGTCCAGCTGGCGCTGCACCACGACGGCAAACGCTGGGTGGCCGATCCGGCCGCGGCCCGTGTCGAGGTGCGCGGCATCCAGCGCCCCGACCGCAGCTTCGTCGCGCCGGACCCGGAAATCGCCGCGCTGGTGAAGGCGGAACACGAGGCCACCATCGCCTACGTTAAGACGCCGATTGGCGATACGGACTTCCGCATGTCGGCCTATTTTGCCGACGTGGGCGATGTCTCGGCGATCCAGGTCGTGAACCAGGCGCAGGCCGATTACGTGCGGCGGCATGTGCAGGCCAACCTGCCGCAATACGCCGGGCTGCCGGTGCTGTCGGTATCGGCGCCGTTCAAGACGGGCGGGGCCGGCGCGGCGGATTACACCGATGTGGCGCCCGGCAAGCTTGCGCTGAACAACGCCGCCGACCTGTACCTGTACCCGAACGACCTGCACGCAGTGAAAGTGGACGGCGCGGGTCTGAAAGCCTGGCTGGAGCGCGCGGCCGAGCGTTTCAATACCATTGACCCCGCGCGCAGCGAGCCGCAGGAACTGGTGAATGCCGGTTTCCCCGGCTTCAATTTCGACATGCTGACCGACCCCGACGTGCGCTACCAGATCGACGTGACGCAGCCGCCGGGCCGGCGCATCAAGGGCTTGTCATGGCGCGGCCAACCGGTGCGGGCGGAGCAGGAATTCATCGTGGCGACCAACAGCTTCCGCGCCAGCGGTGGCGGCGGCTTCCCCGGACTGGATGGCAGCAAGACCATCTTCGCCTCGCCGGACAACAACCGCGCGGTGCTGATTGCCTACATCAAGTCGGTGCAGCACCTGACGCGCGCCGCAAATGGGGCGGCACGCAGTTGGCGCTTTGCGTCGGTGAAGACCAGGGGGCCGGTGGTATTCCATTCCGCGCCAGGCAAGCTGGCGCTCGCGCGAGAGGCCGGATCGACGGAGGTCCAGCTGCTGAAAGACGACGATGGCGGCGGCAAAGGTTTTTCCTTGTACACACTTAACTTGTCTGCTTTATAATTTCCGAAAATTAACTTCTTCGGAAATCCATGCGTCACGCTGTTCTGTTTAGTGCGATTCTGCTGGCTTTGCAGGTGCCAGCGCTCGCCGCTCCGGCCTTGCCTGCGGCGGCGAATACCGTCAAAGCTGCCAATTTTGTACGCGGTGCGCCATTGCCCAAGTGGGCGGCGCCACTGCCCGAAGTGCCGCGCACTGAGCGTGCCGATCCGGTCGTGATGCGCATGGCGGATACCCAGGTATCGCTGGCCGGTGAACCGGCAGTGCTATATAGCCGGGCAATCCAGGTCAATGATCAGGGCGCGCTGTCCGAAATTGGCCAGTACTCGATCAATTACGCGCCCGCCTACCAAAAGCTGCTGGTGCATAAGGTGATGATTCTGCGTGACGGACAGCAGCTGGACCGCACCGCCAGTGTGAACATGCGTTCCCTGGAGCGCGAGCAACAGCTGGAGCGCGGCATGTACGGCGGGGAAGTGTCGCTGCAAATGCTGATGCAGGATGTGCGCGTGGGCGATACATTGTGGATCACCTATACGATTGAAGGCAGCAATCCGGTGTTTGGCAAGCGCTGGGCCCAGGCTTTTGGCTGGGACAGCAACAGCCCGACCGAGTTGCGCCGCCTGGTGGTCACGCATCCGAAGCAGCGCTCGCTGTACTGGCGCCAGATCGGCGATTTCCGCAGGACGGAACTGTTGCCGACGGTGGAGCAACTGGGCGCTGCGGAGCGCCTGACCTTTACTGAGCGTGCTTATGACGCGCTGGATGAAGAGCCTTCGGTGCCGTCCGATTACGTCGTGGGCCGCTTGCTGCAGTTCAGTGAATACCAGGACTGGAGCGCTGTGAGCCAATGGGCGGCCAGCTTGTTCCCGGCGGTGAAGCCGTCGCCCGCCTTGAAGGAGCTGGCGAAATCATTCGAGAGCAAAGCCACGCAGGCCGAGCGCGCCGCTGCGGCCTTGCACTGGGTACAGAACGAGGTGCGCTATTTCAGCGTCTCCATTGGCGAGAACTCGCACCGGCCGCAGCCGCCGGACACCGTACTGGCCAATCGCTACGGCGACTGCAAGGACAAGAGCTACCTGCTGGTGTCCTTGCTCGGCATGCTGGGCATTGAGGCCCGGCCGGTGCTGGTCTCGGCCTTCTCACCAGCGTTCCCGTCCCGCGTGCTGCCTTCGCCGTATTGGTTCGACCACGTGATTGTCAAGCTGACGGTCAACGGCAAGGACTACTATGTGGACCCGACCCAGACCGGCCAGACGGAAGAGCTGCATGAGTTGCCGATTGCACTGGCAGGTGGCAGCGGCCTGGTGGTGGATGTCAAGTCAGCCCTGCTGCAGAAGATTCCGCAAGACGCGCGCAAAGGGCCGGATGTGGAAGTCGAAGAAGACCTGACCCTGGATGCATTCGACAGCGATGCCACCCTGGTGGCGCGCCGCAGCTATCGCGGCAATTACGCCAGCTGGATGCGGCGCACTTATCACGGCATGGCGCTTGCGAACTTGAAAAAACATGCGCTGGAGCCCTACGAGAAGACCTATCCAGGCATTAACTTGGCGGGCACACCCAAATTCGGAGACGAAAATGGCCGCTTTGTTGTGACTTCCCGATTCACCATTCCCAAGGCAGCGACACTCAAGGACAAGCTTTATTCCGTGCCGTTCGACACCAAGGTGATAGAGGGCTCGCTTGGCATTCCGGACAAATTGGTGCGCAACTATCCGTTCGCGCCTGCGGCCGGCAAATACGAAGCGCGCTACCGCATGCGCTTGCGCTGGCCGCAAGAGTCGCGGTTAAGCAATGAGCCGGCGGCGCGTGTGATCGATACCCCGCACTTCCGCGCCAAGGAAGAATTCATCCTGCGCGGGAACTACCTGGACTACATGCTTGACTTTTCAGTGAAGCAGGACCGGGTCGAAGCGGCCGAACTGCCGGAATTACAGGCCAAAGCCAAGTCCTTGAACGAATTCGTGCAGGGGAATTTTCGTGTCGCCGAGTCTTCATTACTGCCCCGCGATCTGATGTCGCTCAGCATGCGACAGTACATGCCATTTGCGTTGGCTAGAGAATTCGATCGCAAGCACGAAGCTGTGAAGGACAAAAAAGCGACCGATTTGCCACCAGCGCAGCAGTGTGACTATCTTCTGAGCATGTATGCGTTGTCTGGCAGCTTGCCGGTGTCGCTGGCAGGTAAGCTGGATGATATGGATGGCGCGCTGAAGACGTCGGGCGCGAGAGGGGAACTTGACCATTGTGGCGGGTTTGCACAACTGGTGCGTGGCATGTATCAGGAGAGCGCGCTGGCTTACCGCAAGCTCAAAGGTGAAGACGATGAGGTACAGCGTATTCTGGGCGCGCTGGCCGAACTGCTTTCGGGGAATGCCGCCGCAGGTGCAGACATCATGCAGCGGTTTGTCGACAAGCGACGGAAGGATGGCTTGTTGAATGGGGTTGAGGCAGGCTTCTACGCGGCGTTGGCGTCGCGCGCGGGACGGGCCGTGCCGCCGGAGATTCTGGCGGATGCTGCCGCCTATCCCGCCGGGCCATGGCCACGGCCTGTGCTGGCCATGTATGCAGGAGTCATGTCGCCGGAGGAAGTGGTGGCTGCGGCTGAAAAGCTGCCCGGCGATGCCAGGGACTACGCACTGGATGAAGCATGGTTCCACATTGGGCAGTTGAAGCTGTCCCGTGGCGATAATGGCGGAGCCGAAAAAGCGTTCCGCTGGTTTGAGGCAAATGGCTTGCGTAACGGCGCGTATTACATTGTTGCGCGCGGCGAGCTGGCGCGCCTTGCCCCGCGTGACGCGGACTATGATGCCGGCATCAGTGAATACCAGGCAGGCCGGCCGTTGCAGGGCGCCAAGTTGCTGGAAAAGGCTGCGCAGCGCGGCTTTCCATCGGCCTTGTACGAACTCGCGGATGCTTACGAAACGGGCAACGGCGTTCCGAAGGACATGGCCAAGGCCATTGAGCTTTACCAGGCAGCCGGGCGGCTCGAAAACGCACTCGCGCAAAATGAACTGGGGCGCAAATACGCGTTGGGGCAGGGTGTCGCGGTCGATGAAAAGGCCGCAGTCGAGTGGTATCGAAAGGCTGCGCAAAATGGCAACAGGGACGGTCTGTACAACCTGGCCTGGCGCTACGAATGGGGCGAGGTGGTCGACAAGGATCCTGTGCAAGCGGCCCAACTGACGCTGCAATCGGCGGAATTGGGGCACGTCGACGCCCGTGCGCGCATGGCCAACTATTACCGGCGTGGCTTTGGCGTCAAACAGGATTATGTGCTGGCGCGTTATTGGGCCGCATTGGCGGCGCAGGAGAAAGCACCGCGCGGCATGTATGAACTGGGCGTGCTGTACTTTGATGGCCTGGGCCAAAAACAGGATCGCAAGACTGGCTTTGAGCTGGTGCGGGCAGCCGCTGACAAAGGGTATGCCGAGGCGCAGGTGCGTGCCGGTATCGTGCTTGAAAACGGCATCGGCACTGAGGTGGATGGCAAGGCCGCGTTGAGGTACTTCCAGTTGGCAGCTGAACAGGATGACAGCTGGGGAATGGCCCGCCTGGGCCGGGCCTATTATTTGGGGAAGATCGTCAAGGAAGACCTGTCAATGGCGCGCGCCTGGTCCACCCGCGCTGCGCAGCAAGGCTCGGCAATGGGCGCCCATTACCTGGCCGAGCTGTTGTTCGATGGCGCTGGCGGTGAGCGGGATGTGGGGCGGGCGATCACGATTTGGGAAGCCAACGCGCAGTACTTTGCCCACTCCGCCTTCCAATTGGCAACGGTTTACCACTTTGGAAAACAAGGGATTCCTGTGGATGCCGAGAAGGCCGTGCGCTATTACCAAATAGCGGCAGAGGATGATGTGCCCGTGGCCATCAATAATCTGGGCGATATGTACGAAAACGGATTGGGGGTGCCGAAAGACTTGGCCAAGGCTGTCGAGCTGTATAAGCGGGCGGCACACTTGGAAGCCAGCATCGCCTTCATGAGTTTGGGTTCCCTGTTCTCAGAGGGGCTGGGCGTGCCGCGCGACTACCACACCGCTTATGCCTACTATTCCCTGGCAAAGCGTTATCAGGCGAATCCTGAGGGTTTGCGGCGGGCCTTGGAAGGCAAGCTGAGCGCAGAGCAGGAACGTGCCGCAGCCGCGGTGGCTGCGGCCTGGGCGCCAGGCAAACCGCTGCCCGGCTTTAATGAGGCTTCCGCTTCTCCTGCTGGACGAGAATGAAGGGGCTGACGACGCTGGCCCACAGGCTGGCGTCGCTGGCGATCCATTCCTGGCATTGCTGGTCGGAGACCTTGGCGATCTGGCCGGCGTTCATCCAGGCCGCTACGCTGGCCTTGTCGTCGTGGGCGATGCGCACGGCCACGTCCACCAGGTCCAGCTCGTCGGCTACCCACACCACATTGCCCTGGGCGAAGTGCTTGAGCAGTTCGCTCCATGGCAGGCGGGCGGTTTCGCGGTTCACTTTATCGCGGAGTTCCGCGTCTTTTTCTGGTTTCAGCTGCATTGTCTTACTCTTAAATCGGAGGAATCTGCTCGACGATGGCCGCCGGCGAACCCCGCCATGTTAACCGATACGCCGGGCCTTTGCGAACATTGCCCACCAGGGCAGGGCGGAAGCAGGCGAGGTTGGTGCCCCCCGTACGGCGCACGCTGGGGTAAATGATGCCGGTCGAGCCCTCGGCCAGGAGGCCGCGCGCCAGGCGCTGGGAAGCGACGTAGCTGTCGGGGTCCAGGCAATCGGCGTATTCGGGCAGGCCCCGGATGTCGTGGAACTGGGCGCTGAAATCCGACAGCAAGGCCTGGTAGCTGACGCTGTCATCGAAGCGGTCGATCTCCGCATACTCCACGGTCTTGTGGAAGATCACTTCCGCCAGCGCCGTTTCGTGTTCGAAGGCGCAGTACCAGGCGCCGCGCTGGCCGTCGTTGAAGCGGCTGCCCTGCGGGCGGGCGTAGGTGAAGGCGGCATTGATGCTGCGGTAATTGGGGACGTAGTACACCAGTTCCTCGATGCCGATGCCGAGGGCGCCGCCATGTTCGGCGCGCAGGCGGGCATTGGTGGCGTTATCGAGTTCGAACAGCTGGTGCAGCTCGTCATCGCTGTCGGCGAGTGCCGCCAGCACGGAATCTTCCTTGTCGACGAAGCGCGACGGGATCAGGCGCACGGTGTCGAATTGGCGCAGCAAGCGTAATGGCGGCAATTACAGGCCTCCACGGCGGGCGTCAAGCAACTGGCGCACGGTCTGCATGGCGAGGATGCCGCCGGCTTCCATATAGTCTAGCGGTGTACGGCCGCCGAAAACGCTGTTGCGGTTCGCCAGGCTGACCCATTCGTCGGCCAGCTTGTCGCCGTAAATGATGTGCAGGGATTTATAGATGCCCAGCAGGTAGGAAATGCGCGTGATGCGGTCGACTTCCAGCACCCGGTCCGGGTGCTTTTTCCATTCGTAGAAGGCGCTGCTGGACAGGCCCCCCAGCAGTTCGCGGGCGTCGTCGTCGCGCAGTTTCCAGGCGGCGGCCAGCTTGAAAAAGCCTTTCAGCGCGGCTTTTGAGAGGCGCTCGCGTTCTTCCTTGCGGCTCAGGTCGACCGGCTGGGGAATGGCATATTCGCTGTTGGGGTAGGCAAAGGCGGGATTCATAATATCCTCCGTTTATGGATTCTTTATACTCCATTTCCGTATGGATTTCAAGTGCTGTAGTTTGTGCGGCGTCAATGCGGAGCTTGCTTCCCGGTGTCAATATTGCACCAGATCATCGAAAAGGGCTTGCTATGGAGCAAATTCTTCCGGTGCTGGAGGGGCAGTTGCGGTGCTTTCGGCGCCATGCCGGGTGGTTGGCGGCTGCCCATCCGCGCTTGGCGGGCCAGCTCGGGCCATTGGCAGCTGCGCCGGACGTGCACGTGGATCGGCTTGTGCAGGGTGTTGCCATGCTCCATGCCCGCAGCGTGCTGGCGCTGCAGCGGGCGCGCTGTCGTCAGGATGAGCATTTGCTTGAACTGTACTTTCCCGGGCAGTTGCGGCCATTTCCGGCGTGCCGGATCGGCCCCGATGGCGGCGGTGCGGCCGAGTTTTTGGCAGCGCGCTACTGCGGCGGGCCTCAGGCGGCGATCGAGCTGGACCTGGACGCCGTGGACACCCGGGTTGACGTCTACATCGACGGCGACGCCGCCTTCTGCGCAGCCCTGCGCAGTGCCATGCTGGCAGGCTACGCTGGCGATGGCGGACACGCGGCCGCCAGCCGGCCTGGCCCCGGGGAATGGCGCTGCCTCCCGCGCTGGCCCTGCGCCCCAATCGGCCTGGATCCCGCCGAAGCTTTGCTGCCCCGGCCGCCCGGCGCCCACGCCGGCCTGGCGCTGCTGCGCGAATTCTTCACCTTCCCCGCGCGTTTCAATGTGCTGCGCCTGGACCTGTCGTCGCTCCCTGGCCTGGGGCGGTGGACGCTGAGGCTGCCCGTGCCGCGCATAGGGGAGCGGCAGGCGCGCCTGCTCGAACCGCTGCACGCAGGCCACCTGCGCGCCGGCTGGTCCGCCCGGGCCGGGCTGTGGCATGCGGCTGCCGCGCCCATCCTGGTCAATGGATACCGGGATGAATTCGTGTTGTCCGTGCCGTCGGAGCAGGAGATCTTCAGCGTTGACCGCGTCCACCTGAACGGCGCTGCGCATCCCGGCTGGGTCGCCCACCGGGTTGAGGGAGCGCCGCCAGGCCACGAGTGGCGCATCGCTTTCGCAACCGGGGAAGCGGGCCCGCCCAGCGGCATCGCATCGGTTGACGTCACCGTGTGCGAGCGCGGCGCAGTGCTGGCAAGGCCGGCACGTGGAGCGGCAGCGCGCTGGCAGCTCAATTCCCTGCTCGCGCTGCAGCAGTTGCCGCACAGCGCCGGATCCCTGCGCGAAGTGATGGCGACGCAAGCTATCGGCGCATCGCCGGCGTCGCAAGCCATGATCGGCGCGGTGCAAGGGCTTGAGTGCAGGCCTGCGCTGCTGCGCGTCGGCCGCGCCGCGCCCCTGCAAGGCACGACCCTCTGCCTGACGGTCGATGAAACGCCGTTCGCGGGCTGCGGGCTGCTGCTGTTTGCGCAAGTCATGGACCGCTTCTTCGGCGAATGCGCGCAGCTGAACACATTTACCCGGCTGGTGCTGGTATCGGCCGCCACTGGCGAGGAGCTGATGCGATGCAAAGCGAGGAATACCGGCATAGTGCTGGAATAGACGCCACCGAGGCCCACCGCTACGCCATGTTCCGCCTGGCTGCGGTGCTGCCGGCGCCGGACTGGCAGAACAGCCTGTCGCTCGCGTTCCCCGCCAGCGATATCGCCGCGCTGGAAGGCAGCCGCCTCACGCCTGCCTGCATAGGATTGCTCGGCATGGCGGGCGCGCTGCCTTATTCGTACACGGAGGCCGTGGCGCGCGCCACGAACCCCGCTGCACGCGCCTTCATGGACCTGTTGTCGGCGCCGGCAATCGACGCCTTTTGCGCCGCCTGGTGCGAATCGCGGCCGGAATGCACGCCGCCGCCCGGCCTGCCGCCGCAACGGGGACCGCTGCGCGCCCGCGCGCTGGGCGAGCAATTCACGCAGTCGCTTGGCGTTCCGGTCCGCATTGAACAATTTGCCGGCCACTGGGAAGCGTTGCCGCCGCAGCAATGCAGCGCATTGGGAAGCGCCAACGCGTGCTGTGGCGGCAGCGCTTTACTTGGCGAACGCCTGTGGCGCCTGGACGGCGCGGTGCGGATTCACGTTGGGCCCTTGGGAGGCCAGGCAGTGCAGCGCTTCCTGCCCGGTGGCCGCGCGGCACTCGCGCTGGCGGCGCTTTGGAAGGCGGCTGCAGGCGCAGGGGCGGGCGGCTTGCGGGCCGAGGTGTGCATCCACACCGGGGCGGGGACGCTGGCGGACGCCCGGCTCGGTGGCGGCCAGCGTGTGGGATACGACGCCGTGCTGCCGGCGCGCCAGCCTTGCGGCGAAAGGGATGACTTGCGCTATCGCCTTTGCTAAGATTTCAACATTTGGCAAAGCGAGGAGGCAAGATGAAAAAGTTGGCCATGCTGGCGCTCACGTTGTCGGTGGTTTGCGGCGCTGCTGTTGCGGCGCCCAGCAACGCGGAGTTGAAACAACAGGTCGCGGACACCGAGCGAGCCTTTGCCGCCACGATGGCGAAGCGCGATCACCAGGCCTTCACATCCTTCCTCGCCGACGAAACCATCTTCTACAACGGCCCCAAGGTCCTGCGCGGCAAGGAGAGCGTCGCCGCCGAATGGAAGGCACTGTATGAAAAGCCGGAAGCGCCTTTCAGCTGGGAGCCGGACCAGGTCGACGTGCTGGATTCCGGCACGCTGGCCCACTCGTCCGGCCCGGTGCGCGACCCGCAAGGCAAGGTCGTGAGCCGCTTCAATTCGGTCTGGCGCCTGGAAGCGCCGGGAAAATGGCGCATCGTATTCGACAAGGGCGAGCGCATCTGCGACTGCAAGAAGCAGTAATCAAGCCGATTCGGCGTGCTCCACCAGCAGCTGGACGCGGGTCACGCCGTTATATTCGTTGGCATCGAGGCGGAAGGCCACCCGGGCCCGTTCGCCCAGCGCATCGGTGTGGCCGAACCAGATGGCGTCGTAGCGGGCGCCATTCTTTTCCAGCATCAGCTTCAGGTGGCGTTCCTTCAGGATGCGCTGGCTTAGCACGCGGAACTCGTCGCAGAACACGGGCGGCGCGAAGCCCTGGCCCCATACCTGCCCATCGAGCAGTTCGATGAACTGGGTGGTGTAGCAGCCGTCTTCCAGGGGGCCGTCGGTTTCCACCACGCGCTCCAGCTGCGACTCGGACAGCCAGGCTTGGCCGACCGCCTCGAAGGCGGCGCAGAAGTGCTCGAAGGCTTCCGCCCGCAGGCTCAGGCCGGCGGCCATGGCATGGCCGCCGAACTTGTCGATCACGCCGGGCGCCCGCTTGGACACAAGGTCGAGCGCGTCGCGCAGGTGGAAACCGGGAATGGAGCGGCCGGATCCCTTGATCATGCCGTCTCCCGCCGGGGCGAAGGTGATGGTGGGGCGGTAGAAGCGTTCTTTCAGGCGCGAAGCGACGATGCCGATCACGCCCTGGTGCCAGCCTTCGTCGAAAACGCAAATCGTGGTGCTGCCGGCCGGCTCGAAATCGTCCAGGTGCAGCAGGGCCGTGTCCTGCATTTCGGCTTCGATTTCGCGGCGTTTCAGGTTGATGTCGTTCAGCTGCTGCGCCAGTTCCCAGGCGCGCGACTCGTCGTCGGCCAACAGGCATTCGATCCCGAGCGACATGTCTTCCAGCCGGCCGGCTGCGTTCAGGCGCGGGCCGAGGGCGAAGCCCAGGTCGAATGGCGAGGCGGTGCGCGCCGTGCGGCCGGAGACGCGGAACAGGGCCGCAATGCCGGCGTGCATGCGGCCGGCGCGCATGCGCTTCAGGCCTTGCGCCACCAGGATGCGGTTGTTGGTATCGAGCCGCACCACGTCGGCCACGGTGCCGAGCGCCACCAGGTCGAGCAGGGAGTCGAGCTTGGGCTGGGTTTGCGCGTCGAACACGCCACGGCGGCGCAATTCGGCGCGCAGGGCCAGCAGCACATAGAACACGACGCCGACGCCGGCCAGGTGTTTCGACGGGAAACCGCAGGCCGGCTGGTTGGGATTTACGATGACGCGGGCGTCCGGCAGGCTGTCGCCGGGCAGGTGGTGGTCGGTCACCACTACCTCGATGCCGCGCCGTTTGGCTTCGGCCACACCTTCGATGCTGGCGATGCCGTTGTCGACGGTGATGATGATGTCGGGCGACTTTTCGCGGGCGGTCAGTTCGACGATTTCCGGCGTCAGGCCGTAGCCGTATTCGAAGCGGTTGGGGACGATGAAGTCCACCTTGGCGCCCATGGCGCGCAGGCCGCGGATCGCAGTGGCGCAGGCGGTGGCGCCGTCGCAGTCGTAGTCGGCCACGATGACCATGCGCTTGCCGGCGGCGATGGCGTCGGCCAGGAATTCGGCGGCACGGTCGATGTGCAGCAGGCCGGATGGCTGGATCAGGGCAGCCAGCTCGCTGGACAGCTCGGCCGGGTTGTTCAGGCCGCGCGCGGCGTACAGGCGGGCCAGCACAGGGTGGATGCCGCCTTGCCGGAGCAGTTCTGCGTCTTTCGGCGGGCAGGGACGGATGGCGATACGGGTCATTGCGTGAGGTTCTTCAGGTTCTGTGCGCGCCAGAATTTGCGCAGGGCGGATTTGCTGGTGGCGATTTCCGTCCAGCCGTCGCGGCTTGTCAGGATCATGTTCAGTTCGGCGGTGCGGCCGTCGCGCAAGGCGGCCAGCAGCGGCGCGAACCATTCGGCTTCCAGCTGCTGCATGGCGCCCAGCCAGGCGCCCCAGTCGTTTGCAGCGCCGGTAGGGATCAGGTGGGGGAGGATGATGGTCCCGGTTTCCCCCGGCGCAGCCTTGGCGCCAGGCGTTGTGAAGGCGGCCAGCCAGGATGGCGCGAGGCCGCCGGCTGCGTCCGCAACGGCCAATTGCGCCGATGCGCCGCGCGGCGGGGCGCCGGCTTGCCCGGCGGGGATGGCAGCGCCGCCCCACATCCAGAACGAGTTGACCGGCGCCAGGCCGCGCGCCTGGCGGGCCTCGTTCACGGGATGCTCGTGCCACAGCATCTGTATCTCGTTCTGCAGCTTCTTGAAGGCCAGGGCGGTCGGCCCGGCCGGCATCCAGTCCGCCAGGTTGCTGCCCATGGCCGCATCGGGCGATGCCGTCTCCAAGCCCTGCCAGCCGTCGGCGCGCATGAACCAGGTTTGCGCATCCCCCCAAACCAGTTCGTCGAAATAGGGCTTGGCCACCTCGAACAGCACGCGCGCATCGGCTTCGGCGAGCTGCAGCCGGCGCAAGTCGGCCAGCACCAGGTGGTTGCGCGCCAGCTGGATATGCACGGGGTGCACGATGAACCAATGCCCGCCAGTGGGCGCCAGGCCGAAGCCCTGCATCACGGCCGCTGCCAGGCCACCGCGCTGGCGGGCCAGCCACGCTTCATGCGGCAGCACGCGGCTATCCTCGTCCGCGGCATGCTTTTTCAGCAAGTTATTGCGGGAGAGTAATGCGGCAAGGGCGGGAGCCTGCAGGTTGCGGGTGAGTTCCGGGGCCAGGTCGGCGGGCGGCAATGCGAAGGGAAGGACGACGGTAGTGGAAGCCATGCGGCATTGTAGTGGAATCTCTTTATATGGCAAACTGCGGGCTTTACTGTGTCAATTTAATAAAAATGCCGTTTGAATGGCTGGTTGGCCTGCGCTACACACGCGCCGGCAGGCGCAATGGGCGCAATAGCTTCATCTCCTTTATCTCCGCGATTTCGATGGCAGGTATTGCGCTCGGCGTGATTGCGCTGATCGTCGTGCTGTCGGTCTATAACGGCTTCCAGAAAGTGGTCACCGAACGCATGGTGTCCGTGCTGGGCCATGTGGAAGTCTATGAAGCGAGCGGCATCGGCCTGACGGACTGGCATGTGACGGCCGCTTCCGCCGCCCGCAATCCCCAGGTGAAGGGCGCGGCGCCTTACCTCGAACTGCAGGGGATGCTGGTGCACGGCGGCGACCTGCTGCGGCCCGCCGTCGTGCGCGGCGTGCTGCCGGAGGAGGAGCCCAAAGTGTCCGACTTCGGCAGGCAGATGAAGCAAGGCAGCCTGGATGCGCTGAAGCCCGGCGCCTTCAACATCATCCTGGGTGCGGAACTGGCGCGCGAACTGGAGGCCAAGCCGGGCGACCGCGTGGTGCTGGCCATGTCGCAGGGGAACTCGCTATCGAATATGGCGCCGAGCATGCGTGCCTTCACGGTCGTGGGTACGTTTGAAGCGGGACACCAGCAGTTCGACGCCGGCCTGGCGCTGGCCCACCTCGAAGATACGCAACAGGTCATCAGCGCACCGGGCCCCGTAGGCCTGCGCCTGCGCCTGCAGGACATGCAGAAGGCCCCTGCCGTGGCGGACGAATTGCGCACCACCTTGCCGGGCCGCGTGGTCGTGCGCGACTGGACCCGGCTCAATACCTCGTGGTTCGCCGCGGTGAAGTCGCAAAAGAACATGATGTTCATTATCCTGACCATGATCATCGCCGTGGCGGCCTTCAACCTGGTGGCCACGCTGGTGATGACGGTGACCGACAAGCAGGCCGATATCGCCATCCTGCGCACCCTTGGCGCCTCGCCATTCTCGATCATGAAGATCTTCGTTGTGCAGGGCGCGCTGGTGGGTGTGTTCGGCACGGCGATCGGCATTGCGGGCGGCGTCCTGCTGGCCTGGAACGTGGACGTGATCGTGCCGGCGATCGAAAGCCTGTTCGGCATGCACTTCCTGTCCAAGGACATCTACTTCATCAGCGCGGTGCCGTCCGACCTGCAATGGGGCGACGTGACCGCCATCGGCGTCACCTCGCTGCTGCTGGCCTTCGTATCCACGCTCTATCCAAGCTGGCGGGCTGCCCGCGTGAAACCTGCGGAGGCCCTGCGCTATGAGTAAGAATCTTCCATTCGAATGGCTGGTCGGCCTGCGCTACACCCGTGCCGGCAAGCGCAATAGCCGGAACAGCTTCATCTCCTTCATTTCCCTGATTTCCGTCAGCGGCATCGGGCTGGGGGTGGCGGCGATGATCATCATCCTGTCCGTGATGAATGGCTTCCGCAAGGACGTAACCGGACGCATGCTCTCGGTGCTGGCCCACGTCGAGGTGTTCGAGCGCGGCACCAGCCTGCCGGACTGGCAGGGGCTGGCGAAGAAGCTGCAAACCAATCCGGAAGTGAAGGGGGCGGCGCCTTTCGTGCAGGCCCAGGCCATGCTGTCGCGCGGTGGCGAAGCCCTGCGGCCGGCCGTGGTGCGCGGCGTGCTGCCCGAGCAGGAGCCGGCGGTGTCGGACCTGGCGCGCACCACGCGCTACGGCAGCTTCAACGAGTTGCAGCCGGGCGAGTTCCGCATCGTGCTGGGCATCGACCTGGCGCGCGCCTTGCAAGTTAACCTGGGCGACAAGGTGACCATGGTGCTGCCGCAGGGGACGGTGACCCCGGCCGGCATTGTGCCGCGCATGCGCAACTTCACGGTGGCGGGCGTGTTCGTGGCGGGCCACCAGGATTTCGATGGCGGAATGGCATTCATCCATATCGAGGATGCGGAGCGCCTGTTGCGCCTCGAAGGCCCGGCCGGCTTGCGCCTGCGGCTGGCCGACATGAACCGTGCGCCGGAAGTGGCCGGCGAGCTGCAAAAGCTGGTGCCGAAGGAACTGACTGTACGGGATTGGTCAAAACTCAATGCAAACTGGTTTGCGGCAGTGCAAACTGAGAAACGCATGATGTTTGTCGTGCTGGCGCTGATCGTGGCGGTGGCTGCTTTCAACTTGGTGTCCACCCTGGTCATGACGGTGACGGACAAGCAGGCCGATATCGCCATCCTGCGCACGATCGGCGCCTCGCCACGCTCGATCCAGAAGATTTTCGTGATCCAGGGCGCCCTGGTGGGCTTGCTGGGCGCGGTGATCGGCGTGGCCGGCGGTGTGCTGGTTTCGCTGAACATCGATGTCATTGTTCCATTTATTGAAAACCTCTTGGGAGTGCAGTTCTTGTCGAAGGATATCTACACAATCAGCACCGTACCCTCGGACATGCACTGGTCCGACGTCGGCGTGATCGGCGTGGTTGCCGTGCTGCTGGCGTTCGCTGCGACCCTGTATCCAAGCCGCTGGGCGGCCAACGTCAAACCTGCGGAGGCGCTGCGTTATGAGTGATGTGCTGAGCTGCCGACACCTCGGCAAGACCTTCACCCAAGGCAGCTATGTGGTCAAGGTGCTGGAAAACATCAACCTTTCCGTGCAGCGCGGCGAGCGCGTGGCCATTGTCGGCGCTTCCGGTTCGGGCAAGTCGACGCTGCTGCACCTGCTGGGCGGGCTCGATACGCCGACGGCGGGCAGCGTGACGCTGAAGGGCAAGGACCTGGCCGCGCTTAACGAGGCGGGGCGCGGCGAGTTGCGCAACCGGGAACTGGGCTTCGTCTATCAGTTCCACCATTTGCTGCCGGAGTTTTCGGCACTGGACAACGTGGCGATGCCGCTGCTGATCCGCCGCGTGAAGCGCGCGGAGGCGGAACAGAAGGCGCAGGACATGCTGTCCCGGGTGGGGCTGGCCAAGCGAGTGAGCCATGTGCCCGGCGAGCTTTCCGGCGGCGAACGCCAGCGCGTTGCCCTGGCGCGGGCGCTGGTGACGCAGCCGGCATGCGTGCTGGCCGACGAGCCGACCGGCAACCTCGATCACACGACCGCCGAACAGGTGTTCGACCTGATGCTGGAACTGTCGCGCACACTCGGCACGGCCTTCGTCATCGTGACCCACGATCCGGCGCTGGCGGAACGCTGCGACCGCAAGCTGCGCCTGACCGAAGAAGGTCTGCATCCTGCCTGAGGCGAACGCCATGTGGACCGACACCCATTGCCACCTTGATGCCCACGAATTCGGCGGCCAATCGCTGGCGCTGGCGGCGCAGGCTGCCCAGCGCGGCGTGGGCATGGTGGTGATTCCGGCCGTCGACCGGGGCAATTTTGCCGTGGTGCGGGAACTGGCGCACCAGGCGCCGAATGCCTGCTATGGGCTGGGCATCCATCCGATCTACGTACCCAATGCGGCGGAAGAAGACCTGGCCTTCTTGCGCGAGGCGGTCGCTGCTGCCATGTCCGACCCGTGCTTTGTGGCGATCGGGGAGATCGGGCTGGATTTCTTCATCCCGATGCTGTGCGAACCGGCGATGCGCGAGAAGCAGGTGTATTTCCTGCGCGAGCAGCTCAAGATCGCCCGCGATTTCGGCTTGCCGGTGCTGTGCCACGTGCGCAAGTCGCAGGACCAGGTGCTGAAGCATGTGCGGCAACTGGAACCTGCGGGGGGCATTGCCCATGCATTCAACGGCAGCTTCCAGCAGGCGCAGGCCTATATCGACGCCGGGTTCAAGTTGGGTTTCGGCGGCAACCTGACATTTACGCGCGCCTTGCAGATCCGGCGGCTGGCCGCCGAACTGCCGCTGTCTTCGATCGTGGTCGAGACGGATGCGCCGGATATCGCGCCTTCCTGGCTGCATCCGGGCGTGAACACACCGGCGGAAGCGGCGGGGATCGGCGAGGCGCTGGCTGCCTTGCGCGGCGATGCGCCGGATTGCGTGGCGCGCGCCACCACCAGAAATGCGTTGGATGTGATGCCGCGCTTGCGGGCCTTGATGGCCGCCTGACCGGCACGCCAGCCGGGGAGGGGAGATGCGGTGCGCAATCCTCGGCCTTCTCGCTGGCGCTGGCTGGCTCCACCAGCAGGCGGTGCTGCCTGGCGGTGGCATGCAGGCCGCCTGCCTCTTCGGAGCACTGCTGGCGGGCTTAGCCTGCCGCGTGCTGCGTTCTCCAGGCGTTTCCTTCGCTGCGTTACGTGCGACGCTGTCGGTACTGGCCGGGGCGCTGGCGGGATTCGCATGGGCGGCTTTCGTGGCGCAGGGCGCCCTGTCGGACGAACTGGCGAAAGCCGACGAGGGGCGCGATTTCGAGGTCATTGGCACAGTGGACAGCCTGCCGGGCCGGCAGGATGGCAGCATCCGCTTCAATTTTGCGGTCGAATCGCCTGCGGCGGTGCCATGCCGGATCGTGTTGTCCTGGTATGCCGGCACGCGCGGTGGAGGTGTGGCGCCGCCTCTGGAGCTTCGTCCCGGGGAGCGCTGGCGGCTCAAGGTTCGGCTGCAACGGCCGCACGGGAATGCCAATCCTTACGGCTTCGATTACGAACTATGGTTGCTGGAGCAGGGCATCCGCGCCACCGGCTATGTCCGGGCGGAGGGGCGCAACGAGCGGCTGTCCGGGTTCGTGCCGTCCGTGCACAATGCGGTCGAGCGGGCGCGGGACGCGATTCGGGAGCACATCATGTCCTCGCTGCCAGGCGCCCGCTACGGGGGCGTCATAGCGGCGCTGGCGATGGGCGACCAGCGCGGTATTCCGCAGGAGGACTGGCAGGTCTTCAGCCGCACCGGCATTTCACACCTCGTCTCGATCTCGGGACTGCACATCACGATGATCGCGGGGATGGCGGCGTGGCTGGCGGGATGGCTGTGGCGCAAGTCCTTCCTTGTCGCGGAGTGGCAGCTTCCCTTGCTGTTGCCGGCCAGGCGCGTGGCGGTGATTGCCGGTTTCCTCGCGGCGTGGGGGTATGTCGCGCTGGCAGGGTTCGGGGTGCCGGCGCAGCGCACGCTGTATATGCTGGCTGTCGTGGCGCTGGCGGTGTGGCTGGACCGCCTGGCCGCCATATCGCATGTGCTGGCCCTTGCGGCGGGCGTGGTGGTGGTGCTTGATCCGTGGGCGGTCATGTGGCCGGGGTTCTGGCTGTCGTTCGGGGCTGTCGCGGCGATCCTTTACGCGACCGTCGGCAGGATGTCCCAGGCCCGGCCGCGGGGCCACGTCGGCCCTTGGCCTTCGCCGCGCCCAGCGCCTGCCGTCACGCCGGGACTGCCAGCAGCCCGGGCCCCCAGCACGGCGGCGGGCGGGCGGGCCGCTGGTTGCGCGGAAGTCGATGACGCGGCTGACGATGGCGCGGCGGGCGGCACCGAGTGGGCCGCGTGGTTGGCGCGGCAGCGCGAGACCCTGCGCCTGGCGGCCGTGACGCAGATGGCGGTGACGGTCGGCCTGGTTCCGTTAACGATGCTGTTGTTTTCCCAGGTCTCCCTCGTCAGCCCGCTGGCGAACGCCATCGCCATCCCCGTCATCAGCCTGCTGGTGACGCCGCTCGCGCTTTTGGGCAGCGTCCTGCCCGCGCCGTTTGCGGCCCCGGTGCTGCAGTCTGCTCACATGCTGCTCGCTGTGCTGCTCGACCTGCTGCAATGGCTTTCCGTCCAACCCCTGGCCATCTGGACTGCGCCAACCCCCAGTTGGTCCATGTTCGCCTTCGCCATGGCAGGCACGGGCTGGATGCTTGCCCCGCGCGGCTGGCCATTGCGCTGGCTCGGCCTGGCCTGCTGGCTGCCCTTGCTCGCCGCGCAACCCGAGAGCCCGCCGCCCGGCCAACTTCGCGCAATTGCCTTCGATGTTGGGCAGGGCATGGCCGTCCTGCTGGAAACGAACACGCACCGCCTGCTGTATGACACCGGCCCCGCCTACACCCCGGAAACCAATGCCGGCAACCGCGTCATCCTCCCTTACCTGAAGGCGCGCGGCATCACCGCCCTGGATGGCGTGATCGTCACCCACAGCGACAACGACCATTCCGGCGGTGCGCTCGCGATCCTGCGCGAGATACGCAGCGGCTGGGTGCTGTCCTCGCTGCCGGCCGGCCACCCGATCGCCGCTGCCGCGCGCCAGCACGCGCATTGCACGGCCGGCCAGGCATGGGAATGGGACGGCGTCCGCTTCGAAATGCTGCATCCCCAGCCCGCCAGCTACAACGACCCCACGCTGAAACCCAACGCCCGCGGCTGCACCCTCCGGGTCAGCACCGGCAACGACACGATCCTGCTCCCGGCCGATATCGAAGCCGCCCAGGAAGCCGCCCTGGTAGCCGCCGAACCGGAAAAGCTGCGCGCCAACATCCTGCTGGCGCCGCACCACGGCAGCGGCACCTCGTCCACGCCGGCCTTCCTGGCGGCCGTCCAGCCGCAGCAAGCCATCTTCCAGGTGGGCTACCGCAACCGCTACCACCACCCGAAACGCGAAGTGGCCGAGCGATACCAGGCGTTGGGCGTCACCCTCTGGCGCACCGACGAGTCGGGCGCGATCAGCATGGAAACCGGCCCCTCGGCGCAGCTCAGCGCCTATCGCCAGTCGCATGCCCGCTACTGGTATGGGCGCTGATCCGGATTTGGTGCATCGCTTGACGATAAAGATTTGGCCTTCTCTCAGCAGCACGGGCACTTTCGATAGGTGTGATGTCACTGTCGGAGGTTATTTATCGCACGTCAAAGAAGGTCCTTCACGGAAAAGTTTGAGCGGGAAGCGGTAAAGCTGGTCAGGCAATCGGCCTCCACTAAAGCCGATATCGCGAGGGATCTTGGAAGTTCAGTGAGTTTGCTGGCTCGGTGCCGAGAGGCGGAAGCCCCGGAATCGCCGTCAGCGAAGGCTGCGGAATCCGTTTCGGTCGAAGAATATGAACGCATGCGGCGTGAGCTTGAAAAGGGGCAAAACGAAGCGCGACATTCCAAAAGAGGCGCTCGGCTACTTCGCTGCGGGGCCCAAGTGAAGTACGCCTTCATCGCCAAGCACCGGTCAATTTGGTCAGTCCGGAGTATGTGCCAGGTGCTTGGCGTTTCCGACAGTGGTTTCTATGACTGGTCCAAGCGACCACCGAGCCTACGCGAGCAAGATGTCAGCCCAGTACAATACGAAAATTTAAAATGCGCCTAGCAAAAAGTGTCCGTCAGCTCGGGGGAAGGCCAGAGTGATTTGCTATAGGCCAGGGATGGTGGTTGATAAAGATGGATTTACACGAAATTTTTGCCAGAGTACGAAGCATCGAGCTCAAGACACCAGATGAAATGGCCACAGCACAAGGCCGAGTGCTAGCGCGCCTGTTTCTAACAAAGTCACAGCTCGTAACCGATGAGCTTTTTCCACTAATGGAGAACCTATCGAGATCGGTTGACTTTGAGGCAAAGTGGATTGAGCTTTTTCAGGCCCGAGCCGAGCGCGAGAAAGCAGAGGTCATTCGTGACGCCGCAGAGTGTCGTGCCAGCGGCAGAGACGAGAGATTCTATTTGGCGAGGCTTCCATCGATCGACGCTAGGGCGCTAGTGAACTCCTTCGAAGCGTTGAAGAAATATCTGGACTCTCCAACTGGTGGCGGCCAAGGCCTGATTGAATGTTTTGCTAATGAATGCAGGTTCTTGAACAACGCCGATGACGGTTATGAATACATCTCTAACCGCTATTTTTGGTTCGTACTCGCTGACTTGCTATATGAGCGCTACGTGGTTATGGTCAGTACTTTTGAACTTTTTCAGCGCGCGACAGCGAGTGTTGTTGAGCAGTTGTACGCTGAAATTGGCGTCTGCCTCACGAAGTGCGACCAACAGTTCGCCAAGTACGGATTGTTGTCCTTCGATGAAAACTTCAGGATGTCAATATCGAGGCAGGAGCGCGCAATCCTGGACAGTCGCATCCCACAACGTCGATTTGTAGTTGATGTACCTCGTGACCTGATGGCGTCGATTGAGTCTGCGACCCGCTTTGGTTTAGTGAAGCAGCTCTCTTTTCGCGTTGAGGCGGTGCGCGAACTCGCAATAGCGTTTGAAGCACTCGAATATGGGGCACTCTTCAGCTTCGATGCGATGGCACTGCCCGCGACCACACGGCTTTACGAAGACATGAACTATGAAAACTCGCTTTGGATTTCTGTCGACAAGAAGAAGGCCAGCTTGACGTTCGAAGAGCTGCTAGACGATTTCAGCGAAATCATAGAATGAGTTTTGACCCAGGTTATCCACCTCGTGCTTACTGATGAAGGTGGAACTTAGTATATTTCGCATATTGACCACGAATACATTTTGTATGACTTGCTGCAGTATGC
>CBHWEO010000036.1:0-28106 GCA_966112955.1 uncultured Duganella sp. | reverse complement strand
GGTGCTGCAGATCGTCACCGGCATCTTCCTGACCATGCACTACAAGCCGGACGCCGGCCTGGCCTTCGCATCGGTTGAATACATCATGCGCGAAGTCCCATGGGGCTGGCTGGTGCGTTATATGCACTCGACCGGCGCCTCGGCCTTCTTCATCATCGTGTACCTGCACATGACCCGCGGCCTGATGTACGGTTCCTACCGCAAGCCGCGCGAGCTGATCTGGCTGTTCGGTTTCGCCATCTTCCTGTGCCTGATGGCCGAAGCCTTCTTCGGCTACCTGCTGCCATGGGGCCAGATGTCGTACTGGGGCGCCCAGGTGATCGTCAACCTGTTCGGCGCCATCCCGCTGATCGGCCCTGACCTGTCGCTGTGGATCCGCGGCGACTACGTGGTGTCCGACGCGACCCTGAACCGCTTCTTTGCCTTCCACGTGATCGCGATTCCACTGGTCCTGCTGGGCCTGGTGGCCGCGCACCTGATCGCGCTGCACGAAGTGGGTTCGTCCAACCCGGACGGCATCGAAGTCAAGGAAAACCTGGGCCCGGACGGCCACCCGGTGGATTCCATCCCGTCGCACCCGTACTACACCGTGCACGACCTGTTCGGCGTGTCCGTGTTCCTGACCATCTTCTCGGCCGTGGTGTTCTTCGCGCCGGAAATGGGCGGCTACTTCCTGGAGTACAACAACTTCCTGCCGGGCGATTCGATGAAGACCCCGCCGCACATCGCCCCGACCTGGTACTTCACCGCGTTCTACTCGGTGCTGCGCGCCACCACTTCGGACTTCCTGTGGGTGCTGATGGCCGGTATCGCCGCCTACACCGCCTTCCTGTGGCTGAAGTCCAAGCTGTCGGGCACCGCCAAGATTGCCGTCAGCGTGATCGCGCTGCTGATGATCGTCGGCATGCTGCCGGGCGCGCTGGATGCGAAGTTCTGGGGCGTGGTGTTCTTCGGCGGTTCCGTGGTGATCCTGGCCTTCCTGCCATGGCTGGACCACTCGCCGGTGAAGTCGATCCGTTACCGTCCTGACTGGCACAAGTATGTGTACGCCGGCCTGGCCATCGCCTTCGTCGCCCTGGGCTACCTGGGTACCCAGCCGCCAAGCCCGGTCGGCACCATCATCGCTCAGATCGCTACCCTGTACTACTTCAGCTTCTTCCTGCTGATGCCATGGTGGAGCGTCATGGGTACGTTCAAGAAAGTGCCGGACCGCGTCGTGTTCCACGCGCACTAATCGGACGACCAGAACGCTAAGCAAAGGACTAAATAATGATCTTTTCCAAGAAACTGCTGGCCCTGCTGGCCCTGGTACCGGCGCTGGCCTTCGCCAACGAAGGCGGCTTCCCGCTGGACAAGGCACCGGACCGCTCGCACAACATGGCCGCCCTGCAAAACGGCGCCAAGCTGTTCGTGAACTACTGCCTGAACTGCCACAATGCGTCGAGCATGCGCTACAACCGCCTGCGCGACCTGGGCCTGAGCGAAGAGCAGATCAAGAACAACCTGCTGTTCACCGGCGAAAAAGTGGGCGAAATGATGACCACGGCCATGCCGGCCAAGGACGCCAAGGTCTGGTTCGGCACCGTGCCGCCTGACCTGTCCGTGATCGCGCGCGCCAAGGCCACGCCGTCCAACACCGGCAGCGATTACCTGTACACCTACCTGCGCACCTTCTACAAGGACGACAACCGCCCAACCGGCTTCAACAACATGGTGCTGCCGAACGCGGCCATGCCACACGTGCTGTGGGAGCTGCAGGGCATCCAGTCCGCCAAGTTCGAAGAAGTGGATGATCCACACGAGCACGGCAAGAAGATGCACAAGTTCGTCGGCTTCGAGCAAGTGAAGCCGGGCACCATGACCAAGCTGGAGTACGACACTGCCGTGGCCGATATCGTAGGCTACATGGAGTGGATGGCCGAGCCGGCCGCACAGAAGCGCAAGCAGCTGGGCGTGTGGGTGCTGATCTTCATGTCCCTCTTCGCCGTACTGGCATGGCGCCTGAACGCGTCGTACTGGAAAGAAGTCAAATAATGGCGTGCGCCGGTTCTCCGGCGCGTGTTTGCGCCGCCTGGCTTGCTCCGGCGGCCCAACTGGGGTGAACCGTTCGCGGTTTCGCCCCCTTTGTTTCTAAGGAACTACGAAAAATGATGGTTCTCTATTCGGGCACCACCTGCCCATTCTCCCAGCGCTGCCGCCTGGTCCTGTTCGAAAAAGGCATGGACTTTGAAGTGCGCGATGTTGACCTGTTCAACAAGCCGGAAGATATTTCGACCATGAACCCCTACGGCCAGGTCCCGATCCTGGTCGAGCGCGAACTGATCCTGTACGAATCGAACATCATCAATGAGTACATCGACGAGCGCTTCCCGCACCCGCAGCTGATGCCGGCCGACCCGCTGATGCGCGCCCGTGCCCGCCTGATGCTGTTCAACTTCGAGAAGGAACTGTTCGTGCACGTGCACACGCTGGAAAGCGAGCGCAACAAGGCGAACGACAAGAGCCACGACAAGGCCCGCGCCGAAATCCGCGACCGCCTGACCACCCTGGCCCCGCTGTTCCTGAAGAACAAGTACATGCTGGGCGACGAGTTCTCCATGCTGGACGTGGCCGTGGCCCCGCTGCTGTGGCGCCTGGACCATTACGGCATCGAGCTGTCGAAGACCGCAGCGCCGCTGATGAAGTACGCCGAGCGTATCTTCTCGCGTCCTGCCTACATCGAAGCGCTGACTCCGTCCGAGAAAGTAATGCGCCGCTGATGCGGTTCCTGCGGCGCGCTCCCGTAGCGCGCCGCAACTTATAGTTTGAACATGGCAGAAATCTCCACCAAGCCCTATATGCTGCGCGCCATTTACGAATGGTGCACCGATTGCGGCTATACCCCCTACCTGGCCGTCAAGGTCGACGCCGCGACCCAGGTACCGATGGAATACGTCAAGAAGGGCGAGATCGTCCTCAACATCAGCTTCGGCGCCACCTCTGGCCTGAAGATGGACAACGACGCGATCCACTTCCACGCCCGCTTCGGCGGCGTGTCGCGCGAGATCTATGTGCCGGTGAATAACGTGATGGCGATCTACGCCAACGAGAACGGCCAGGGCATGGCGTTCGAGCCGCTGCTGGGCCAGCCGCCCGCACCGAAAGCCCCGTCGCCCGTGGAAGAATCCGCCCCCGCGCCGACCCTGTCTTCCGTCCCCAGCGCCCCGGCGCCACGCAGCGACGACGACAACGGCCCGGACGATGGCGGCGAGCCGCCAAAGAAAGGCGGCCGCCCCACACTGACGCGCATTAAATAGCGTATAATCGCGGCGAAAGTTTTACAGCCGGCTTAGCTCATCAGGTAGAGCAGTTGATTTGTAATCATCAGGTGGCGGGTTCGAGTCCTGCAGCCGGCACCAGCATCGCAAAGCCCAGCCCTTACCGGCTGGGCTTTTTCTTTATTTACCTCATGTAGGCGCCCTGTAACGCCAGGAGGGAGTGCGTGGCGGTTCGAGAGTGGTGGTGATTAGCGGGCGAAAGTGCGAAGTAACGCAATTGGACAAGAGGTTGCTACGCTTAAGTAAGGTCCCCCTTCCTAGAAGAAGCCACCTTGCAGGTAGTCTTTTTTCTTTGGAGAATTAGTTGATCTCAATGGGGAAAACCAAAAATTTGACATTTTTAACCTGATCGGTTAAAATTTCTTCAGAATTCATAAAAACCCTGAGGAGGGTAACAAATGGCTACGACGGAATTTGGAAAGATAGTTAGGGTCGCAAGGGTTAAGGCTGGCGTCAACTTAAGTGAAATGGCCGAAACGCTTTCGGTTTCGCCTGCATTTCTGAGCGGACTGGAAACTGGACGGAAGAAAATTTCTGATGAGTGGGTCGGTAAGATTGCTGACTACGTACGAAATACGCTGAAGGATCCGGCGCCAGGGTTGGAAGTGGCAGCGGATTTGACTAACCAGAGTGTCAACTTGGAAGGATTGAGCCCACAGCACCAGTTGCTTGTTGCCGGATTTGCAAGGATGGGGGCACTTGATGATGAAACTGAGCGGCGCTTTCATGAGCTGCTTCAGGCGGCTAGCAAAGGAGAGAAATGAACGTAGTTAAATATAAAACAGGATTCCGAGTTCCTCCTTTATCGGTAGAGAAGATTCGGGCTAAGGCAGAAAACCTGCGGCCGCTGTTACTTCCTGGAGAGGGCCCATGTCATCTCGAGGCTTTCGTTGGGCGGCTAGAGGAATTCGGTATTTCTTACGACGTAGTCGAGGACAACTACTTACCGAAGGGTGTCGAAGCCTCTTGCCTGCCAGAGAAGCGAATCATTTACATCACGGAGACTACTTACAAAGCGATAACGCAAAACGATGAACGTGCTCGATTTACAATTTTTCACGAGCTAGGGCATCTCTTGTTGGCCCACAGCAGGACGTTCCACAGGGACAACACGGCAACCTTCCCGGTGTATGAGAACTCAGAATGGCAAGCGGATCAGTTTGCCGCTGAAATTCTGATGCCCTTAAGCGTCATCCGGGAAAAAGCGCTAACACAGGCCTTTGAGCTCCAGCAAGAATTTGGAGTGTCGTTCCAAGCAGCAACTTATAGGCTGTTTAAGGTAGGCAAACAGTCTAAAGAATAAGCGCCTAAGGAGTGGGGACTCCAAAGGCGCTCGGTAAAAGAAAACCAAACGGCTTCTGGTTTTCTCTTGGTATTTTGCTCGTTACAGCAGTGCGAAGTCTATTACTGATTCCGCTGTTTTGCAAGCGCCAAGTCGTGTTCGAAGCCACGTCAGGAAAGGATCGCCATGACCTCATGTGCATATCCAAAGTCCGTGCACGTGAACGCATACACGCGATTCCGCAAGGGAAAGCTGGAGTACGTATGTGAACACTGCCGGTCGGCGCGCAGCTAAGCGCTGAGCAAAACAGCGGGGATGGCGCAATGCTATCCCCTTGTGCAACTATGTTGAGAGAAGAATCATATGACAACTATTCGCACTGTGACCAATCATCGGAGTGCCGTAAGCGGCCGCTTTGTCACTGAGCGCTTTGCTAAGTCTCACCCATCTACCACTGTGACAGAGAAAAATAAGCTGAGCGGCCCTAAAACTGCAAAGCGACGATAAGAACTTCAGCTTGAAGATTGCCTGAGTCTGCGGAGAGCGTGGACTTGGGTTTGGCTTAGCCAATGTAGCTCTACTTTCTCGCGGATCCAAGGGGGGGCACTGTCCTTACTCCCTTGCGCCGATTGGTAGGGGGGGCTTCGTTCGTCCGGTGAATACTGAGATGTCGGACCTAAAAACTTGTATGAAACCCATTCTATTTCTAACAGCTGCTAAGGAAACTACGATGCGCGACTTCAATAATGAGGGACAAATTAATGTCCAAGGCGATTTCAATGTCACCGATAATTCTCAAAACCAGCACAAGTTGTTAATCCAGTGTTCGAACGAAGAGCTACAGCAAGAGCGCCCCTTCAGGGAGGAGAACATTCGCCGCGAACAAGTTCAGAAAGTCAAGCGTTTAAAGCCATTCTATGTCCTTAGTGCTATCTTATTCTGCACGGCAGCAGGTTGGTCTACCATTAATGGAAAGAGCGACCTCGCGTCGTTTATCATGGGCAGTGCTTCGTTATTTTTTGCGTACTATTCATTGAAAGCGACTATCGAGCCCAATGCCTTCCAAAAAGAAGAGCAACACGCCGTAAACGAAATTAATAAGCTGTTGAAGCAGCGTCGGGTCGAATGACAACAGACAAATATGCTAGAGGCATCGCGCCGGTATGCAAGGGGGCGCGAGGCGTTGTCCCGCCAGGTTTCCGCACCGAATCATGTTGAATACGATGCTTGGGCTTCGAGCCGGTTCTGGAAACTTCGCTCGTATTTGGTGCCGCGGTCGCTGCGATGCAGCACTTCCTTCGGGCGACGGAATATCGGCATTAAGACCGCACCCATGGCCAACTGAGTTGGCCAAGCAAATGAGAGCCAATGCCTATATTACGGGCGAGGCCTGTCTTCTGTGGCACCTCAGTGGTTGGTCAACCTGGCCGCTTCTCGTTTAAACTCTTCTGTGAAATTTGTGTGTTTCCTCTTCATCTAAAGCCTCCCAAGATGAAATCATACCTATCGGAAGTGTCGGCCTGTATGGAGGAATGCCAGGGCGTTCTTATTAAATCGGAAGTAACTTAACTGCAGGAGGGAAAAATGGTTGCAAAGGAGGTGCTAATAAGAGACAGACTTGCAAATAATTTAGCGATTCTCGAGCCTAAACTAGAGCTAATCGATATCGAGAAATACCTACCGAATCCTATTGGCACGCGTGGTTTTGTTGACTTGCTAGCCCGTGACTCGCGCGGAAAATATGTTCTAATTGAGCTTAAACGCAGCGACTCATCGTCGAGAGATGCCGCCCATGAATTGCTTAAGTATGTCGAGGGTATGAAGTCAACTCTTTCTGTACGAGAAGATGAGTTACGGTTAATTGTGGTTTCGACACACTGGTCTGAACTGCTAGTTCCATTTTCGTCATTGGCACACAGAGCCGGGCTGGCAATCTCTGGCTATGCACTGGATGTTTCGGACGATGGAACTCCGACCAATGCGGTCCAAGTTAACCCTTTGCCGTTGCTTCAGGACCGACTTTTCATGCCGGAGCACGAGGTAAGCCTTTACACATCAGCCGAAAACCTTCAGCGCGGAATTCGCTCGTTTGAACAAGTATGCAAAACCAAGAAAATAGACAACTACGTAATCGTTGAGTTGAAAGCCGCAGAAGAGTTCAGAGAATTTGAGTTGAGAAGTGTTTACGCTGGAATGCAGTCTATTAAGGAGCAATTTGGCGGAGGAGAACCGCCGGATATGATGCGGATTGAAGAAATGGTTACGCACCACACTCACATGCTGTATTTTGCCATGCTGCAAATGAGTGACGAAAACTGCCTACAACGTATAAAGACGCTCTTACATAGCGATCCGGAAGGCCTTGAGGAGTTTGAAGTGTATTTGGCGGACGTTGAGGAACAGCACGTTTCGGATGAATTGCACGAAAAGTTGCTTGAAGTGCGCCCTTGGCCGTTCAGAGATTATTTGGAAATCGGCTATCCGGCGAAGTTCACAAAGATTCTTGATAACGAAAAATGGACTATTTTGAATGTTCATAGATACGGAACAATTGCAGAAAACAGTTTATTAACTGACGAGGCGATTGTAAGTGAGATTCGTGGTGAACAGGGGGTTACGAAGCAACGTTATGTTCGAGAACTCATCGGTTGTAGCGCTGCGGAAGCCGGTTCATTGGCACAAGACGTGAGCAAGTGTTTGGAGGATAATCCCATCTGGCGAGCTCACTTAATTCAAATTCTTAGTAACTTAAAAGATGTCAGCTCAAAAGCTAAGATCTCTATTTCACTGTTAAATTTTAGCAATATTCTGCTTTCAATATACTTGCTGCATGCCCGTGACGACGGAGAACTTTATCAGCCAGGCTATCGGATAATTATTGAAGATGAGCAGCAAACTCAAATGATTTTTGGAGTGCTTGAGCAATCTGAGGGGAAGCCTTCATTCAGCGGAATCATTCGAAATTATTTTGATAATGATCCATGGCTTGCGCTTCGATCATTAAGTTGGGGCGGATATGAACAGCGCGATGCGAGGATTGTTCGGGATCTCGGGCTGCGATATGCAACTTACAAATTGAATTTGAGCGAAATGGGAAGAGAGTTCTATAAGTTTTCGGAATTAGGATGGGATAGATGTGAGGGCTTTAACCATTTGGAGAAATTTATTTCTTATTTGAAATTGCATCAGGATTTTGTGGCAGATGTTTGTGACTTCTATGCTGACAATTGGAACGGGTTTATGATTACGTATGATAAACACAGAACATTTCGGTTCCGTACATGAGGCCTTAGACGGGAAAGTTTGCCACGGGTCAATTGGATTCAATCTACATCTTAATAAGGTGAAGCGAAAGGTAACGGGTACCTCACTGTTGAACTGGAATAGGGTACGTTCTTTGTACACCTTGCTAATTACGAATAGTGCTTGAGTCTCACGAACGTACTGTTTTTACAGCTGATTTGCAATCATCAGATGGCGGTTCGAGCCCTGCTGGAGGCACCATTATCGCGAAGCCCAGCCTTTTCCGGCTGGACTTCTTTTGCGGTCCTCATCTGGCGCGGGTGACAAGACTGATAAGAATTCAGGAGTTTAACGTCCTCGACAGTGGCCAGAAAATCCCTATCTCTGGACTTTTTTCTGTAACTGCAACCTGATGGCACGACCTCCACTAAAAGCCTACTGCCTTTGGCAAGTTAGCTTAGCCCGCGTGATGACCAATTCAAGGGCGGCGGCTGAGCAAGTGCTCGAGCGAAAACTTGCCTGGGCCTTGGGCTATCAGCGGTAGCAGTAGGGCGGCCCAGCTCAGGTGGGTCGGCCAGGCATCTGGGTAGACGAAGATCTCGATGACGGCGGTCATGCCGAGCAGGCCCAAGGCGGCGAAGCGGGTGAACAGGCCGGCGACCAGCAGGATCGGCAAGGCATGTTCGGCGAAGGCGGCTAGCGGCGCCGCGATTTCCGGCGGCACCAGCGGCAGCATGTATTCGTAGCGGAACAGGTCGATCGTCGAATCCTTCAGCGTGAACCAGCCTTCCACCTTGGTGCGGCCGGACAGGAAAAAGATCGCGGCGACAGCGAGCCGCGCGGCGAGCAATTGGATGGATGGCGGCAGCAAGCGCGTGGCCAGTGCTTGCAGGGCTGCGATGCGGCTTGCGGTGGCGCTGCCGGCCGGGCCGGCGTTGGCGGTCGAGCGGGCGAACTCGGTGTTCATGGGAAGTCTCCGTTTTGGTCTGGTTGTCAGGTGTGCTGGTGCTGCACGGGTTGCGATGCCGCCACTGCGCGCAGCGTTTGCGCGGCACTGCCTACCGGTAGCGTGGCGCTGGCGATAACGGGGGCAAATGCCAGGCTGGCGATCCCCGCCAGGCCTGTGATGGCGTACAGCGCCGCGCAGAGCAAAAAGTGACGGCGCATGGCGGGCGAGTCATTCATCGTCGACTCCCGTGATCAATTCACTGCCAAGCCAGTTGGCCAGCATTTCGCCGGCACTGGCGATGCCTTGCTCTTCGCCCAGGCGTTCCACCAACAGCGCGCACAGCCCGACGAAGCTGCCGTCGCGCTGCAAGTGCAGCAGCGCCGCGTATTCGGTGGCGTCAAGCGCACGCAGGCAGGATACGAAGCCGCGCCGCCATACGAGCAGCCCGCCGGGTGCTCGCAGCATTTCGCTTTCAAGTCCAGGAACCGTTCCGCCGTCCGCTTCGCGCAGGGCGAACCAGAGGTCGGCGGCATTGGTCGTGGCGGGGCGCAGTTGCAGCGTCGGCGTCAGGTGCAGGCGTGCGTGGTCCCAGTCGACGGCAGCGAGCGCGCCGGCGGCAACCGGTTGCGCGTCGGGCGCGATGAAGGCTTGGCCAAGGGCGTGCTCAATCCACGCCAGTTCGTGCAGGTCGGGGTTGTCGGGGAAAATGGCCTGCAGCGTTTCCGCGAAATCGTCGGCATAGGCGTCCAGCGTCCATGCATGGGGAGGACGGCGGTTGATGTGCGCGGCGGCAGCGTGCAGGAACGCTTCGTCGCCGATGAAAGCGCGCAGCCGCGGGTAGCTCGCTTCGAGGCAGTCCACCAGCGCGGCGCGGTAGTTGTTCTGGTAGACGGCGCGGCCGCGCCCTTCGGGAACGCCTTCGACAGGTGCAGTGCCAATAAGCATGGCGTGGAAGCCGCCCTGGAGTTCGGCGAGGTTCATGCTGCCTCCCTGTGCGCGGTGATGCGGCGGGCCACATCGAGTTCGGCCAGCAAGTCCGCCAGCGGGGGAATATCGCCATCGCGTTCGATCATCGTGGCCACAGGCCCACAGCGCGCGACCGTTTGCGCATACAGCGCCCACACCGCATCGTTGACGGCGCTGTCATGGGTATCGATCAGCAGCCCATCGCCCTGGCTATGCCCGGCAAGGTGGATCTGGCACACGCGGTCGATCGGCACGCCGCGCAGGAAATCGAGCGGATCGAAACCATGGTTGCTGGCGCTGACGAAGACGTTGTTCACGTCGAGCAGCAGGCCGCAGCCGGTGCGCTTGGCCATGGCGGAGATGAATTCCCATTCCGTCATGGTCGATTCGGCGTAGGTCAGGTAGCTCGAGGGATTCTCGACCAGCATCGTGCGCCCCAGCGCTTCCTGGGCCTGGTCGATATTGCGGCAGACGACATCGAGCGCCTCCCGCGTGTAAGGCAGGGGCAGCAGGTCGTGCGAATTGAAGCGGCCGATGCGCGACCAGCTCAGATGGTCGGACACGAACAGCGGCTCCACTTCTTCCACCAGGGAGCACAGGCGCGCCAGGTAGTCCGGGCGCAAGCCGTCGGCGGAGCCGAGCGACATCGACACACCATGCAACACCACTGGATACCGCTCGCGCACTCGGCGCAGGATATCGCGCGGCTGGCCGCCCGCGACCATGAAGTTCTCCGAGATCACTTCGACGAAATCCACGTCGACATCGCCTTTGAGGAAATCGCTGTAGTGTTCGCGGCGCAGGCCGAGGCCAAAGCGTTGGGCGTGCATGATGTGCCTCCGTCGGGATGCTTACTTGGCTTCGGTCAGGGTGCCGCCCAGTGCCTTGCATTCGGTCGGGGTCTTCAGCACGACGCCCTGGCCTTTGCACTCGTTCATGCCTTTGCACTTGTTCTTGGAGGTGGCACAGGAGCTGCTGCCTTTGCAAGTGTTGACGCCGTAGCAGTGCGCCGGTTCCTCTTTTGCCTTTTCGGCAGCGAAGGTCGGGCTGGACAGGCCGGCGGCGGTCAGGGCGAACAGGGCGGCGGCGCCTGCCAGGCTGGCGCGGGATTTGGTTGCGATGGACATGGTGGTCTCCTTTGGATAGGTTGGGAAGGTTGCGGAGTTGATTGCGGCTGGATTACTTCTTCGCGGTCAGGGAGCCGTAGCCCTTGGGCGTCTTGATGGTGGTGCAGGTGCCTTTTTCGACCAGCTTCCAGGCGTCACCCTGGTAGTCGGCTTTGGAGGTGCCTGCGCACGAGCTGCCCGGACCTGCGGCGCAGTCGTTCTGGCCGGCTTTCGCCACGCCGTAGCACTTCTCCATTTCTTTCTTCGGTTCGGCGGCGTGCGCGGCGGATGCGCACAGTGCGATGGCGAGGGTGGCAGCGATGCCTGCGTAAGTGGTTTTCATCTTTCTGGTCTCCTTGGTGAGGTGTGACCAGATTAAGGGTGCTGTGTGTATCGCGTGTGTCGGCGGCGTGCGCCGTTCTGGCGGGAAGTGTATCTGGCATGGCGCCAGATACACTGGGATACAAAAATGTCTACGGCAGGGTGCTCAGGTCCACCGTTGGCGCCTGGCCGGTGGCGGGACGGGTGAAGTACTGGTTGGTCGGCACGTTGGGGCTGAAGAAACCGCCATTGCGCAGGTAGAACTGGCCGCCTTGCAGCCCGCCGGCATAGTCCATGCGCTGGGCGTTGGTGGCGGTGGCGTCCCCGGTGAAGCGGGCGGTGACCAGTTCCGTCCAACTGCCGCTGCTACTGCGCGCCCACTGGTTGTTGAACAGGACGCTGCGCTCAAGGTAGCCGTTGGTGTCGATGAAGTTCTCCAGGAAGGAGTACACGCCGGCGTGGTAGGTCGTGGTGGCGGGACGCTTCCAGGTGGCGATGAAACGCCAGGCATTGGTTTCCGGCGCGTAGAACCAGGCGGAGAAATCCGTGCCGCCGGCGCCGTCCGGCAAGGCGCGGGTAATGAAGCGGTAGGTATTGCCCGCGACCCAGTTGTACAACAGGTAGGACTGGCCGCCTGTACCTTCGCCGCCAAAGCTGTTGTCGACCACGTTCGGCCCCTTGCGCACCAGGGTCGTCTTGGCGCCGTTGTCGGCGTCCCACACGGAGAACAGCACGCGGCGCTCGGTCGCCGAGTTGACCTGGATGCCGAAATAGCCGCCATTGAAGCCGTTCGACATGAAGTAGGAGCCGATCTTGTCCTGTCCCGGGGGCACCGTCACTTCGTTGTAGAAGTACTCGGTATTGGCCGGCACGGCATAGCCCATGTGGACCGACGGCCCGCGGCGCGACCAGTAGTAATTGGCCGGGTCGTTGGCGTAATTCAGCGCGGCGGTGGTGTTGACGCGCAGCGCCGCCACGTCGCCGAAGTAACTGCCGGATTTGCTGATGCCCTGCAGGTCGACGCGGACATAGCCCGCCGCCGGTACATTGATGGTGCCGACGGCATAAGTCTTCGCCTGGCCCTTGGTGAGGGTGACCGTGAACGGCGTGCCGTTGGCGGTCACGCGGATCTGGCTCGACTTGCTGCCGGACAGGCCGGCGTCGAGCGACAGCGTGGCGCTGCCCGCCGCGGCCATACGGAACCAGACGCTGGTGACGGTGCTGGGGCTGGTCCAGTTTGCCAGCCCGTTGCTGGTGATGACTTCCGTCGCGCCGGGGCCGGCGCTGGTAATGAAGCCGTTGCCGGCCAGGGCGACCACGGCGTCGGTCGTGGCAGGGGCCGTCTTCTTCAGCAGCGTAGTGAAACTTTCGGGCTGGCCAGCTTGCGCGGCAGTCGCGGAAAACGCAAGAAATAACAACGCAATTCTTCGTTTCATCGACGTCTCCTTTCAAATAATCGTTAAAGTGAAAGGTAAACTACGATTATTCGAAAGAAAGCGCAAGCGTAATTATTTGCGCAGGTCGGCAATCGCTTGTTGGATGCGTGGGGCGTCCAGGCGCTTGCCTAGCTTGCGGCCCTGCGCACGCAAGCGCTCGAATGCTTCGTCCAGTTCGGCCGGGGAAGGTTGCAACGGGGCCAGGGAACGGGCCAGTTTGGGCAGGATGGCGCGCTGCAGGAAGCGTTCGCCCATCTGGCTCAACTGCCAGGCGACAGCTCCCAGACCGAGGAAGAAGGCGATGATGAAGCCGTTGTCCATGTTCTCCGGCGCCTGCTGGCGCAACGCGGCAAGCACGGCGGCACAAAACGCGAAGGCGCCGGCAATCGACCACCACACTTCGCGGTCGAGTTTGGTCGTCGCCTCATATTCGTCGAGCGCGTCGGCCTGCAGGCGCAAGGCGGCGTCGATCTGGCGGCGGCGTTCGGACGCGTCGAGCAGCAAGGGCGCTTCGCGCAGGCGCGCGGCAGCGGCCAGCGCGTCGGCGTGGCGGATCGACAAATGGGGATTGGTGGTTTGCTCCAGCTGCACCAGCGGCAATTGCTCGGCGCTCAGCTGCGTGTAATGGCCGACTTCGACGGGCAGCACCATGCCGCAATCGCAGCAGGTGCGCTGGTATCCGGCCAGCTCGCCTTTGGAAACGGTGATGTAGTAGACATGCCAGGCCATGCCGATGCGCTGCACCGAGAATGCACGGGCTGCCCGGCATACGGGACAGTAGTCCGCGACATAGCCGGCATGCGTATAGACCGGCTTCCTGCCCCAGACAAAAATCATGCGTGCTTGCGGTGGGTGCTTACCTTGGCCGTCTTATGGTGGGCGGTGGCTTTCTTGGTCACGTGGTGCTTGCCGGCGGTCGCGTGGGCTTTGTGGTGGCTGGCGGTGGTGGTCTTGGCGTGGGTGGTTTTGGCAAAGGCGGGAACGCTCAGTGCAAGGGCCATGGTGGCAACGATCAGGTGTTTCATGCAATTCTCCGAGGACGGCAAAAGCGTGCCGGTTCGCCCAGCCATTATAGGCGGCGTTACGATTGAATAGCCATAGGCGCAACCCATAAGGGAAGCCCTTTAAGCATCGGCTAATTCCGGCGGCAAGCCGCCTTCCGTGATCACGCTGCGGCCCTTTCCTCGCCAGGCTGCTCCCGCAACTCCCGGCGCAGGATCTTGCCGACGTTGGACTTGGGTAAGCTGTCGCGGAATTCGATGTGCCTGGGTTTCTTGTAGGCGGTCAGCTGCTGCCTGCAGTAGTCCATCAGCTGCTCGCTGGTGAGCGACGGGTCGCGGCGCACGACGAACAATTTGACCGCTTCGCCCGAGCCGGCATCCGGCACGCCAACGCAGGCGCATTCCAGCACCATCGGGTGGGCAGCCACCACGCACTCGACTTCGGTAGGATAGACGTTGAAGCCCGATACCAGGATCATGTCTTTCTTGCGGTCGACAATCCGCACATAGCCCTGCTCGTCCATGATGCCGATATCGCCCGATTTGAAATAGCCGGAAGGTGTCATCACGCTCGCCGTTTCGTTCGGCCGCCGCCAGTAGCCCGCCATCACTTGTGGTCCGCGGATGGCGATTTCGCCGGGCTGGCCGAATGGCAGCGGCTTGCCGTCGTCATCCAGGATGGCCACCTCGGTGGAAGGCACCGGCAAGCCGATGGTGCCGCTGAATCCTTGCTGGTCCGGGCGGCACAGCGTTGCGGTTGGCGAGGTCTCGGACAAGCCGTAGCCCTCCAGGATCGGGCTGCCCGTCAGCTGCAGCCAGCGCTCGCTGACCACCTGCTGCACCGCCATGCCGCCGCCCAGCGTAATGCGCAAGCCGGAGAAATCCACCTTGGCCAGTTCCGGCTGGTTCAGCAAGGCATTGAACAGCGTGTTGACCCCGGGGAAGAAGTTGACGCGGAACTTGGCCAACTCCTTGACGAAACCGGCCATGTCGCGCGGGTTCGGCACCAGCAGGTTCATGGCGCCCCAGCGCGCTCCCATCAGCATGCAGGCGTTCAGGGCAAGGATGTGGTACAGCGGCAGCGCACAAACGGTCACCACTTGTTCGCGGCGGCCATCACGGAACAGGGCGGGGCCAGCCCAGGCATCGTTTTGCAGCATGTTGGCGATCACGTTGCGGTGGGTCAGCATGGCGCCTTTTGACAGGCCGGTGGTGCCGCCGGTGTACTGCAGGAAGGCGATGTCATCGTGCCCCTGTTCCACCTTGCGCAGCTCGAGCCGTGCCCCGGCGCGCATGGCAGCGCGGAACGACACGGCGTGCGGCAGGCTGAATGCGGGCACCATCTTCTTCACGCTGCGCACCAGATAATTGACCAGCGCTCCTTTGGCGACGCCCAGCAGGTCGCCCATGCTGGCCACCACGACATGCTTGACGCGGGTACGCGGCAGCACTTTTTCCAGCGTGGTGGCGAAGTTCTCCAGGATGAAGATCGCCTCGGCGCCAGCATCGACCAACTGGTGCTCCAGCTCGCGCGCCGTGTACAGCGGGTTGACGTTGACCACGGTGAAGCCGGCGCGCAGCACGGCCGCCACGGTCACCGGGTACTGCAGCACATTCGGCATCATCACCGCCACTCTGGCCCCTTTCGGCAGGCGCAGCGACTGCAGCCACGCGGCCAGGTCGTGCGAATAGCGGTCCCATTCGCGGTAGCGCAGGAAGCTGCCCATGCAGGCATAGGCCTTGCGCTCGGCAAACCGGGAAAACGACTCTTCCAGCAAGTGCGGCAGCGAGCCATACAGGTCGGGATCAATGGTGGCGGGAATGCCATCGGGGTAGGACTTCAGCCAGGCTTTTTCAGTGCTCATGCGGTCTCCTGTTCTCCTGTTGGATGCGCACCAGTTCGTGCGTCTTGTCATCGGCGCCGGGCCCGGCCACTGTGCCGATCTGTTCCGGCTGCAGGTCGCGCCCATCCGCCGCGCGGATGGCCACGCCGGCGACGGGGCGCCCGCTGGCTTTCTCCACCAGCGTGAGGCGGGCGCCTTTGGGGTGGGGCGCCCACTGCTCGCCCCACAGCGTCATCGCCGCCAGGACGGGGTAAAGGGCGCGGCCTTTTGGCGTGAGGCGGTAGTGCACCACACGCGCGTCGTCGGCGCACGGCTGGCGCAGCAGGATGTCGTTGGCCACCAGCTTTTCCAGCCGCCGCGCCAGGATGCTGGTGCTGATGCCCAGGTGGCGCTGGAAGTCCTGGAAGCGGCTCATGCCACAGAAGGCATTGCGCAGGATGACGAACGTCCACCACTCGCCTACCTGTTCGAGGGTTTGGGCGATGGGGCAATTCATCTCTTCGAACGAATGCTTGCTCATGGATTTACTTTATTGCAATTACTTCGGTAACGCAAGCGATTTGTGCGTTAAACAGGCGCCCGCAGGCGCCATGGGCTTATTCCTTGAAGACCTGGCCGGCCGCCATCACGAACGGCACCTGCTTCAGCACCTTCACGTCTTTCAGTGGATCGCCGTCGACCGCGATGATATCGGCAGCCTTGCCCGCTTCCAGCGTGCCGGCCACGGCCGATACGCCCAGCAGGTCGGCCGCATTGACGGTGGCGGCCTTGATGGCTTCGGCCGGCGTCATGCCGAATTCCACCATGTATTCGAACTCGTCCGCATTGCGGCCATGCTTGGACACACCGGCATCGGTACCGAACGCAATCTTCACGCCGCTCTTGTGCGCCAGCCGGAACGACTTGCCGGTGATGCCGATGCGCCATTTGATCTTTTCCAGCACGGCCGGCTCGTAGGCATGCGGGTTGGCGGCCAGGCGTTCCTTGTAGCCGTTCACGGTCGACATGGTGGACACGTAGTAGGCGCCCGATTTCAGGAACAGTTTGACGCTGCCTTCATCCAGCATGGTGCCGTGCTCGATCGAATCGGCACCCATGGCCAGGGCCAGGTCGACGCCATCCTTGCCGTGCGCGTGCACCGCTACCTTCTTGCCGTACATGTGGGCGGTGTCGATCAGCGCCTTGGCTTCATCGTCGAACATCTGGCGGCCGACGCCGGCGCCGATCTTGCTGTTCACGCCGCCCGTGGTCGCGATCTTGATCACGTCCACGCCGCGCCCGACCTGCAGGCGCACCGCCTTGCGGCACTCTTCGGCGCTGTCGCACACGTTCTCGGTGTGGATGGCTTCCTGCACCCAGTCGGCATAGCCGAGGCGGCCATCCATGTGACCGGAAGTCGCGGAAATCGGCGTGCCGGCATCGATGATGCGCGGACCCTTGACCCAGCCCTTGGCGATGGCATCGCGCAACGCCAGGGTAATGCCGTCGCGGCTGTCGCCCAGGTTGCGCACGGTGGTGAAGCCGGCGTTCAGCGTCTTGCCGGCATTCATTTGCGCCTCATAGGCCCAGGCCGCAGCGCTGGTGGTCACGGCAGCCAGCGCCCCCTCGATCCCGGCCCGGTCGGACACCAGGTGCACATGGCTGTCGATCAGGCCCGGCAGCACGAAGCGCCGGCGCAAGTCGATCACTTTCGCGCCCGGATAGCGGTCGGCGCCGACAAAGCCATCCAGCACGGCCTGGATCTTGCCGTCCTCCACCACCACGGTGGAATTGCCGCGCGGCGCCTGGCCCGGTTTGTCCAGCAGGGTACCGGCCTGGATCAGGGTCGGGGCGGCAGCGGCGGTGCCGCAGGCAAGGGTGAAGGCGGCAGCCATGGCAGCGCGCAAGGTGAGGGAGGTGGGCATGGCATTCCTATCAGGGTAAAAGTTCAGCAATGTAGCATGGCGCCGGCGTGGCGTGTTCCGCAGTGCAACACAACACAGTGTTGTTAAATCCGCCATTTATCGCTAGTCTGTTTGCACAATTACTAACAATCAACGGAGGTTTTGATGCAAAAGCTGGGTGCGGAATTCATCGGTACTTTCTGGCTGGTGCTGGGCGGTTGCGGCAGTGCCGTGCTGGCGGCCGCCTTCCCGGGCGTGGGAATCGGCTTGCATGGGGTGTCGCTGGCCTTCGGCCTGACGGTGCTGACCATGGCGTATGCGATCGGGCACATCTCAGGCTGCCACCTGAATCCGGCCGTTTCAGTGGGGCTTTGCCTGGGCGGGCGCTTCCCGGCGCGGGATTTGCCGGGCTATATCGTGGCGCAAGTGCTGGGGGGCTTGGCGGCCGGTGCCGTACTGTACCTGATTGCCAGCGGCAAGCCGGGGTTTGACGTGTCGGCGGGCTTCGCCTCCAACGGTTACGGCGAGCACTCGCCGGGCGGCTATGGCCTGGTCGCCGCGCTGGTGACGGAGGTGGTGATGACGGCCATGTTCCTGGTAGTGATCCTGGGCGCCACCGACAAGCGCGCGCCGGCCGGGCTGGCGCCGATTGCCATCGGCCTGTGCCTGACCCTGATCCACCTGGTGTCGATCCCGGTCACCAATACCTCGGTCAATCCGGCGCGCAGCACCGGCGTTGCCCTGTACGTGGGCGGCTGGGCGATTGCGCAGCTGTGGCTGTTCTGGGTGGCGCCGCTGCTGGGTGCGGCGGCAGGGGCCGGCATCTACCGTTTCATTGGCGGCGAAGGACGCTGAACTGTGCGCCCCTCCCGGGCTGGTAACATGTGAGCAAAACGGGAGGGCATATGGCGCTACCACACGCATCGTCCGGGCAGGTGGTCCGGATTGGCCGCGAGGCCGGTGAAAGCTTGTCGCAGTTTACGTCCATCGCACTGGCCAAGACGGAACAGCTGGAATTGATCCGCATGACGGTGCCCGCTGGCCGCGCCCTGCCTGAACACGCGGTGCGCGGTCAAATCACCCTGCAATGCCTGGAAGGCGAGGTTGCCCTCGACGCGCATGGTCGCACGGCCATCCTGCGCGCGGGCGAAATGCTGTACCTGGAAGGCGGCGCGCCGCACGGCCTGCGGGCCAACGCCGACTCCCTGCTGCTGCTGACTATTTTGCTGCCGGATTGAAGCTTTCGTAGCGCGGGTCGCGCGCCAGCAAGCCTTGCACCAGGTCGGCCGGCTGCATGCCGTCGAACAGCACGCTGGCCACGGCATTGGTGATCGGCATCTCCACGCCCAGCCGCCGCGCCAGTTCGCGCACCGCCTTGGCGCAAGGCACGCCTTCCGCCACATGGCCCAGCTCATTGACCACGGTGTCCAGCGACTTGCCCTGTGCCAAGCCCAGGCCGACGCGCCGGTTGCGCGACAGGTCGCCGGTGCAGGTCAGGATCAGGTCGCCCATCCCCGTCAGGCCCATGAAGGTTTCGATATTGCCGCCCAAGGCGGTACCCAGGCGGGTGATTTCGGCCAGGCCGCGCGTGATCAAGGCGGCGCGGGCATTCAGGCCCAGCCCCATGCCGTCCGCGATGCCGGTGGCGATTGCCAGCACATTCTTCACGGCGCCGCCGACTTCCACGCCGACGATGTCGTCGCTGGAATAGACGCGCATGGTGCCGCCGTGCACGGCGCCCACCACCAGCTCGCACAGGGCGGCATCGGTGGAGGCAATGGTCAGGGCGCATGGCAGGCCCTTGGCCACTTCCTGCGCGAACGAAGGCCCGGACAGGGCGCCACCTGGCACGCTGTCGCCCAGCACTTCGCGCACGATCTGGTGCGGCAGCATGCCGGTATCGTATTCAAAACCCTTGCACAGCCAGACGATGTTCGGGATCGCCTTGCCTTTCAGCGCGTGCAGCAGCGGGCGCAGGCCGGCCACCGGGCAGGCGGCGATCAGCAAGCCATCCTGGCCGGCATGGGCCACGGCGGCGTCGAAACCGGAGGTCACCTGCAATCCAGGCGGGAAGGGGTAGCCCTTCAGGTAATGCGTGTTTTCGCGGGCGGCGTCCATCTCCGCCATGGCGGCGGCATTGCGCCCCCACAGCAGCACGTCGTGGCGCGCGGCAACCGAGATGGCCACGGCCGTGCCCCAGGCGCCGGAGCCCAGCACGCTGATCTTACGAGTCGTCATCAAAAGCCCCAGATGTCGGCGCTGCGCACATAGCCCACCAGGCCATCGCGGTGTTTGACCTTGGTCCAGCCATTGGCGGCCGGTTCGGCCAGTTCCAGCAGCACGCCCTTGTCGGCGATGAACACCACCGGCGCATTTTCCTCGGCGGCGCTGCGCACCTTGGTATTGGCCGCGCGCACGATCACGTTGCGCTGCTTGGTGCTCAAGCCCTTGGCTTCCGTCCACGCCAGGTCGCCGCCCACGTCGCGCACCTTGACCCATTCGCCATAGGTCAGCACGATTTCGAGCGGGGCGCCGGGCGGCACGATGAACTGCTTGGTGGCCCGGGTCGATGGTGCGCCATACAGCACGGCTGGATTGGCGCCGACCACGCGAAAGTCGATTGCCTGGGCGGTGGCGCATGCCAGCAGCGAAAAGGCGAGGGCGACAATGCGGCGTAAATTCATCAAATGGACCTTAAAAATGCGCAAAGGCCCACCGGGGCCTTTGCATTCCGGGAACCGTAGTTCCCATAGTATCGCAGAAGTATTACTGCACGGTTGCCGAGCCTTCGACCGGGGTCGCGCCGGCTTCAGCAGCTTGCTGCTGGGCGATGGCGGCCAGGCGCTGCTGGTAGAACACTTCGAAGTTGATTTCGGCCAGGTGGATCGGCGGGAAGCCGGCACGGGTGATCATGTCGGCGATGTTCGAACGCAGGTATGGGTACACGATGTTCGGGCAGCCGATGCCCAGCAGCGGATCCAGCTGTTCAGCCGGGATATTGCGGGCTTCGAAGATGCCGGCTTGCTTGCCTTCAACCAGGAAAGCCACTTTGTCTTTGACCTTGGCGGTCACGGTCACGGTCACGGTGGATTCGAAGATGCCTTCGGACAGCGGCTCAGCGCCCACATCCAGTGCCACTTCGATCGAAGGAGCTTCCTGTTCCAGGAAGATGGCTGGGGAATTTGGCTGTTCCAGCGACAGGTCCTTCAGGTAGACGCGTTGGATTTGGAACACAGGTTGCAGGTTTTCTTCAGACATGGAACGCTTTCGTATCAGTTATATAGTTAATGCTTGTCCAGGCCACTGGGACAGCCCAAGTCAAACGCGACGGCAATTGTAGCAAAACTGGTTTATTTCCAAAGATTTTGCCGGACCGTCCGTTGTATTTGGGGATGTTTAACCTTTTAACAAGGGGTCGAGGCCGCCGGCCTGGTCCAAAGCATACAAATCGTCGAAACCGCCCACGTGGGTGTCGCCAATATAAATCTGCGGCACGGTGCGGCGACCGGTCTTTTCCATCATCAACTGGCGCTGGGCCGGGTCGAGGTCGACGCGGATCTTGTTGATATTGGTGACACCCTTGCTTTCCAGCAAACGTTCGGCGCGCACGCAATACGGGCACACCAGGGTGCTATACATGGTAACGTTGGCAGTCATTTTTCAGCTCCGGGTCAGCGGCAGGTTTTGGGCCTTCCAGGCATCGATCCCGCCTTCCATCACGACAACGTCGGAGAAACCGGACTTTTCCAGCATGCGGGCAGCGCTGAAGGCACTGATCCCTTTATCGCACACCACCACCAGGGTCTTGTTCTTGAACTTGTCCAGTTCACCCATGCGGTTGCCCAGTTCGGCCAGCGGGATGTGCTTGGAATCGATGATACGGCTTTCCGCCTTATCCTTGGCGCGCACATCGAGCACGCCGGCCTTGCCGCGGTTGATCAGCAGGGTGACTTCGGCCGGCGAGGCCTTTTTGCCGCGCTGGGTGAGGGCCGGGAACAGCAGGGCGCCGCCGGACAACAGGACGATGGCGATCAGAAAAATATTGTCGAGGATGAATTTCACGGTAATCCAATGGTTGAACTCAATCCGCGCATTATAAAATAGATGCTTGTTCGTGGCTTCGGCGGCGATTTCCACCCTTTTTCCAACTCTTTAGATACTGCTCTATGTACAAAATCGTATTCATGCGTCACGGCGAGTCCACCTGGAACCTGGAAAATCGCTTCACCGGCTGGACCGATGTGGACTTGACCGAAAAAGGCGTCAACGAAGCAAAATCCGCCGGCAAAATCCTGAAAGATGCCGGCTTCTCCTTTGACCTGTGCTATACCTCCGTGCTCAAGCGCGCCATCCGCACCCTGTGGCTGACCCTGGACGAAATGGACGAAATGTACGTGCCGATCAAGCATGACTGGCGCCTGAACGAGCGCCATTACGGCGCCCTGCAGGGCCTGGACAAGGCCGAGACCGCCGCCAAGTTCGGCGATGCCCAAGTGCTGGTCTGGCGCCGCAGCTACGACATCCCGCCGCCAGCCCTGGAGCCGAGCGACGACCGCACTTCATTCAACGACCCGCGCTACGCCGGCCTGCCGAAGGACGCCATTCCGCTGACCGAATGCCTGAAAGACACCGTGGCACGCGTGATGCCGGCCTGGGACAACGACATCGCCCCGGCCATCAAAGCCGGCAAGCAGATCCTGGTTTCGGCGCACGGCAACAGCCTGCGCGCCCTGATCAAGATGCTGGACGGCATCAGCGACGAGGAAATCGTCGGCCTCAACATCCCGAACGGCCAGCCGCTGGTCTATGAACTGGATGCCGACCTGAAGCCGATCAAGCACTACTACCTGGGCGACCCGGCCGCCATCGCCGCCGCCCAGGCTGCCGTCGCCAACCAGGGCAAGGCCAAGTAATTCCCGTGGCGTTGCACCCGACTCGCCGCGCCGGCGCGTGGCTGCTGGCCTTGCTGCTGGCGGCCGGCGCCGCGCCTGCCGTCCATGCCGCCCCCAAGCCGACCGAACGCAGCAAGCAGAAAGCCGCTGCCGAGTCGGAGCGGGCGGCGCTGCAGAAAAAGCTCGCCAGCCTGAAGGCGGAAATCGGCAAGACCGAAAGCGCCAAGGAAGACGCGGCCGACACGCTGGCCGAGTCGGAGGAAGCCATTTCCGACGCCAACCGCACCTTGCGCGAACTGGCGGCGGAGCAAGCCCAGATCAATGGCAAGGTGGCCGAACTGGCCGCCGAGCAGTTGCGCCTGTCCGCCACCGTGGCGGCCCAGAAGCAGCAGCTGGCCAGGCTGCTGCGCGAGCAGTACGTGGCCGGCAATGAAGACCGCATCAAGCTGCTGCTGTCGGGTGACAACCCCAACCGTATCAACCGCGAACTGCAATTGATGGCCTATGTGTCGCAGTCGCAGGCGCGCCTGCTCGATGCGCTGCGCGCCAACCTGAAAAAGGTCGAAGAAAACCAGGCCGCGGCGCAGAACGCCAAGCAGGAGCTGGACGAGATCGCCGAGGAAGAAAAGCAGCAGAAAGCCAGGCTGGAGCAGGAAAAGGCGCGCCGCGCCGCCACCTTGGCCACCCTGTCGAAAAAGCTGGCCAGCCAACGCAAGGAAGCCGGCCGCATGGAGCAGGATGCCCAGCGCCTGGACGCCCTGGTCGACAAGCTGAACAAGCTGATCGAGGAACAGGCGCGCATCGCCGCCGCCGAAAAGGCCCGCCAGGAAAAGCTGGCCGCCGAACGCGCCGCCAAGGCCAAGGCGGAGGCCGAAGCGCGCGCCCTGGCCCGCGCCAAGGCCCAGGCGGAGCGCGAGCGCCTGGCGCAGGAAGCGAAAAAAGCCGGCAAGCCGGCGCCCAAGCCGCTGCCGGAGGAAGAGGAGCCGAAGGTGGCCGCCAAGCCGGAACCGGCCCAGGGCGCCGAGGTGCGCGACGACAAGTCGCCGCGTCCATCCGACGTGGCGCTGGCCCCAGTGGTGCCGGACGGCGTATTCGCCAGGCTGAAAGGCACCCTGCCGGCGCCCGTATCGGGCAAGGTGGAAAAGCGCTTCGGCAGCAAGAACGCCGACGGCGTGGCGTGGAAAGGCATGGTGCTGAAAGCTGCCGCGGGCGCCGAAGTGCGCGCCGTGGCGGCGGGCCGCGTGGTGTACGCAACCTCGCTGCGCGGCTACGGCAACTTCATTATCATCGACCATGGCGGCCAGTACTGGAGCGGCTATGGCTACAACGAGTCTGTGCTGAAACGCGCAGGCGACGTGGTGAAAGCGGGCGAGGTGATCGCCACCGTTGGAAATACCGGCGGTTACGAAGAATCGGGTTTATACTTTGAGATGCGCCACCAGGGCAAGCCGATAGATCCGGCCGGGTGGGTCAAGTTCTAGCGGCGGAAAGCAATCAATGGGCAACAAAACGAAGAGTCTGGGCCTGGTCGGCCTTGGTATGGCGGCAGGCATTGCCGTGTCGATGCAGTTTTCCGCCCTTGCGCAAAGGCCAGGGTCGCCCCTGCCGCTGGAAGAATTGCGCACCCTGTCCGAAGTTTTCAGCCTGATCAAGTCCGACTACGTCGAACAGGTCGACGACCGCAAGCTGGTGCAGGACGCCATCGCCGGCATGGTGGCCTCGCTCGATCCCCATTCCACCTACCTCGACAAGGCCGCATTCAGGGAAATGCGCGAATCCATCCACGGCAAGTTCGTCGGCATCGGCATCGAAGTGGCCGTCGAGGATGGCTATATCAAGGTGGTCGCCCCGATCGAGGATTCGCCGGCCTGGCGCGCCGGCATCAAGGCGGGCGACCTGATCACCCGCCTCGACAACCAGCCGCTGAAAGGCCTGTCGCTGGACGACGCCATCAAGAAAATGCGCGGCGAGCCGCGCACCAAGGTGGTGTTGACGGTGGCGCGCAAGGATGAAGACAAGCCGCTGCTGATCCCCATCGTGCGCGAGGAAATCCGCGTGCAGAGCGTGAAAGTGAAGATGGTGGAACCGGGCTACGCCTGGCTGCGCATCTCGCAATTCCAGGAACCGACCGTGGAAGACATGGCGAAGAAGCTGTCCGCCCTGTACGCGAAGGAGCCGAACATCAAGGGCCTGGTGCTGGACCTGCGCAACGACCCGGGCGGCGTGGTGCAAGGCGCGGTGGGCGTCTCCGCGGCCTTCCTGCCGAAGGATGCGCTGGTGGTGTCGACCGACGGCCAACTGGCCGATTCCAAGCAAGCCTTCCACGCCACGGCGGAAAACTATTCCAACCGCAGCGGCAGCGACCCGCTGTCCAAGCTGCCGGCCGCGCTGAAGACGGTGCCGATGGTGGTGCTGGTCAACGGCGGTTCCGCCTCCGCTTCCGAAATCGTGGCCGGCGCGCTGCAGGACTACAAGCGCGCCATCATCATGGGCAGCCAGACCTTCGGCAAGGGTTCGGTGCAGACCCTGCGCCAGATCACGGCCGATTCGGCGGTCAAGCTGACCACGGCGCGCTACTTCACGCCGAACGGGCGCGGCATCCAGGCCAAGGGCATCGTGCCGGACGTGCTGGTCGATGAAACGGCCGAGGGCGACGCCATCAACAGCCTGCGCCTGCGCGAAGCGGATCTGCAGAAGCACCTGGCCAACGGCGACGGCGAAGAGGATGTGCAGGGCCGCATCCGCCGCGACGAGCTGGAAGAAGAACAGCGCCTGCTGGCCGCCGCGAAAAAGCAGAAGCCGGTCGAATTCGGCGGCAAGGACGACTTCCAGCTGGAACAGGCACTACGCCACTTCAAGGGGTTGCCGGTGAAAACCGCCAAACCCGAGCTGGCCGCGAAGTAAATGAACGACCAGCAGCTGCTGCGGTATTCGCGCCACATCCTGCTCGATGAAATCGGCATCGAGGGACAGCAAGCGATCCTGCAGGGCAGGGCACTGGTCATCGGCGCGGGCGGCCTGGGTTCGCCGGCCGCCCTGTACCTCGCATCGGCCGGCGTCGGCCGGCTCACCATCGTCGACAACGACAGCGTCGACCTGACCAACCTGCAGCGCCAGATCGCCCACACCACGGAGCGCGTCGGCCAGCCAAAGGCGCACTCGGCGCGCGCCACGCTGCATGCCCTTAATCCTGAATGCCAGGTGACGGCGCTGGTCGAGCGCGCCGACGATGCGCGCCTGGCCGCGCTGGTGGCACAGCACGACGTGGTGCTCGACTGCACCGACAACTTCAAGACCCGCCACGCCGTCAACCGCGCCTGCGTGGCGCACCGTGTGCCGCTGGTGTCGGGCGCCGTGATCCGTTTCGACGGCCAGGTCAGCGTGTTCGATACGCGCGCCGAGGGGCCGTGCTACTCCTGCCTGTTCCCGCAGGACCAGCCTTTCGAGGACGTGGCCTGCTCCACCATGGGCGTGTTCGCGCCGCTGGTGGGCGTGGTGGGCGCCATGCAGGCCGCCGAGGCGCTCAAGCTGCTGATGGGTGTGGGCGAATCGCTGTCCGGCCGCCTGCTGCTGCTGGACGGATTGCGCATGGAGTGGAACAGCATTAGCATCACCCGCAACGAGGCATGCCCCGTCTGCGGAGCACAACATCCCTAAACTGAGGAGACCCTAGAATGAAGCGAGTTTCAGCCGTCCTGGCGCTGGCCATCACAAGTGCCTTCGCCATGCAGGCCGCCAACGCGGCCGTGACCAGCACCACGCGCTACGTCATCATTTCCGAGAACAACGGCAAGCAGATGGGCGAGCAGGTGGTGGAAAACCATGACGACGGCTTGACCAAGGTCCGCTTCATTTACAAGGACAATGGCCGAGGCCCGGAGCTGACGGAAGAATTCCGCCTCGGCGCCGACCGCACCATGACCAGCTACCACGTCAAGGGCAACTCGACCTTCGGCGCGGTGGTCGACGAGCAATTCGAGCGCAATGGCGACAAGGCCAGCTGGGTTTCCACCACCGAGAAGGGCGGCAAGGACGTCACCGGTTCGGCTATTTACGTGCCCCTGAACAGCAGCTTCGAAGTCGGCTCGCGCGCCGTGGCGGCGCTGGCTGCCGCGCCGGGCCGCAGCATGCCGCTGCTGCCGACCGGCACCCTGACCCACAAGGTGCTGGACGAAGTGGAAGTGACCGGCCCCGGCGGCCAGAAGCAGGCCGTCGAGCTGATCGCGCAGACCGGCATCGGCCTGAGCCCGCAATTCCTGTGGGCCACCAAGGGCGCCAATCCTTCCCTGTTTGCCGTGGTGGTGCCGGGCGTGTTTGTCGCCGCCATCGATGGCTGGCAGGGCAACGGCAAGCTGCTGGCCGACCGCCAGAAGAAAGCCGAAGCGCAAATGCTGAACGACATGGCGGCCAAGCTGCAGCATCCGCTGACCGGCCTGACCGTGGTCAGGAACGCGCGCATCTTCGACAGCAACAAGGGCACCGTCGGCGCGCCGTCCGACGTGTATGTGCTGCGTGGCCGCATTTCCGCCATCATGCCGGCAGGCGCGCCGGTGCGCGGCGCCGTCAACGAAATCGACGCCGGCGGCCGCATCATGCTGCCAGGCCTGTTCGACATGCACGGCCATATCGGCCGCTGGGACGGCGCCCTGCACGTGGCGGCCGGCGTGACCACGCTGCGCGACATGGGCAACGACAACGCCCAGCTGCAGATGATGATCGACGAGACGGCGGAGGGCAAACTGCTTGGCCCGCAGATCGTGCCGGCCGGTTTCCTGGAAGGCGAAAGCCCGTACTCCTCCAACGGCGGTTTCGTGGTGAAGACGCTGGAGCAATCGAAGCGCGCCATCGACTGGTACGCCGAGCATGGCTACCCACAGCTGAAGATCTACAACTCCTTCCCTCAGGAGATCCTGAAGGACACCGTGGCCTATGCCCATTCGCGCGGCATGCGCGTGTCCGGCCACATCCCGGCCGGCCTGCGCGCCCAGCAGGCGCTGGATGCCGGCTACGACGAGATCCAGCACATCAACCAGGTCATGCTGAACTTCCTGTTCAAGCCAGGCGTGGAAACGCGCAGCCTGGAACGCTTCTACCTGCCGGCCGACAAGGTGGCGGGCCTGGACTTCAATTCCAGGCCGGTCAAGGACTTCATCGCCACCCTGAAGAAGAAGCAGATCGTGATCGACCCGACCCTGGCCACCTTCGCCTTCGTGAAGCAGAAGGACGGCGACGTCAACGAGCCGTGGGCGGCGATCGAAGGCAATATGCCGCCTGACGTGGCGCGCGGCTTCCACGTGGGCCCCATGAAGATCCCGGATGCCGCCACCCAGGCACGCTACGAAAAGTCCTTCGCCAAGATGGTGCAGTTCGTCGGCATGCTGCACAAGGCCGGCGTGCCGATCGTGGCCGGTACCGACGACCTGGCCGGCTTCACCCTGCACTCCGAGCTGGCGATGCTGGTCAAGGCCGGCCTGACCCCGGCCCAGGCAATCCAGGTCGCCACCCGCAACGGCGCCCGCTACACCCGCACCAGCGCCGACCGCGGCAGCATCGAAACCGGCAAGCTGGCCGACCTGGTGCTGGTCGACGGCGACCCGACCAAAAATATCGAGGACCTGCGCAAGGTTTCCGCCGTTATCACGCGCGGCCATGTGATCTATCCTAAGGAAGTGGACGAGGCGCTGGGCATCAAGCCTTTCGTCGCGGACGCGCCGGCGGTGAAGCCGCTGCCGCCGGTTCCGGCAAATATTGCAGGCTCGAACGACGGAGTGTTGCGCCACGCAGGCGCAATTGGCCGCAAGCACGATTGAATCACTTATACTGCCAGTTTAATTTTTAGTGAATCTTATGCAAAAACCAAGCAAAC
>CBHWEO010000035.1:0-28321 GCA_966112955.1 uncultured Duganella sp. | reverse complement strand
GGGGGACAAAAGTTTCGTGGGAACATGTGAAGACCTATTCATTTGTTTGCCATGGCGATTTATCCTGAAAACGATGCTTCCGTCGCGGAGCTGGCTGACCTGTTCCACCTGCTGGGCGACCCGACCCGGCTGCGCATTGTGCTGGCTTGCCTGGAGCAGCCCATCGCGGTGAGCGAGATCGCGGGCGCTTTGCAGCTGAGCTCGTCGCTCGTCAGCCACCACCTGCGCCTGCTGCGCGGGGCCCGTATCGTCAAGTCGGAGCGCCAGGGCAAGCAAGTCTTCTATTCCACCGCCGATGCCCACATCAGCGGCGTCCTGCGCGATATGCTGGAGCACATCGCCGAACCTTCCTCCGCCAACGATCAATGAGCGCCCATCACCACCACCATGGCCACGACCACGGCCATCATCATCACCACCACGGCGATCCGGGCCACGGCCGCGCCTTCGCCATCGCCATTGCGCTCAATGCGGCCTTCGTGGCGATCGAGTTCTTTTACGGTTTCCTCGCCAATTCCACCGCGCTGATGGCCGATGCGGGCCATAACCTGTCGGACGTGCTCAGCCTGATCCTGGCCTGGGGCGCCGCCGTCCTGGCCAAGCGCGAGCCGTCCGGCCGCTATACCTATGGCTTGCGCAGCAGCTCGATCCTGGCGGCGCTGTTCAACGGCATGCTGCTGATGGCGGCGACCGGCGCCATCGCCTGGGGCGCCGTGCAGCGCCTGATGGCGCCGACGCCTGTCGAGGGCCTGACCGTGTCGGTGGTGGCCGGCATCGGCATCGCCGTCAACGGCATGTCGGCCTGGCTGTTCATGAAGGGCAGCAAGGATGACTTGAACATCCGCGGCGCCTACCTGCACCTGGCGGCCGACGCGGCCATTTCGCTGGGCGTGCTGGTGGCGGGCCTGGTGGTGCTGTCCACCGGCTGGGCATGGATCGACCCGGCAGTCTCGCTGGTGATTGTAGTGCTGATCATGAAGAGCACCTGGTCGCTGCTGCGCGAAGCCCTGGACATGACGCTGGGCGCCGTGCCGGGCAATGTCGATGCGGACGAGGTCGAGCAGTTCCTGCGCGCCCGCCCCGGCGTGACCGGCGTGCATGACCTGCATATCTGGTCGATGAGCACCACCGACGTGGCCCTGACCTGCCACCTGGTGATGCCGGGCGGTTATCCGGGCGACGTGGCCATCGACCAGATCGCGCGGGAGTTGAAGGAGCAGTTCGGCATCCAGCACACCACCCTGCAAACCGAACAGGGCACCACGCAGCACGAATGCAGCCTGCACAACCATGACCACCATGGCCACGACCACGACCACGACCACGGCCATGATCACGGCCATCACCACGGGCACGCGCACTGAATCCAGAACTTCGTACAGCCCCCCTTCCGGCCGTCCAACTAACGGGACGGCCTGCTTGCCCATCTAGCATCATCAACAGGGCAGCAAGCTTGTAAATCAAGCACTTACCGGAATCCGTGCAGCAGGCATGCCGCTTGCTGTTGTGCCGGGACCCCGCCCTCCGCGCGGGGACCTGCACAACAACGGAGACCGGTATGCAAAAAAAGCGCCCCCTCACCCTCTACATCCTGTTCGCGATGCTGCTTGGCATCGCCGTCGGCTACGCCTGTCACACGGTATTCCCCGACAAGAAACTCACTGCCGATATCTCCGCCCACATCTCGCTGGTGACGGACATCTTCCTGCGCCTGATCAAGATGATCATCGCGCTGCTGGTGTTCTCCACCCTCACCGTCGGCATCGCCAACTTGAGCGACGGCAAGGCGGCCGGGCGCATCGGCGCCAAAGCCTTCGCCTGGTTCATCGTGGCGTCGCTGTTTTCGCTGGCCCTGGGCATGCTGCTGTCGAACCTGATGCAGCTGGGGACCAACCTGGGCCTGCCGCTGCCGGCCGTTGATGCCAGCACCGGCCTGAAAACCGCCGCCTTCACGCTGAAGGATTTCATCACCCATGTGGTGCCGAAGTCGCCCATCGAAGCGATGGCCAATAATGAAATCCTGCAAGTGCTGGTGTTCTCGATCTTCTTCGGCTCGGCGCTGGGTGCGCTGGGCGACAGCGGCAAGCGCCTGCTGGACGTGGTCGACGAGCTGGCGCAAGTGATGCTGCGCCTGACCGGCACCATCATGGGCATGGCCCCGCTGGCGGTATTCGCCGCCATGGCGTCGGTGGTTACCACCAACGGCCTCGGCATCCTGGCCACGTTCGCCAAGTTCATGGGCGGCTTCTACTTCGGCCTGTTCTGCCTGTGGGCCTTGCTGGTCGGCGCCGGCTTTGCGGTGCTGGGGCCGCGCGTGCTGCGCCTGGTGGGCCTGATCCGCGAACCCTTCCTGCTGGCCTTCTCCACCGCCAGCTCGGAAGCGGCCTATCCGAAACTGCTGGTGGCGCTGGACAAGTTCGGCGTGCAGCGCCGCATTTCCAGCTTCGTGCTGCCCATGGGCTACTCCTTCAACCTGGATGGCTCGATGATGTATTGCACTTTCGCCGTGCTGTTCATCGCCCAGGCCTACGGCATCGACCTGTCGCTGGGCACCCAGGTCACCATGCTCCTGCTGCTGATGCTGACCTCGAAAGGCATGGCCGGCGTGCCGCGCGCTTCGCTGGTGGTGATCGCGGCCACCCTGACCCAGTTCCACATCCCGGAAGCCGGCCTCCTGCTGCTGATGGGCGTGGACCAGTTCCTCGACATGGGCCGTTCGGCCACCAATGCCGTCGGCAACGCCATTGCCACCGCCGTCGTGGCGAAGTGGGAAGGCGCGCTGGGCGAAGAAGACAAGTCGGACGAGCACCTTTCGCAACCTCACGTGCGCGCCGCATAAGAACAACAACCAAAGGAGAAAACCAATGAAATACACTGCCACCACCTTGCTGGCCCTGGCCTGCTGCAGCGCGCACGCGCAATCCAGCGTGCAAATCTATGGCGTGGCCGACGCCGGCCTCGTACTCGAACGCGGCGGCCCCGCCGGCAACACCGTCAACCTGAGCAGCGGCGTCGCTTCCGGCTCGCGCCTCGGCTTCAAGGGCACCGAAGACCTGGGTAATGGCCTGAGCGCCGGTTTCGTCGTCGAAAGCGGCTTCGCCATCGACAGCGGCGCGTCCGGCCAGGGCGGCCTAACCTTCGGCCGCCAATCCTATGTCTCGCTGGGCGGGCCACTCGGCACCCTCAGCGCCGGCCGCCAGTACTCGCCGTATTACAACGCCCTGCTCAACATCGCCGACCCATTTGCCGATGGCCTGGCCGGCCAGGCCCCCAACCTGATGGTGGCCAACCGCCGCATGGATAACTCGGTGCGCTACGCCTCGCCCACGCTGGCCGGCTGGTCGACCGAGCTGGCGTACAGCGCGGGAGAAGTGGCGGGCGACAGCACGCGCAAGCGTTCCCTCAGCGCCGCCGTCAACTACGCGGCAGGCCCGCTGGCCGTGGTGCTGGCCCATTACCGCCGCGAGAACGCCACCGCCAGCCAGCACGCCCACAACACCCTGGTGGCGGCGCGCTACTCGCTGGGCGCCTACCAGCTGCACGCCGCCTATGCCGCCAACCGCGGCATGGGCACGGTGGGCGGCGGCGGCACCACCATCCTCTCGGGTGGCGCCACCGGCCCGGTCAGCGCCGGTCCGGTCGGCGTGCCGGGTGCCTCCAGCCATGACATGGTGCTGGGCCTGTGTGCAAATTTCGGGCCGCACAGCTTTGCCGGCTCGGTGGTCCGGCATGCCGACCGTAGTCCGGCCAAGCAGGATGCCCGCCAGTATGGCGTGGCTTACCTGTACGCCCTGTCCAAGCGCACCGACCTGTATGCCGCCTACGCCCGCATCAACAACCGCAACGGCGCTCCCTTCACGGTCGGCAACGCCACCGACGATGGCACCGGCCACAGTGCCGTCAACCTGGGGTTGCGCCATCTGTTGTAAGCCGGGTTTGTTATAGTTGGCCATGATGCCAACCCAGTCCGAAACCATCGCCAAAGCGCCGCCGCAGCCGCGCCAGCACCAACACGTCCGTACCTTGTGGGGGCTGGTGCTGCTGGCCGGCCTGGCCCTGCCCTACCTGGCGTACTGGTGGGCGGACCGGATGACCACCGAGCGCCTGCAGGCCGCGGGCGCGCAGCGCCTGGAAGTCTATGCCACCAGCCTGGAGAACCTGCTGGACAAGTACGACCTGGTGCCGCGCATGCTGGAACTGGACAAGGACGTGCTGCAGTTGCTGGAACAGCCCGGAGACGAGGATGCGCGCCACCGCGTCAACGAATACCTGGAAGGCCTGAACCGCAAGGCCGAGTCCAGCAACATCTACATCGTCAACCTGCAGGGCCGCACCCAGGCGGCCAGCAATTGGCGCCACAAGGACAGCTTCGTCGGCGACGACGTCAACTTCCGTCCCTACATCCGCAATGCGCTGCGCGGCCGGCCCGGCGGCTTTTACGGCGTGGGCACCACCAGCCTGGAACCGGGCTACTTCTACGCCCACGGCATCTACAAGGATGGCCGCATGCTGGGCGTGGCGGCCATCAAGGTCAGCATCGAGAACCAGCAACTGAGCTGGACCCAGGGCGCGGACAAGGTGGCGCTGGTCGATCCCAATGGCGTGATCTTCCTCACCTCCGACCCGGCCTGGAAATTCAAGACCCTGAAGCCGCTGCCGGACAATGTGCGCGCCGAACTGGAACAGACCCGCCAGTACCAGGGCCAGGCGCTGCCGGCCCTGCCGCTGGCGCACGATGAAATGCTGGCCAACGGCACCCGCCTGCTGACCATCCGCGACCGCAAGGATGCGCCGCTGATGCTGGCGCAAACCCGTTCGCTGGCGCCGCGCGACTGGACCTTCCTCTACCTGTCGGACTTGAACGCGGCGCGCGGCAATGCCAGCGTGGCCTTCCTGTTCGCCTTGCTGGCCTATGGCTTCCTGGTGCTGCTGTTCCTGTACTGGCGCCAGCGCATGCGTTCCAAGCAGGAGCTGGAGCGCATGGTGGACGAGCGCACCGCCCGCCTGGCGCGCCTGACCCAGGACTTGAGCAAGGAAGTGGAAGTGCGGCGCCAGGCGGAACAGCAATTGCAGATCACGCAAAACGAGTTGTACCAAGCCGGCAAGCTGGCGGTGCTGGGACAGATGTCGGCCAGTATCACGCACGAACTGAACCAGCCGCTGACGGCGCTGCGCACCATGTCGGACAATGCCGTGCTGCTGTTCGAGCGCGGCCGCATGGACGATGTGCGCCACAACCTGAAGACCATCTCGCAAGTGGTGGCGCGCATGGGCACCATCACCGGCAAGCTGAAAAGCTTCGCCCGCAAGTCGAATGCGGAGCTGGGGCCGGTGTCCATCCACACCTCGATTTCCAACGCCCTGGTGCTGGTGGAACGCCGCCTGCAGCTCGACCAGGTCAGCTTCCAGCTGCGCATCGACCAGGCCGACATCTACGCCCTGTGCGACAGCAACCGGCTGGAACAGGTGCTGCTCAACCTGATGACCAATGCCCTCGATTCGATGGCCGGCTGCGCGGTGCGCGAGCTGGTGCTGGAAGTGAACAGCAAGCCGGGCCGCGTCCTGATCCGCGTGGCCGACTCCGGTCCCGGCCTCAGCGACGAAGCGCGCGCGCGGCTGTTCGAACCGTTCTACACATCGAAGCCGCAGGGCGAAGGGCTGGGCCTGGGCCTGGCCATTTCGGAACAGATCATCCGCGATTTCGGCGGAAGCCTCAGGGCGGAACAGGCCAGTGCCGGCGCCTGTTTCGTGATTGAACTCAAAGCTGCACAGGAGACGTAATGGAAGACATACAAGTGCTGCTGGTGGAAGACGACCCCACCGTGCGCGCCGGCAGCGCGCAGGCGCTGGAGCTGGCCGGCTTCACGGTCAGCAGCCATGAGAGCGCCGAACCGGTGGCGCAGCAGTTGCAGCCGCACAGCGCGGCCGTGCTGGTGAGCGATGTGCGCCTGCCCGGCATGAGCGGGCTGGACCTGCTGGCGGCGGTGCGCGCCATCGACCCCGAGCTGCCGGTGATCCTGGTCACCGGCCATGGCGATATTGCGATGGCGGTACAAGCCATGCACGATGGCGCCTACGATTTCATCGAAAAGCCCTATTCGTCCGAGCAGTTGGCGGACGTGGTGCGGCGCGCCGCCGACAAGCGCCGCCTGCAGCTGGAAGTGCGCGCGCTGCGCCAGCGCCTGGAGCATAGCGAAGGCATCGACGCCTGCCTGCTGGGCAACACGCCCGCCATGCAAGCCTTGCGCCGGGTGATCCTGGATGTGGCGAGCCAGCCGGCCGACGTGCTGATCTACGGCGAAACGGGCACCGGCAAGGAGCTGGTGGCGCGCTGCCTGCACCAGTTCAGCGAACGCGCCAGGCATCACTATGTGCCGCTCAATTGCGGCGCCATCCCGGAAACCATCTTCGAGAGCGAGTTGTTCGGCCACGAATCGGGCGCCTTCACGGGCGCGGCCAAGCGCCAGGTGGGCAAGATCGAACATGCCGACCATGGCACGCTGTTCCTGGACGAGATAGAAAGCTTGCCGCTGGCGATGCAGGTCAAGCTGCTGCGCGTGCTGCAGGAACGCTGCATCCAGCGCCTGGGCTCGAACACGCCGGTGCCGCTGGACGTGCGCGTGATTGCCGCGTCGAAGGAAGACTTGAAGGAGTTGTCGGACCAGGGCAAGTTCCGCAGCGACCTGTACTACCGCCTGAACCTGATCGTGCTCCACATCCCGCCGCTGCGCGAGCGGCGCGAAGACATCCCGCTGCTGTTCGAACACTTCATGCTGGATGCGGCGGCGCGCTACAAGCGTCCCTGCCCGGCGGTGCCTGCCGCGCAGATGCAGCAGCTGATGGCGCAGGACTGGCCGGGCAATGTGCGCGAGCTGCGCAATGCGGCCGACCGCTACGTGCTGGGCCTGTCCGCCACGGCGGACAGCGCGGCGCCGGCGTCGCTGGCGGACCAGGTGGCGGCCTTCGAGCGCATGCTGATCGAGCAGGCGCTGCGCGCGGCCGGCGGCAGCGTGGCCGAAGCCTGTGCCGCGCTGGGCCTGCCGAAGCAGACCCTGTACCACAAGCTGCAGAAGTACGGCCTGGCCGCCGAGGATTACCGCTCGGCTACTTGACCTTACTTGACGTTCATCAGTTCGACGTCGAAGATCAAGGCCGAGTTGGCCGGGATGCCCGGCAGGGCGCGCGCACCGTAGGCCAGCTCGGCCGGGATGATCAGGGTGCGCTTGCCGCCCACCTTCATGCCGACGATGCCCTGGTCCCAGCCCTTGATGACTTTGCCGGTGCCGATCTGGAAGTCCAGCGGTTCGCCGCGCGGCAGGGAGCTGTCGAACTGGCGGCCGCGCTGGTTCTTGGCCAGCGGGCGGTACAGCCAGCCGGTGTAATGCATGAACACCGTGCTGCCGACATTCGCTTCGGCGCCTTTGCCGATCTTGGTATCGATGACGATCAGTTTCTCGGCGGCTGGGCCGGGCTCGGCCGAACCCGGCACGACCGGGGCTGGCTGGGCAGGCGCGGTGGTTTCAGCCGGGGCGGCAGGCTGGGCCGGGGTGGCTTCTTGGGTAGGCTGCTGTGCTTGCGCCAGGCCGGCTGCGGCGCACAGCAAGGCGATCAGGATCGAAGTGCGTTTCATGTATATTCATCAGGGTGGATTAAAGCGGCTGCCATGATAGCAAATCAAGCTGGGCACAAACTGTTTTTTGCACTCTGGCCGGACGAGGATGCACGGCAAGCTTTGGTACGCCTGCAGCAGGGCGTGCAGGGCCGGCTCATCCCGCCCGCCAAACTGCACCTGACCATGGCCTTCCTCGGGCAGCAGCCGCCTGACGCCTTGCCGCTGCTGCTCGGCATCCTGCAAGCGACGCCTGTGCCGCCGCTGCGGCTGGAAATCGATTGCTATGGCTACTTCAGGCGTCCGCGCATCGCCTGGGCGGGGATGCGGGCGCCGCCGCCTGCCTTGCTGGAGGCGCAGGCCGGGCTGATGGCGCGGCTGGAGGCGGCGGGGTTCAGCGCGGCCACGCATGGTGCATTCAAGCCGCACATCACGCTGGCGCGCGAGGCCAAGGAGGCGCCGGGGGAATTTTCCCACGCGCCGGTAGTGTGGGAGGTGGAAGGGTTGGCGCTGGTGGAGTCGATGCCGGATGGGCGCTATGTGCCGGTCGGGCAGAACCGGTAAACCTGTGTCAGGCACAAGTGCCTGACACGCCCGTATCAGGGTCCGACCTTTGGTCGTACCCTGGTTCACCGGTTTCTGCGTGCTCCGCCAGCTTCCGCAGCAAATGCCCCGCCGCCACCATGCCGAAGGTGGCCGTGACGACCATCGCCGAGCCAAAGCCCGCGCAATTGATGCCGGTCACGCCCTGCGCCCGCCCCTTCTCGTCGCCGTCGACGGTACACGCCTCGCCCGTCTCCGGAAACTTGAGCGGTTCCATGGAAAACACCGCGTCCACCCCCAGCTTGTTCTTCGAATTGGGCGGATAGTTGTATTGGCTGCGCAGGCGGCGCCGCACCTTCTTCAGCAGCGGCTCCTGTTCCGTCTTCGACAGGTCGCGCACCTCGATGCGGGTCGGATCGGTCTGCCCGCCCGCGCTGCCGATCACGATCAGCGGGATCTGCTTGCTGCGGCAATAATGGATCAGCGCCGTCTTTGACTTGGCCGAATCGATGGCATCGACCACATAGTCGAACCGGTGCGCCCCCACCATCTCATCCAGGTTGTCGGGCGTGATGAAATCCTCCACCTGCACCACTTCGCAGAACGGATTGATCTGGGCGATGCGCTCGGCCAATGCCGTGATCTTGGCCATGCCAATGGTGCCGCTCAGCGCCTGGATCTGGCGGTTGATGTTCGACTCGGCCACATTGTCGAGGTCGATCAAAGTCAGCTTGCCGATGGCCGAGCGCGCCAGCGCTTCCACAATCCACGAGCCGACACCGCCGACACCGATCACGCACACATGTGCTCCACGGAAACGTGCGAGGGCTTTTTCGCCGTACAGGCGGGCAATGCCGCCGAAACGGCGGTCAAAATCGATATCTTCCAGAACTGGATCAACTTTTTGCGGGGAATTCATCCCGTCATTTTAGCTGACCCGGGCTACAATGTTTTCTATTGCCAAGTTCACCAGACCCGATAATGAGCAACTCCTTGATCGATACTGCCCCCGGCTATGACCAGCCGATCGCTGTCCTGAAACACTGCCACGACAAGATCCGCAAGCAGTTGCAGACCTTGCAGAACCTGCTGTCGCACCTGCCGCAGCACGGCGCCGACGCCGCCGCCCAGCAGGCGGCCCAGGCCGTGCAGAAATACTTCAACAAGGCTGCCCACCTGCACCATGCGGACGAGGAAATCGACCTGTTCCCGCTGCTGTCCGCTGCCGCCCAGGGCGACGATGCCGCCCTGCTGGCCCAGTTGGGCCCGCAGATCCTCGCACAGCACAAGCAAATGGATCAGGACTGGGCTATACTCGATTCTCAACTTGATAAGATTGCCAACGGTTCCAGCGCGGCCCTGAATGCTGCCGACGTCGAGCGCTTCGTGCAAGCCTATACCGCGCACATGGAAACCGAAGAGGCGCATATCGCGCCCATGGCCAAACGGATACTCAGTCCCGCCCAGATGACCATCCTGGGCGAGGCCATGCAGCAGCGCCGCGGCATCCTGCCGGCGGCCATCGCCGGCGGAATCGCCCTGGCGGACCTGCGCATGGACTATGGCCGCGCCAGCCTGTCGGAAAGCGACACCCTGGCCGACCCGATTGCGCAGTTTGCCAAGTGGTTCGAAGAAGCCATGAAGGCGCAGGTGAACGAGCCTAACGCGATGAGCGTGGCAACGGTGGGCAGCAATGGCCGCCCCAGCTCGCGCGTGGTGCTGATCAAGCAGTACGACCAGCGCGGCTTCACCTGGTACACCAATTACCAGAGCCAGAAAGGCCGGCAACTGGCGGAAAACCCGCATGCCGCCCTGCTGTTCTTCTGGCCGGAACTGGAACGCCAGGTACGCATCGAAGGGCGGGTCGAAAAGACGTCCGCCGAGGACAGCGACAAGTATTTCTACAGCCGCCCGGTGAAAAGCCAGCTGGCGGCGATCGCTTCGGAGCAGAGCCGGCCGATTGCCAGCCGCGAAGCGATGGAAGAGCAATTCGCCGCCGTCGAGGCGGCCAGCGGCGCACAGCCGCACAGGCCCGAGCACTGGGGCGGCTACCGCCTGGTGCCGGATCGCGTGGAGTTCTGGCAAGGACGCGCTTCGCGCTTCCATGACCGGATAGTCTATGTGCAGCAGGCGGACGGCAGCTGGCGCAAGGAGCGCATCCAGCCCTGATCCGCCCTCTCTGGGGAAGGGGCAGGCGCATGTTCGTTCAAAACCGCATCAACAGCTGGATCAGCAGCATCGCCCCGCAAGTCGCCCTACCCCTGAGGATAGAGCTGTGGAATGGCCGCAGCTTCGACTTCTCGCCCGAAGCGCCGCGCGTGACGATCCGCGTCCCCAGCCCGTCCGCGGCGCGCTACCTGCTGACTCCGTCGCTGTCCAACCTGGGCACGGCCTACGTCGAAGGCGCCATCGAGGTGACCGGGCGCGCGGTCGACATGATCAAGGTGGTCAACGCCCTGGCGCGCAGCTCGCTCAATCAGACCGGCCAGCTGGCCCGCATCGCCCGCAGCTTCACCCACACCCGCAAGCAGGATGCGGAAGCGATCCGCTACCACTACGACGTCTCCAACGAGTTCTACCGGCAATTCCTCGACCCGAACATGGTGTATTCCTGCGCCTACTTCGAGAACGGCGACGAAGACCTGGCCACGGCGCAAATCAAGAAGATCGACCATATCCTGGCCAAGATCCGGCTGCAGCCGGGGCAGACCCTGCTCGACATCGGCTGCGGCTGGGGCGCCCTGGTGATCCGCGCCGCCGAGAAATACGGCGCGCGCTGCACCGGCATCACGCTGAGCGAAAACCAGTACGTGCTGGCGCAGGAGCGCGTGCATGCCGCCGGGCTGGCGGACCTGGTCGAGATCCGGCTGCAGGATTACCGCGACGTGCAGGGCACCTTCGACCGCATCACCAGCGTCGGCATGTTCGAGCACGTGGGCGTGAAGCACCTTGTGGAGTACTTCGGCATTATCAACAGGCTGCTGGCCGACGATGGCCTGGCCATGAACCACGGCATTACCTCCACCGATCCGGACAATGGCGAAACGCCCTACGGCGGCGGCGAGTTCATTGAAAAATACGTGTTCCCGCATGGCGAACTGGCCCACATCGGCCAGGTGCTGCGCGCCATGCAGCAGGGCCACCTGGAAGCCTACGATGTGGAAAACCTGCGCCGCCACTATGCCCGCACCTGCGCCATCTGGACCGAGAACTTTGAAGCGCATGAACACAAGGTGCGCGAACTGGCGGGCGACAAGCGCTTCCGCATCTGGCACGTCTACCTGGCCGGCTGCGCCTATGCCTTCGACCAGGACTGGATCAGCCTGTACCAGATCGTGTGCGGCAAGGCCGGCCGCCACCCCTCGAACCTGCCCTGGTCGCGCAACTACATGTACCAACACTGATGACCGACGATCAACACTTCGATGGCGGCTGCCTGTGCGGCGCCATCCGCTACCGCGCGACGGCCGCGCCGCTGCGCGGCGTCATCTGCCATTGCGAGATGTGCCGGAAGCATTCCGGCGCGCCGGCGCTGGCCTTCGTCCACTTCGCCAAGGCATCGTTCTGCTGGTTGAAGGATGAGCCGAACTGGTACCGCTCCTCGCCCTTCGCCGAGCGCGGGTTCTGCCCCGTTTGCGGCAGCACCATCGGCATGCGCGAGGAAGTTCTCGCCGACCGTGTCCAGGTGTGTGCAGGGAGTCTCGACCAACCCGGCCGGATCCAGGTGCAGGATCATGTCTGGACCCGGTCCCAGCTGCACTGGTTCGATATCCGCGATGGCCTGCCGCGCTTTCCCGGCAGCAGTTCGGCGGTGCCTTCGAAGGCAGGCGCCAGTCCGGCGGCTGGCTTGCATTCGCCGGGGACGCGATGAGCAGCACGACAGGCCCGTTCGAAGGTGAAGGAACGGCACACCGCCGCCGGAAATCAGGTTCCCCATGACAGTCAAAAGAGATTACGGCAGCTTTGCAAAAGCATCGCGGAAGATCCTCGCCCCATGGGTGCAAAGCCATGGGTACGAACCCAATGAGCATGGCGTTTTCATGCGCCGGAAGGGGGCGTGGCTTGAAGGCTTCGCCCTCCAGCAGACGCAGTATGGCGACGGCAGCTTTTGCATCAATATGGGCATCGCCGTGCCGGCACTGGGCAAACGCTGGCTTGAGGACGAGGCGGCCGATACCGGGTTCATCATCCATTTCCGCCTGTCGGAGCACGGCGCCGAGGGAGGCGACTGCTGGCTGCCCGCCGCCGGCAAGGAGCAGCTGACGCACAGCCTGGAGCGGGTGGCCTCCTGGCTGCCCCTTGTGGAGCCATGGTTTGCGCAATTTACCTGCATGGCCGACGTGGCGCGCGCCTACCGGGACCGCTCCAACCTTCCCGTCCCGGGCAAGGATGAATGGCATTTGCAAATCACGTCGGCGAATTATGGCTTCCTGCTGGCGGAAGCGGGCGAGCAGGACGAGGCCAGGAAATGGCTGGCGGAAGCCGAGTACCTGATGTCATTGCCCGTCTACTACGCCGCTGGCTGGCCGGGCGTGCTGCATAAAAAAGTCAAAGGCGCCCGCTTGCAAAAACCGTCGGCGGACGAAGTGAGGCAGCTCCAGGCGGTACGCGCTTCCTTGCAGGCCCTGCACGGGACCGGGTGGGCGGCATGAAGGCCCACGTCCAGGCACTGAACGCGGAGCACGCGGCCCAATACCGCGCGCTGATGCTGCACGGCTACCGGCACGAACCGGATGCCTTCACGGCCACGCCTGAAGAGCGCGCCGGCTTGCCGCTGTCGTGGTGGGAGCTGCGCATCGGCGATGCGCAGCAGGACCGGCTTGCCTTTGGCGCCTTCGCCGGGGGAGAACTGGTGGGCGCCGTCGCACTGGAATTCTCGCCGCGCCCCAAGACCAGCCACAAGGCCTGCCTGATCGGCATGTACGTGCTGGCGGCGTGGCGCGGCAAAGGCCTGGGCCGCCAGCTGCTGGAACTGGCATTGGCGCACGCGCGCCGCCGCACCGGGGTCGAAGTGGTCACGCTGACGGTCACCGAAGGCAATGCCGCCGCCATCGCGCTCTACGAAACCGCCGGCTTCCACCGCTTCGGCGTCGAGCCGATGGCGATGCGTACGCCGGACGGTTTCAAGGCCAAGGTCCACATGTGGCGGCAACTGGTGGAGCGCCCCTTCAATTTCTTCGCTGCGGAAGTGTCATCCGAGCCGGTCGAAAGCATCTGGAGCGTGGCTTTCACGGCCCCGGCGCAGGGCGGCTATTTGCTGCTGCGACGGGATGTGCAAAACGTGCTGGGCGGGCGCGGGCTCAACCTGCATTACATCGAATTCGGCGGCCCGGAGCGCGGCTGTTACGGCGGCATTGACAAAGTGCAGGTATTGCCGGACGCGATCAGGTTCGAGCTGAGCAAGGCGGGCGCGCAACGTCTCGGCGTCGCCCAGATCGTCGTGTCGTTCAGCCTCGGCAAGGCGGCGCTGGCCGCGATGACCACGGCCCTGGCGCACATCCTCGAGCACGGGCGCGTCGAGGTGCTGTAAGCCTATTTGAGTTTTTCCGCGTAAGTCTTGCGGAACTTGGCCACCTTGGGCGCCACCACGAAGGCGCAATAACCCTGCAGCGGATGCTGGGCGAAGTAATTCTGGTGGTAATCCTCGGCCTTGTAGAACGGCCCTGCCGGCGCCAGTTCGGTGACGATCGGCGCATCCCACACGTGGGCCATTTCGGCGATCACCTGCCGCGCAGTGGCTTCCTGTTCGGGAGTCTCGTAAAAGATCACGGAACGGTACTGGGTGCCGACATCGTTGCCCTGGCGGTTCAGGGTGGTCGGGTCATGGATGGTGAAGAAGATTTCCAGCAGGTCGCGATAGCTGACCTGTGCCGGATCGAATTCCAGCCGCACCACTTCCGCATGGCCCGTCGCGCCGGTGCAGACTTGCTCATATGTGGGATTGGGCTGCGCGCCGCCCATGTAACCGGACTCGACCTTGGTTACGCCTTTCACTTCCAGGTACACCGCCTCGGTGCACCAGAAGCATCCACCGCCCAGGATTGCCACTTCAGCCATATTGCCCTCCCCACGTGCCGGAAGTATTACTGTAGCGCAAATCAGGCCGCGCTGCTCAAAAAGTGCCGCCTTAGCTAAAATCCCCGTCGCTTTCGCCAAAGGTTAGACTAATGTTCTTTGGCATAATCTCTTTGAAACAAACAGGTCCCGCATGAATACCAGCTCCCCACGCGCCACCTCGCGCGAGTTCGACAGTGTCCATTTTCGCCAGGCACTGTCGCAATTTGCCACAGGTGTGACCGTGATTACCACGCGGCTCGCTGATGGCAGTTTCCGAGGCTTGACGGCCAGTTCCTTCAATTCCGTCTCGCTCGACCCGCCATTGGTGCTGTGGAGCCTGGGCACTGGCGCCAATAGCCTGCCCATTTTCAGCGGCAATTCGCACTATGTGATCAATGTGCTGAGCGCCGACCAGGCCCATCTGGCCAAGCTGTTTTCGACCCGCACCGCGGACCCGTGGGGCACGGTCGAATACGAACTGTCGCGCACCGGCCAGCCGATCCTGAAGGGGTGTACGGCGTGGTTTGAATGCCACAACCGCAGCCGCTACCCGGAAGGCGACCACGTGATTTTCGTGGGCGAGGTGGAACATTGCGAGTTTGCCGGGAACGCGCCGCTGGTTTTCCACGGCGGCAAATTCCGCGACCTGGTGAAGTGATTGATTTTTCATAAACAAAGAGAGAGACAGGAAGCAACATGAGCAAAGCTGCATTCCACTGGGACGATCCCCTGCTGCTGAACGAACAGCTGACCGACGACGAGCGCATGGTGCGCGACGCCGCCGCGGCCTATTGCCAGGACAAACTGGCACCGCGCATCCTGGAAGCCTTCCGCCACGAGCAGATGGACACCTCGATCTTCCGCGAAATGGGCGAACTGGGCCTGCTGGGCCCGACCATCCCCGAACAATACGGCGGCCCTGGCCTGAACTACGTGGCCTACGGCCTGATCGCACGTGAAGTGGAGCGCGTCGATTCCGGCTACCGCTCGATGATGTCGGTGCAATCGTCGCTGGTGATGGTGCCGATTTATGAATTCGGCACCGAAGCGCAGAAGCAGAAGTACCTGCCCAAGCTGGCCACCGGCGAATGGATCGGCTGCTTCGGCCTGACCGAGCCGAACCACGGTTCCGACCCAGGCTCGATGGTCACCCGCGCCAAGAAGGTGCCGGGCGGCTACTCCCTGAGCGGCTCCAAGATGTGGATCACCAATTCGCCCGTGGCGGACGTGTTCGTGGTGTGGGCCAAGGATGATGAAGGCGCGATCCGCGGCTTCGTGCTGGAGAAAGGCTGGAAAGGCCTGTCCGCCCCCGCCATCCACGGCAAGTTCGGCCTGCGCGCCTCGATCACCGGCGAGATCGTGATGGACGAAGTGTTCTGCCCGGAAGAAAACGCCTTCCCGGACGTGCGCGGCCTGAAAGGCCCGTTCACCTGCCTGAATTCGGCCCGTTACGGCATCGCCTGGGGCGCGCTGGGCGCGGCCGAAGCATGCTGGCACACCGCGCGCCAGTACACCCTGGACCGCAAGCAGTTCGGCCGCCCGCTGGCCGCCAACCAGCTGGTGCAGAAGAAGCTGGCCGACATGCAGACCGAAATCACGCTCGGCCTGCAAGGCTGCCTGCGCCTGGGCCGCATGAAGGACGAAGGCACGGCCGCGGTGGAAATCACCTCGATCATGAAGCGCAATTCCTGCGGCAAGTCGCTGGAAATCGCCCGCGTGGCGCGCGACATGCTGGGCGGTAACGGCATCTCCGACGAGTTCGGCGTGATCCGCCACATGGTAAACCTGGAAGTGGTCAACACCTACGAAGGCACGCACGACATCCACGCCCTGATCCTGGGCCGCGCGATGACCGGCATCCAAGCCTTCCAGTAAAGCATCTTCTGTCCACCCGGGGTCAGGAACCGGGGGGACAAAAAATTCTCTTCTGCAAAAAATGTCCACCTGGTTCCTGACCCCGGGTGGACATTTTTTTCGTGCTAGCATGCTTGCCGGTTCCTCACCTTCGACGGAGTGACAGCATGCCTCAAGACGACGTTCCAACCTTGTATGAATGGCTCGGCGGCAGCGCTGCGCTGAACCGGCTCACGACCCGCTTTTACCAGCACGTCAAACAAGATCCCTTGCTGGGCGAAGTGTTCGCCCATATGAGCGACGCGCATCCGGCGCATGTGGCGGCCTTCCTGGGCGAAGTGCTGGGCGGCCCGCCGGCCTATTCGGAGGCGCACGGCGGCCATGCGCACATGGTGCAGCAGCACCTCGGCCGCCACCTCACCCAGGACAAGCGCCGCCGCTGGGTGGCGCTGTTGCTGGAGACGGCCGACGAACTCGGCATGCCGGACGATCCGGAATTCCGCTCGGCCCTGGTGGGCTACCTGGAATGGGGCTCGCGCCTGGCCGTCATCAATTCCCAGCCGGGCGCCACGGTCGATCCCGAGCAGCCGATGCCGAAGTGGGGCTGGGGCGAGGTCAAGGGCCCTTATCGGCCTTGATGCCTGCCTTGATGCCTGCCTTGACCTTGGGCTCCGCCAGCGGGCGCACGTAGGTCAGCAGGCTGGTCAGCATCTTGCCCGGCTCTTCCCACTGCATCATGTGGGCGGAGTGCTCGAACCACACGCTCTTCTTGTACGGCGCCTTCAGCTGCGCCATCCATTTGACCACCGGCTCGGTCGGCGTAGTGTAGTCATGCCGGCCGAGGAACATCACCACCGGGATCGGGAAGCGCTTGATGTTGCTGAAGTCCACCTCGGTCCATTCCTTCAGCAAGGCGCCCAGTGTCAGCAGGTTGCCCTCGTCGATCGCTTTCCAGTCGGCCTGGTCGTATTCCGGCGACAGCATGGGCGCGAGGAAGAAGTACGGCGAGTCGCTCTTGTACGCGCTCAGTCCGCCATAGTACTGCGGCCATTTGCGCGCCACGATGATGCGCTCGCGCGTGATCGGCTGGTCGCCCGGATACGGCGCGATGGTGGCCATTTCCTTCAGCGCTTCCGTGTTGTTGTGCTGCCTGGCCTGGGCGACACCGAAGTCGTAGCTGATGCGCTCATTCTCGCGCATATTGGCGATCTGGCCGATGCCGACGTAGGCATGGAACAGGTCCGGCCGCTTCAGCACGGCGCGCGTGGACACCACGGTGCCCCAGCTGTGGCCGACGATGATCAGCTTGTCCTTCTTGTAGCGGGCACGCAGGTGCTCGGCCACTTCAATGGCGTCGTCGACGAAGCGCTCGATGTTGAGCGTGCCGGCCACCGCATCCTTGTCGTTGGCGCGCAGGGTCTTGCCAACGCCGCGCTGGTCGTAATGCGCCACGGTGAAGTATTCCTCGATCGGCCGCTGCCACTGCCAGGTGGTGGGCATGGTCGGCGACGCCGGGCCGCCATGCACGAACAGGATCATCGGGTTGGCGCGGTCCTGGCCGCGTACATTGATCCATTGCTCGATGCCGCCAATGGTGGTCTTGTACGTTTCCTGCACGCCTTCCGGTGCGCCGATACGCATCAAGTCTGCCACGGCGCCGCGGGCGCGCATGCAGGGTGGAGATTCGGCGCAGGTTTGCGCCACCGACGCCGTGCCGAAGCACAGGGCGAGCATGCCAAGCCAGAGAGATTTCATAAATGAATTGGAAGTTGAAAGGAAGTGACAATGTGCGCGAATTGAGGGGCTTCGTCAATGCTACCCCTCGTACCTTTCATCCTATCGGAGTGATATGAAGCGTTGCGCCAGTTTCCTGCTGCTGGGAGACTGAAAAAACAAAGCCGCCTCGCGGCGGCTTCGTCATCGGCGCGGCAGCGCTCAGAAGCGGTAGCCGACCGACAGGCTGACCGCCACCGGGTCCAGCTTGATGTCCAGCGTCTGGCCGGTCGAGAAGTGGGCGGTGGTCTTCAGCTTGGTCTTCACCACGTTCATGTCGGCAAAGAAGCGCTCGGTCAGCTTGACCGTGCCGCCCACCGCCAGGCTGCCGGCATGCTTGGCATCCAGCGAGTACGTGGCCGGCGCGCCACCGGTGTTCAGCACGGCGGTCAGCTGGGCGGAGCCGGTCTCCTTCTGGAAGTAGGCATAGCTGTAGCCGACGCCGATGTACGGACGCACCGCGGCGGTCGGCTCGAAGAAGCGGTATTGCAGGAAGAGGGTGGGCGGCAGCGCTTCGGCCGTGCCCAGCTTGCCGGTACCCTGGATGCTGCCGGCGCCGTACAGCGTGTGCTTGTACGGCACGCCCAGCATCAGCTCGGTGCTGACGTTATCGGTCAGCATGTAGCCGACCGTGAAGATGGGCTTGGCGTCGGCGCCGACTTCGGCCTTGATGCCCGGCTTGGACGGTGCGCTGACGTCGCCGGAAGTGACGTCCGGCGAAATCCGGTTAACGCCGATCTTGCCCAGCCATTCACCCTTGGATTGCGCCGATGCGCCCGATGCTGCGCCCAGCGCGGCGATAACGGCCAGCAGCTTGACAGCGTTGTTGATACGTTTAGTCATTGTGTCTCCGATCCGTTAATTACAGCCAGCCCTTGGCCACCATTTTTTCCGATACATAGCGTGCCAGCAGCCAGTGCAGGAACGGTGTCGGGTGCACGGTGTCGGCATAGGAATAATGGCTGACGTCGCCTGCCTTCAGGTTGCTTGCATTGCAGGTCAGGGAGCTGGACAGCGGGTTCTTCGCCGGGCTCAGGTCGCAGGCCGTCTCCTTGACGTTGGTCAGGCCATACGGTCCGGGGTTGGTGGCCTGGTCATGGCTGACACTGAACACGTCCACCAGCAGCACCTTGCTTTCACCCGACAGGCCGGCAGCCAGCGTGTCATTGAAGGCTTTGACAATGGTGTTGATCAGGGCACGGGTGCTTTCGGATTGCGCCAGGCCGGACGGCGTGTTGGCGATGTCCGGCATATTGTTCACCACCACATAGTTGGCGCCGTTGCCCACGATCTGGGTCTTGACCAGCGCGACCAGTTCGGCGCCGGCCTTGGCGACGCTCTGCACCAGCAGCGGCCCCTGCGCCGCCGCGTAATCGGCGCCAGCCTTGGTGCCGGCGGCGGTGGCGTCGGCTTGCGCCTTGACTACCATCGGGCCATACACGGCCGGGCTGGCAGCGGCGGTATTGCCGGCCATGACGGCCGCCGTCACGGCTGCGCTGACAATGGTGGTGCTGGTGCTGCCTGCCCGTGCGGCCTCGGTGGCGATCGCCAGGGCGATCGATTGCGCGGCCGTGGCTGGGTTGGTGGCGCCGGCCGCCAGCTGGCTGGCCAGGCTGGTGGCGAAGGCCGTCTGGCCGGCTGCGGTGCCCGCGGCGGTGGCCCCCGCGGACAGGGCGTCCAGGCCTGCCAGCACGTCGTTGTTGCCGCCCATGACGTAGACGATTTCATCGCCCTTGAACTTGCCGCCCACGGCAGCCAGGTGGTTCTTAACCTGGGTCACCATCGGTATGGTCAACGCGCCCACCGGGCTGCCGGTCAGCTTGTTGCCCGGCCCGACCGGATTGGTCACGCGGGCGCCGCCCTGCGCATAGGCGTAGCAGTTGGCCTTGGTCTGCACCGGCACGCTGAAGCCCTGTTTCGGGTCACCATCCAGGCCGGTCATGGCCGGGCAAGGCGCTGGCAGGCCGACCTGGGCGGCCATCAGCTCGGTCCAGTTCTTGCCGGTCAGGGCCGGGTTGACCGAGGTGTTGTTGCCATTGATGGTGAACGTGCCACCACCCAGGGCGGCCACGGTGCCGACCTTGTACGTGCCGACATCCGACAGGCTGTCGCCGAACGACACCTGGGCGGAATATTTGAGTTTGGGGGTTTGGTCGCCGGGGCGTGGATCATTGCCGCCGCAACCGGCAATGATTGCCGCTGCCACGACCGTCATGGCAAGTTTGAATTGACGCATTGTGTCTCCAGAGGGGTTGTTTCTTATAGATCTTTGCGAACGTCCGTGCTATTCGCAGCCTGTTTAATATGCCAGTTTGGGCAAGGTTGACACAAGGAGTATTTTGTAAAAACGGCAGCCTTGCACCGTCGTGGCGCGCGACTGTAGCAGCGATGCATCAGCGCTGCAAGCGCGCCCCATCCAGCCAGGGCGGATCGGCGAATTCCTGCTGCAGGAATTCCATCAGGCGCCGCGTACGCAAGGGGCGTTGCCGGGCGTGCGCCGGCAGCAGTGCCACGATGTCGGCTTCCGGCAGCGCATGGTCGGGCAACAGCCGGCACAAGGCGCCGCTGCGCAGTTCGCCTGCCACATCCCATTCCGAACGCTGCATGATGCCGTGGCCATCGAGCGCCCATTGCTTGACCACGCGGCCATCGTTGCAGGCCAGCAGCGGTTCGACGCGCAAGGTCCGGTACTGGCTGGCGCCGGGCGGCAGCAGCCTCCAGCGCGTGGCGTCCTCCTCGTTTTCGCGCAGCGCCAGGCAGGCGTGGCCGGCCAGCTCTTCCAGTGTACGCGGGGTGCCGTGCCGCGCCAGGTAGGAAGGCGCCGCGCACAGGAAACGGCGGTTGCGCGCCAGGACTTGCTGGCGCAGGCTGGAATCGCGCAAGGCGCCGATGTGGATCACCACGTCCCAGCCTTCATGCAGGCGCTGGTTCGGCCGGTCGGACAACTCCAGCTCGAGCGCCAGGGCGGGATGCCGGGCCCGGAAGCGCGCCGCCGCCGGCGCGATATGGGCGCTGCCAAACCCCATCGGCGCCAGCACGCGCAAGCGCCCGGCCAGTTCATTGCGCTGTTCGTGCAGGGCCAGCTGCAACGCCTCCATGTCCGCCAGGATGGCTTGCGCGCGCTCGGCCAGCACCTGCCCTTCGTCGGTCAATGCGATGCCGCGCCCCTGGCGGTCGGCCAGCTTGAGGCTGAGTTTGTCTTCGATGGCTTGCAGGCGCTGGGTCACCGAGGATGGCGTCACGTCCAGCAGGCGCGCCGTGGCGGACAGCGAGGGCTGGCTGGCCAGGGCACAGAAGAAACGCAGGTCGTCAGAGGAAAGCATTAAGGCCAGCCTTAAAAACATTGTCACGCAAGCTTAAGCACAGACTTTAGCCCATCCATTAAGATCCCGGCAATGAAAATTCCAGCCCTCCTCTTTGCCCTCGGCGCACTGTGCTGCGCGCCCCTGCACGCCGCCGGCACGGCGCGCTTCACACCCGCCCAATTGCAGCAGGACCTGCAGTTCCTGCGCCAGGCCATCGAAGACACCCACCCCGAGCCATCCCTGCGCTCGGGCCGGCAGGCGTATGAACAAGCCTTCCGCACGGCGCAGGACAAGCTCGACCGGCCGATGTCGCGCGACGAAGCCTGGCGCGTGCTGGCCGCGATGAACCCGGTGTTCAGCGATGCCCATCTCGGCGTGGTATTCCCCGACTGGCGCGCGGAAACGCGGGCTTTCCTGCAAGCGGGCGGCAAGCTGTTCCCGTTCGAGGTGGCGATCGACGGCCAGGGACGGTTGCGCATCGTGCATGCCCTGGGCGGCGCGGCGACCGGCATGGCGGGGCGCACCATCGACAGCATCGATGGCAGGCCTGCGGCACGCATCCTGCATGAACTGGGCGCGCTGGTGCATGGCGATACGCCGGCCTTCCGCAGCAAGCTGCTGGAGCGGCGCTTCTGGCTGTACTACTGGAAGAACTATGGCGCGCAGGAGCGCTTTACGGTGCAGGCCAACGGGCAAGTGCTGGACTTGCCCGGCGCCGGCACCCTGCCCGCCGCGGTGGCCGGCGACAAATCGTTCGAGCAGGCCTTCCAGTTCCGCCTGCTGCCGGGTGGCGCCGGGCTGCTGACCGTGGGCCAGTTCGCCTGGCCGGACAAGCAGCGCTTCTACGACTTTACGGAACGCGCTTTCAACGTCCTGCGCGATGCCGGCGCGCGCACGCTGCTGATCGACATCCGTGAGAATGGCGGCGGCGACGACGACATGTGGAAGACCGGCATCCTGCGCTACATCGCTGACAAGCCCTACCGCAACGGTTCCAGCTATGTGAAGAAAGTGCTGGAAGGCCGCGCCGGCCCCGGTGAGCAGGTTGGCGACATCGTGACGGGCAATGTGGACAGCTGGGTGCAGCCGGAGCCCGCGCATCCCCTGCACTTCGGCGGCAAGGTGTACGTGCTGGTGGGCGACCTGACCTATTCGTCCGCCATCCTGTTCAGCAATACGGTGCAGGACCACGGCTTCGCCACCCTGGTGGGCGCCGGCGGCTACGCCTACGTGCGCCAGACCGGCGGCACGCAGAAACAGCACCTGCTGCCGCACACCGGGTTGGAAGTGGTGGTGCCGCGTTTCGTGCTGGACCGTCCGTCCGGCAAGCGCGAGCCGGCCCTGCTGCAACCCGATATCGTGCTGGCCGACGATCCTTTCGACCGCGACGCGCTGGTCAACGCGCTGCTGCAGCGTCTTGCCCCAGCAGCGCATTGAAATAGCTGCGGGCGGCCAACAGGCAGGGGGCGCCAGCCTGGCGCGCGTGGTAGCTTTCCATCAGCAGTTCATTGACGCTGCGGCCACTCTTGGCCGCCTCTTCCTGCGCCTTCTTCATGGTTTCTTCGCGGATCAGGACGAAGGCGCGGCGCGCGGCGGCAAAGCCGTCCTGGGCGCCCTGCTCTTCCAGGTCGACCAGCGTTGGTGCGGCGCCGTGCTGGCGGAAATAATCGGCTGCCGCCGTGGTGTTGAAGAAGGGCACGGAGGGATCCTTGCTGCCGCCGCACAGCAGCAGCGGGCTTTGCGGCGTGTAGTTGCGCAAGTCGTTCTTCAGCATCCAGCGCCGCAGCGGGTTGGCGGGCGTGCAGTCGTTGCCGTCGCAGGGATGCTCGGCCAGGTCCTGCAGGTAGGCTTCGCGGTAGCTGGTGCGCACCAGGTGCGGGTCGCTGAAGTAGGCGGAGGCGCCGCTGGCTTGCGGCTGCGAGTCGATGGCGAAGATGGCGCGCTTGGGCAGCTTGCCTTGCTGGATCAGCTCATTGCGCGTCATGGTCGACGGGAATAGCGTTTCGATGCCGCTGGCGTACTGCAGTTCGTACAGCTCTTCCGGCTTGTTGTAGATGGCGGCGCCGGCGCGCTGGGCCGAGGTGGCGATCAGCGGCAGGTAGATCGTGATGCCGGCATTCGGCTGCCCGCTGAACACGGTGTCGGAGAAGCGGGCCATGGCATACGGGCCGGACAGGCCGGCGGCGGCGGTCACCTTGAACTCGCCGCCCTGCTGCATGGCGCGCTGCGTGGCCAGCGTGACGTGGCCGCCTTGCGAATAGCCGGCCAGGAACAGTTGCGGGCCGGGCTGGGCTTTCAGGCGCGCCATCGCCACGCGCGCGGCGCGCAGGGCGTCGATCATGTCGGCCGATTGCTGTTCGGCGTTCAGGTAGGGATGGTAGGGCAGCGAGGAGCCGTCGTAACCGGCGTAATTGGGCGCCACGACGATGTAGCCCTGCGCCGTGAACAAGGCTGCCACCAGCTTCGCTTCGCCGCGCAGGCGCGCCATATTGTGGTCCTTGGCGGTCGAGGTGCCGTGGGCGTACAGCAGCACCGGGCGCGGCCCCTGGCAGGCGGGGTCCTTGCCGGACGGCAGGATCAGCGCCGTGCTGGCGTCGGTCGGCTCGCCGCTGCCGCCAATGGTGCTGTAGCGCAGGCTGTAGGTGGTGATGGTGCAGCGCGGCTTGCCGGCCGCTTCCGCCAGCGCGCTGCCGGCTTTCGCCAGCACGTCCGCCAGCATGGCCGGCTCGATGCGCTTGGAGGTGCTGAACACGCCGGTCTCGATGCGCGACAGCGTGGGGCCGGACAACAACTTGCCGCGCTCCGGCGCCGGCTGCATGGCACGCGCGGCCGCCGTGCCGGAAGACGATTCGGCACCGGCGACGGCCCCGGGCAGCAGCATCGCAACCGCGGCAGCCACCGCAGCAGCGGCCGTGGCGGTGCGCGCGACGCGTCGTGCAATGGGTGCCGGGGTGCCGGACATGGCTGCCTCCTTGCTGGCGCAGGAGGCGGGCTGCCCCGCTGCGGCTTATTGTTGTAGGAAACGCTCGATGATGCCGGCGGAGCCGAAGGCGGCGCGGCGCAGGCGGTCGTTGACGCCCAGCCAGGCGTCGCCGGTTGGCGGCGCTTCCACCAGGATCAGCTCAACCTGCTGCTGGTCCATTGCCCGCAGCGCGGCATACATACCGTAAGCATACCCCTTTGGCTCGGCAGGGAGCGCCACATTTGGCTGAGCGTTCGGGAAGGGGCTGTAATGGATCAGGGCGGCACACCGCCCGCGCAGCTTGAGTTGCGCAAGGGTTTTTTCGATGTCGCCGGTCGGCAACAGTGCCACCGGGGCTTTCGGCGCATAGTGCGATTCCAGCGTGCCGGAAGCGCGCGGCGCCGCCTGGTCGGGCTGGCGCGGCAGCATGCCGATCACGTCGGCAACCTGCTGGGCGCTCACGTGGCCGGGGCGCAGCAGCACCGGGCCATGGGTGGCCAGGCGCGACATGTCGAGGATGGTCGACTCGATGCCGACCTGGCTGGAGCCGCCGTCGAGCACGGCGTCGACCACGTTGCCGGGGCCGACTTCGTCGTGGAATTCGTCGCGCACGTGCTGCGCGGTGGTCGGGCTGACATTGCCGAACTTGTTGGCCGAGGGCGCCGCCACGCCGCCCTTGCCGCCCTTGAACGCTTGCAGCAATTGCATGGCGACCGGGTGCGATGGGCAGCGGATGCCGACCGTGTCCTGGCCGCCGGAGACGGCGTCCGGAATGCGCGGATGGCGCTTGAGGATCAGGGTCAGCGGGCCGGGCCAGAAGTGCTGCACCAGGGCGCGCGCTTCTGCCGGCACGTCGGTGGTCCAGTAATCGAGGTCGGCGCCGGGGGCGACGTGCACGATCACCGGATGGTCTTGCGGGCGGCCCTTGGCGGCGTAGATCTTCGCCACGGCGGCCGGGTTTTCGGCGTCGGCACCGAGGCCGTACACGGTCTCGGTGGGGAAAGCGACCAGCGCGCCCGCTTCCAGCGCCGCGGCGGCGGCGGCGATGTCGGCCGGCGCGGCCGCCGCGGCGGCCAGGGCGCGTGTTGCTTCGTCGGTCATGGCTCGATACCCAGGATGGCGCAAGCGGCGTCGAGGTGCTGCTGCGCTTCCGCCAGCGTCGGGGCGACGAAGGTCAGGTGTCCCATCTTGCGGCCGCGGCGCGGCTCTTCCTTGCCGTACAGGTGCAGGTTGGCGCCCGGCAGCGCCAGCACCTTGTCCCAGGCCGGTTCGCGCACCGTGTCGGCGGCGGCCGGCGCGCCGGGCAGCGGCAAGCCGGCGTTCGCCACCGGCGCGGTGACGAAATCGTGCTGGAACCAGATGTCGCCCAGGATGTTCAGCATCACGGCCGGCGAATGCTGGCGCACGTCGCCCAGCGGCAGGCCGGCCATGGCGCGCACCTGCTGCGCGAACTGGCTGGTGACGCAGGCGTCGATGGTGTAGTGGCCGCTGTTGTGCGGGCGCGGCGCCATCTCGTTGACCACCAGCGAACCGTCGGCCAGCACGAAGAACTCGATGCACAGCACGCCCACGTAGCCCAGTTCCGCCACGATGGCTTGCGCCGCCGCCTGCGCCTTGCGGGCGCAATCGTCGGTGATGTTCGGGCCCGGCACGGTGGTGGTGAACAGGATGCCGTCGCGGTGCACGTTCTCGGCGATCGGGTAGACCACGGAGGCGCCGTCGGCGCCGCGCGCCGTCAGCACCGACACTTCATACGCCAGCGGCAGCATCTTCTCCAGCAGGCAGGTGACCTGGCCCATGCTGTCGAAGGCGGCGCGCACGTCCTCGCGCGACTTGACGCGTACCTGGCCCTTGCCGTCGTAGCCCATGCGCACCGTTTTCAGGATGCCCGGCAGCAGGTCGTCGCTGATGGCGTCGATGTCGGCGCCGCTGGCAATGACCTTGTGCGGCGCCGGCAGCACGCCCGACTTGGCGGCGCTGGCGACGAAGAAGGCCTTCTCCGCGATGCGGTCCTGGGCCACCGACACGCCGTGCGCGTTGGGGGCGACGAATACCGATTGGGCCAGGCGCGACAGGCTGTCGGCCGGCACGTTCTCGAACTCGGTGGTGACGGCCACGCACTGCTTGGCCAGCGCGTCGAGGCCGGCGGCATCGCTGTAGCCGGCGTTGATCAGGCGGTTGGCGGCCTGCCCCGCCGGGCAGTCGGCGGCAGGCTCCAGCACGGCCACGTGGTAGCCCATGCTCTGCGCGGCGTGGGCGAACATGCGGCCCAGCTGGCCGCCGCCCATCACGCCCAGCCACGCCGGAGGATTTTTCACATCGGTACTCATACTCTTACAGCGGCAAAGTCATGGCCTTGGCGGCCGCGGTTTGCGAAGCGCGGAACTCTTCCAGCTTGCCAGCCAGCGCCTCGTCGGTGGTGGCAATGATCGCGATCGCGGTCAACGCCGCGTTGGCGGCGCCGGCCTCGCCGATGGCGAAGGTCGACACCGGCACGCCCTTCGGCATCTGCACGATGGACAGCAGCGAATCCTCGCCGCGCAGGTACTTGGACGGCACCGGCACGCCCAGCACCGGCACGATGGTCTTGGCGGCCACCATGCCCGGCAGGTGGGCCGCGCCGCCGGCGCCGGCGATGATGGCGCGCAGGCCGCGCGCGCGGGCGCTGGCGGCGTAGGCGAACATCTCGTCCGGCATGCGGTGGGCGGAAATCACTTGCGCTTCATGCGGCACGCCGAACTGCTTCAGCATGTCGACGGCGTTCTTCATCACGTCCCAGTCGGAGGACGAGCCCATGATGATGCCGACCAGTGGTTTGTTTTCCGGCATGGCTTACACCTTCAGCTTCTCGCCGGTCAGGCGTTCGATGGCTTCGAAATACTTGGCCTGGGTCTTTTCGATCACCTCGGCCGGCAGGGCCGGCGCCGGCGGGGCCTTGTTCCAGTCCTTCAGGGTTTCCAGGTAGTCCCGCACGAACTGCTTGTCGTAGGATGGCGGCGAGATGCCCGGGCGGTAGGAGTCGGCCGGCCAGAAGCGCGAGGAATCGGCGGTCAGCACTTCGTCCATCAGGTGCAGCACGCCGTGTTCATCCAGGCCGAATTCGAACTTGGTGTCGGCGATGATGATGCCCTTGGTGGCGGCGTAGTCGGCGGCGGTGGTGTACAGCTTGATGGCCACATCGCGGATCTGGGCGGCCAGTCCGGCGCCGATGCGCTGTTCCATCTCTTCGAAGGAAATGTTTTCGTCATGTTCGCCCAGGTCGGCTTTCGCGGCCGGGGTGAAGATCGGCTGCGGCAGCTTGTCGGCCTGCTGCAGGCCGGCCGGCAGCTTGATGCCGCAGATGCTGCCGGTGGCCTGGTAATCCTTCCAGCCCGAGCCGATGATGTAGCCGCGTACCACCGCTTCCACCAGGATCGGCTTCAGGCGCTTCGCCACGACGGCGCGGCCTTTCACCTGCTCCACTTCGTCCTGCGCCACCACGGATTCCGGGGTCACGCCGGTCAGGTGGTTGGGGACGATGTGGCCCAGTTTCTCGAACCAGAAGTCGGACATCTGGTTCAGGACCATGCCTTTGCCGGGGATCGGTTCGTTCATCACCACGTCGAAGGCGGACAGGCGGTCGGTGGTGACGATCAGGATCTTGTCGGTGCCGACGGCGTAGTTGTCGCGCACTTTACCGTGGCCCAGCAGGGGGAGGGATTTGATGGTGGATTTGTACAGGCTGTTCATGGCGGGGTACTTTGGGAGTTTAGAACCGGTAAACCGGTGCCTGACCCTGCGGGTCAGGCACCGCCTTACCGGTTTACTTGACGATCTGGGCCAGCTCGCCGGCCTTATAACGCTCAGCCATCTTCTCGAGAGTGATTGGCTTGATCTGCGACGCGCGGCCTTCGCAGCCGAACGCCAGGAAGCGCGCCTTGACGATTTCCTCGGCGGCGGCACGGGCCGGCTTCAGGTAATCGCGCGGGTCGAACTTCGACGGGTTTTCGAACAGGAACTTGCGGATCGCGGCGGTCATGGCCAGGCGAATATCGGTGTCGATATTGATCTTGCGCACGCCGTGACGGATGCCTTCCTGGATCTCTTCCACCGGCACGCCGTAGGTTTCCTTCATGTCGCCGCCGAATTCGCGGATGATGGCCAGCAGTTCCTGCGGCACCGAGGACGAGCCGTGCATCACCAGGTGGGTGTTGGGGATGCGCGCGTGGATTTCCTTGA